>DATKNA010000133.1:0-14446 GCA_035541595.1 Kineosporiaceae bacterium | reverse complement strand
CGTGGGCCGAGAGCCCGCTCGTCGACGACGTGATGACGTGGGGCGAGGCGGCGGCGTGGAGCGGTCTGGCGGTCTCCTGCGCACTGGCCGCCAGTCGCTGGGCTGCGCACCTGCTCGGCTGACCCCGGACGCCTCACCCGCCGCGACGCCCCGGCCGCCTGCCGCT
Source organism: Kineosporiaceae bacterium (assembly GCA_035541595.1). GTDB lineage: Bacteria > Actinomycetota > Actinomycetes > Actinomycetales > Kineosporiaceae > DATKNA01. Next base: position 14,280 of record DATKNA010000133.1, on the reverse strand, counting down.
CAGGCCCTTGCTCGCGCCGGGGCAAGGGAGAGGGCCGGCCCGTGGTTCGGACCGGCCCTCTCTGCCGGCTGGAGCCGCCCCCTCCGACGGCTCCGCCTGGCGGCAGGTGACCCGGTTCGCCGCACGGGTCACTGCACGTCGCGATCAGTGGCGCCCAGCAGGGAGACCTGAGACGGGCAGAACCGGCGCGGTGCCGGGCGCCATGGCGAGTCCCATCACGGTCGCCATCACTGTCGGTCTCCGGGTCGTCACAGAGAGAACACTAGCGAGGTGTGGGAGCGGGTGGCCAGCGGTTTCGGATAACTGATTGAGAGCAACGCAGACGCTGCGTTACTGCGGCGACCGCCCGGCGGCTGAGGTCACGCCGGCAGGCGCACGACGATGTCCACCCAGGGTCCGCGAGCAGCGATTGCCGACGACGTCCCGCGTCGCACGCCGGGGCGTACCGGGGCGTACCTGCCCGGGGTCGCGCCGCGCGTCCCGCCGCCTGGACCAGCGCACGCCAACGCGCGGGGCGCGTGATCACGTGGACCCGCAGCGTCGCCCCCCGTGACGCGCCGCCAAGGTCTTCGGCCGGACCGCGTGGCGGCCCCCGGCGCCGCTGCCGCGGGCGGGAGCGGCGGTGCGGCGACGGCGCCGGGAGCGTGGAGGCGATGACCGGCTGGCGGCCCACCGGACCGGTCATCGCCCGTCTTCTCCGGAACACCCGGCCCGTCACGGTGTGCCGTCGTAACGTGATCCGGCGTTCCGGCGATGAGGAGGTCAGCCGCCCGTCGTGGCGGAGGCCGCCGCGGACGGCCGACGGGTCGGCGGACGACCCGGGCGGCGCCGGTGACGACAGCCTGGACGGCGACCCCGACCACGGCGTCCGCGCCACGCGGCGGAACACCGCCGCCGGCTCCGTCCGCCGCGACCCGTGCGCGTTCCGTTCGAGCATCGAGAGAGGTGCGTGATGGTCAGGAGGTCGGGGGGGTACCCGAGGAGGACCCGGGGGAGGTCCGCTGCGCCCCGCCCAGGCTCGGGATCGAGTGCCCCGGCGTCGTCCATACCCTCAGCATTGCGTTGCGTGACTCCGCGGCGACAGTCGCGGAACAGACCAGTTTCGCGGGTCGAGCTGCGGCTAGCCCGACTAGACCCCCCCACCCGGGCGAGCCGGCGGTGAACGTCGATGTGCTCGGCGACCGGCCACCGCTCGACCCCGACCTCTGGCAGCGGGCGGACCTGCGGTCCGCCCTCGCCTGCCGGGATCTGGCGGCGGTGTTCGAGCTGCTCCGTCGCGTGGGCACCTCGCAGCGGGCGATCGCGTCCCTGACCGGGCTCGCACCGTCGGAGGTCTACGAGATCACCAGGGGCCGGCGCGTCATGGCCTACGACGTCCTCTGCCGGATCGCCGACGGTCTCGGCGTCCCGCGCGGGTACCTCGGTCTCGCCTACGACCCCGAGACGGAGGCGTTCGTCACCGCGCATGCGCACCCGGGCGGGAGCGGTCGCACTGACCCCGCGGACCAGGACGAGGTGGCGGCCCTCCTGGCGCACGCGGCCGAGGTGGCCGTGGGGATGGACGCCGGGCCCGCCGCCCGTCAGTGGACCGCGCCGCGGGAGGCCGGGACCCCGCTGCCCGGCCGGGTGAGCCGGGGTGACGTCGACCAGGTCGAGGCCATCACGTCCGCGCTGCGCGGCCTCGACTACGGGCACGGCGGCGGCGCCTGCCGCGAGGCGGTGGTGGCACAGACGCGGTGGGTGCACCAGTTGCTCGCTGCGGGCGCCACGGACGACGTCCGCCACCGCCTCGTGCTCGCCTGCGCCGATCTGGACAATCTGGCCGGATGGACGTCGTTCGACGTCGGTCTGTATGCCTGCGCGCGGGGCTACTTCGCCCGCGCGCTGACCCAGGCCCGGCGCGCCGGCGACGCCTCGCTCATCGCCAACGTCCTGTACCGGGCGGGGCGGCTGCACCTGCACCAGGGGCTCACCCGCGAGGCGCTGCGGTTCTTCCAGCTCGGCCAGATCGCGGCCGTGGAGTCCTGCTGCCTGGTCACCGTGGCCATGCTGTCGGCCAACCAGGCCTGGGCGTACGGCATCCTCGGCGACGTCGTCCAGGCGACGACCGCGCTGAACCGGGCGCACGAGGACTTCGCCCGGGCGACCGGGCCGACCGCGCCCTGGGTTCGCTTCTTCGGGCCCACCGACCTGGAGGCGCTCTCGGGGATGGCACAGCTGGAGCTGGCCGCCCACGACCGCTCCCGCCTCGCTCTGGCCAGGGTCAGCCTCGGCACCGCCCTGGCGGCGCGCGGCAGCGACATGGCCCGCAGTCGGACCTTCGAGCTCACCGCCCTCGCCGTGGCCGTGCTCCGGGACGGGGACGTCGACGAGGGGCTCTCGCTCGGCGAGGAAGCCCTCGACCTCGCACAGCGGGTCCGTTCGGTGCGCGTGCTGGACCGGCTGCACCCGCTGGCCGCCGCGGCCGCCGAGGCCGGCTGCCGCGGCGGCCGGGAACTCGCCGAGCGGGTGCGGTCGGTGGTGGCGGGGTGACCGGCCGGGGCGTGTCGGACCCTGTTCTGTCGGTGCCGCCCGTCAGGATTCCGGGCGGAACCGGTGCCGAGGGAGCGATCGTGCCACGAACCGTGCACCCCGCCCAGCGGCGGGTGCAGTTGTCGGCCGAGGGCATCGCCGCCCTCACCGCAGCCGCAGGCCGCGCCACCGGCCTACCAACGACCGGGGCGCGGCTCCTCAAGTTCACCAACAACGCGGTCGTTCTCCTGCCCCGCGCGGGCGCGGTGCTCCGGATCGCGGGCTCGAACGAGGTGCGCGCGCGGGTGCCGGTCGTCGTCGCCGCCGCGCGCTGGCTGCAGGGCCTGGGGCTGCCCGCCGTCCGCCTCCACCCGCAGGCGCCGAACCCCCTGGCCATCGGCGGCCACCTGGTCACGGTCTGGCAGGCGGTCCAGACGGCGGCGGCCCCGGCGACGGCGAGCGGGCTCGCGGAGATCCTCAGGGTGCTGCATGCCGTCGGCGCCCCGCCCCCGCCCGACCTGCCCGACTGGAACGTGGTGGCGGCCATCCGCCGCCGCCTCGGCGAGGCCGACGGGGTGGCCGAGGGCGACCTGGCCTTCCTGCGCGAGGAGCTGGCCGCGGTCGAGGCGATGGTGGCGGCCCTCCAGGAGGTCGAGCCGCTGGTGCCGTCCGGCGTCGTCCACGGGGACGCGTTCCTGGGCAACGTCATCGCCTCCCCGGGCGGGCCGGTGATCTGCGACTTCGACGGGGTCAGCGTGGGACCGCGGGAATGGGATCTGGTGCCGGTGGCGGTCGGCGCCCTGCGTTTCGACTACGGCACCGGACTGCAGGCGGAGTTCGCGCGGGCCTACGGCGTCGACGTCACGGCCTGGCCCGGGTTCCCCGCATTGCGCCGGGTGCGCGAACTCCAGCTCGTGACCAGCGTACTGCCCGTGCTCGAGGCGAACCCCGCGCTGCGGCCCCAATGGCGGGTCCGGCTCGAGACGTTGCGCCGGCGCGACTCCTCGGTGCGCTGGACGCCGTATCCCGCGGCGGACCACTGGCCGGCTGACCACCGGTCTGCGGACCACGGGCCGGCGGGCGAGGGTCGAGCATGAGCCGAATCACGGTGAGGAGCTGGGGAAAACCCGGGACTGCTCACTGATAGCGTCAGTAAAGTCACTTCACGTGACTACGAGACCACTTCGGCGGAACAGCCGGATCTATGTCGCCGGGCATCGCGGTCTGGTCGGGTCAGCCGTCTGGCGGCACCTGGAGGCCAGGGGCTGCACGAACCTGATCGGAGCCCCGTCGTCCGATCTGGACCTGCGGGACGACGGCGCCGTCGACGCCTTCTTCGCGGTGCACCAGCCCGAGGTCGTGGTGCTCGCCGCAGCGCGTGTCGGCGGCATCCTGGCGAATGCCACCCGCCCGGCGGACTTCCTCGGTGACAACCTCAGGATCCAGGTCAACGTGCTCGAGGCCGCGCACCGGGCCGGCGTGGATCGGCTGCTCTTCCTGGGCTCATCGTGCGTCTACCCGAAGTTCGCGCCGCAGCCCATCCCCGAGCGGGCCCTGCTCACCGGGATCCTCGAGCCGACGAACGACGCATACGCGATCGCCAAGATCGCGGGCCTCCTGCACGTGCAGGCCATGCGGCGCCAGCACGGTCATCGCTGGATCAGCGCGATGCCGACCAACCTGTACGGCCCCGGTGACTCCTTCGACCTGGCCTCGAGCCACGTGCTGCCGGCGATGATCCGCAAGTTCTCCGAGGCGAAGAGCGGTGGCGGCCCGGTGGTGTTGTGGGGCAGCGGCGCCCCCCGGCGGGAGTTCCTGCACGTCGACGATCTGGCGGCGGCCTGCGTGTTCCTGCTGGAGCACTACGACGGCGACGAGCACGTCAACGTGGGCGCCGGGCGCGACATCACGATCGCCGAGCTCACCGGCGTGGTCGCCGACGTCGTCGGATACGACGGGCCGGTGACCTGGGACGTGACCAAGCCCGACGGAACCCCGCGCAAGCTGCTCGACACCTCGAAGATCACCTCGCTGGGCTGGCGCCCGGCCATCGGCCTCCGTGCGGGTATCCAGACCACCTACACCTGGTTCCTCGAGCGGCACGGCGCCGTCCGCGGCGTGGTCTGATCAGGGCCGGCCTCGCCTCTCGCACGAACACGCGGGGGAGCGGGGAGACTGGCGGCGTGACTGGCGAGCAGCGGTCCCCGAAGGACAGCTTCATCACCGTCTACGGCCGCATGCCCGTCCTCGAGGTGCTGCAGGACGATTCGCTGGCCGTCGACAAGGTCGTCGTCGCCGAGGGCAGCCGGGGCGACAGCCTCGAACGCATCCGTGTGCTCGCCCGGCGGCGCGGCATCGCCGTCCGCACGGCCAGCGCCCACCGGGTCAAGGTCCTCGCCGGGAACGGCAAGCACGACCAGGGGGTGCTCGCGGACGTCGTCCCGCCGCGCATGGCGCTGGTCGAGGACTTCGTGCAACGCCCGTCCTCCGGTCCGGGAACCGCGGGCAGCGACACCGTCCTCGTCCTCGACGCGGTGTCGAACCCCGCGAACGTCGGCATGATCCTGCGGACGGCGACCGCCGCGGGAATTGCCGGCATCGTCCTGCCGCGCGTCGGGTCGCCAGGCGTCGGTCCGCTCGTGGTCAAGGCGTCCGCCGGCATCGCCTATCAGGCACCGATCCTGCGGTGCCGCACCGCGGCGGACGGCGTCCGGACGTTGCGGGATGCCGGCTGGCGCGTCGCCGGCCTCGACGCCGGCGCCCCCGCGGACCTCTACGCGACCGATCTCCCCGCCGCGACGGCGCTCGTGCTGGGTAACGAGACCCGGGGGGTGTCGGGTGAGGTGGCCGACCTCGTCCACACGTGGGTGTCGATCCCGATGGCGGGTGGCGTGGACTCGCTCAACGTCTCCACCGCGGCCGCCGTGGTGTGCTTCGAGCTGCTGCGCCGCCGGCTCCGGGCCGAGCGCGGGGAGGCGCCGGGACGCCAGCGGGATCAGGGCGGCGCCCGCCGGTAGCCGAGCTCGTGCAGGACGGCGCCGCCGACTCTGCTCGCCCGTGGCCGGCCGTCGATCGGGGGCATACTTCCGGCATGTCGCACGCGACCACGTTCGTCTCCCCGCGGCTGACCGCGCAGGCCGCGGTCGACCACCTGGAGGCCGCCGCGGCGCGCTTCTCGGCGACGATCGAGGGGGACCTCGCCGCCCCCGTGCCGAGCTGTCCGGCCTGGGACCTGCGCGCCCTGACGGCCCACCTCGGCGGCGTGCATCGCTGGGCGCGGTCGGCGCTGACCCGGCCGCGGCCCGAGGAACACCGCGACGACGGCCCCGAGCCCGGCGTGGACCTGCGAGCCTGGTTCGCCGAGGGCGTCGACGACCTGGCCGTCACCCTCAGGAGCACCGATCCGCTGACAGAGTGCTGGACCTTCGGGCCGAGACCGCGCACGGCCGCGTTCTGGTTCCGACGGCAGGCGCACGAGACGGCGATGCACGCGTGGGACGCCGAACGCGCGCTGACCGACGCGCCGCAGCCCGTCGACCCGGAACTCGCGCTCGACGGCGTCGACGAGGTCGTCACGATGTTCGTGCCGCGGCAGATCCGGCTCGGCCGGCTGGCGCCGCCCGAGCAGGTGGTCGAGCTGCGCGCCGTCGGCGCCCAGGGTCAGTTCGGCGGGCCGGGCGCGACGTGGCGGCTTGCGGCGGCCGGCCCGCCGGTCGACGCAGCCCCGGTGCGGGAGCCGGACGCCGTGGTCTCGGCGCCCGCCGCCACGCTCTTGCTCCTGCTGTGGCGGCGCATACCGCTCGACGCGCCGGGTGTGGGCATCGACGGCGACGCCCGCGGCGTTCGCGATCTTCTGGCGTCGCCGCTCACCCCGTGAACGAGTTCACGTCGGGTCAGGCCCAGGCGATGAGGGCGACGGCCACGGCGCAGCCGCCGACGCCGGCGAGCTGCATCCGGGACATCCGTTCGCGCAGCAGGACCGTCGCCAACACCACGGTGCTCACCGGGTAGAGCGACGACAGGACGCCGACCACGGCCAGCTGGCCCATCCGGACGGCCAGCAGGAAGAGGATGTTCGCGCCCATGTCGAACACGCCGGCGGCGACCACCAGCGGGAGTGACGCCGCCGCCACCCGGACGCGGATCCGGCGGGCCACGATCACGGTCCCGACCACCACGGCCGACGCGATCCGGGCCGCCACCAAGGGCCACATCCCGCTGCCCGGCGAGGTCTGGTGCAGCAGCAGGAACACCACGCCGAAGCCGGTGCCCGCGACCAGCGCGCCGATCAGCGACCGCCGATCCACGCGCAGGCCGCTCAGGCCGCCCTCGCTGGCGACGAGCCCGACGGCGGGCAGCGCGAGGACCACCCCGGTGAGTTCCGGTGCGCCGACCACGTCACCGAGCGCGAGCCCTGCGATCACGGGGACCGCGGCCGCGCAGACCGCGGTGACCGGCGCGACGACGCTCATCGCGCCGTCGGCCAGGGACCGGTAGAAGAGCGTCAGCGCGAGCGCACCGGCCACCCCCGCGGCGGCTCCCCAGGCCAGATCGGCGGGACCTGGGGTTCCGCCGAGCGGGGAGGCGAGCGCGAGGACGAGCGCCAGCCCGGCGAGCTGCGACAGGGCGACGACCACCAGGGCGTGGGCACGCTTGGCGGCCAGTCCCCCGAGGAAGTCGGCCGTGCCGTAGACCACCGAGGTCGCGAGGGCCAGCAGGACCGCCACGGCTACGCCGGCGGCGTCAGCAGCCTGCCGATCCGCTCAGGACCGATCGCCAGCAGCAGGGTCGGCAGCCGCGGCCCGGTGTCCCGGCCGATCAACAGGCGGTAGAGCAACGCGAAGAACTCCCGCTGGGCCGCCTTGAGCTCCGGGGTGGGCCGGGCGTCCGGCGGCAGGCCCGCCAGCACCTTCGGCACGCCGTACACCAGCGACGTCACGGCCTCGAGCGACCAGTGCGTGTCGAGGCCGTCCAGCAGCAGCCGCAGCGCGGCCCGCTGCCCCCCACCGAGCGCGGCCAGGAGCTCGACGTCCGGGGCTTCCCGCACGTGGGTGCGCTGCTCCGGTGGAACCTGGGTGGCCACCCAGGTCGCGGCGCGGTCGAGCCGTGGCCGCACGTCGTCGAGCGAGGTCACCGGATCGTCAGGGTCCAGGTCACGCAGGATACGCAGGGTCTGCTCGGGGTCGCCGGTGGTGACGTCGACGACGGAGGCCAGGGTCCGGTAGGGCAGCGGGTGCGGCGTGGACTCCAGGGTGCGCGTCGCCGTGCCGATCGAGCGCGCGTAGCCGGCCACCTCGCCCGCGGGCGGGCCCGCCGGCAGATCGCCACCGAGGGAGGGTGCCCGGGCCACCTTCCGGGCCACGGCGTCCCACTCGTCGTAGAGCCGCTGCACCTCCTGGTCGAACGCGACCGTGATCGACTGGTTGGGCCGGCGGCGCACGTAGAGCCAGCGCAGCAGCGGCGCCTCCATGATCTGCAGGGCGTCCAGCGGGATCGGGACGGCGCCGCGCGAGCTGCTCATCTTCGCCATCCCGCTGATGCCGACGAAGGCGTACATCGGACCGATCGGCGGTTCGGCACCGAAGACGTCGCGGACGAGCTGACCGCCCACGACGAAGGACGAGCCCGGCGACTGGTGATCCACACCGGAGGGCTCGAACACCACGCCCTCGTAGGCCCACCGCATCGGCCAGTCGACCTTCCACACGAGCTTGCCGCGGCGGAAGTCGCGCAGCAGGACGGTCTCGGTGGAGCCGTCGTCGCAGACGTAGGTCATCGCGGTGGTCACGTCGTCGTAGCCGGTGACCGTCGTGGTGTCGCGCCCGCACCGGACGCAGTACGGCTTGTACGGGAAGTAGCCGAACGCGGAACCCCCGTCGTCGTCGGCGGCGGCCCCCGACCCATCCTCCTCGGCCCCGGGGTGCGCGACCTGCCCCTGAATCCGGCGGGTGCGGTAGCGACCGAGGATGGCGTCGATGCGCTCCCGCTCGCGCGCGGCGAGCAGGATCTGCTCGGTGTAGGCGCCGCCGGTGTACCTCTGCGTCTGGCTCACCGCGCTGACCTCGACGCCCAGCTGGTCCAGGGCGGCGACGAGCGGTGCCTTGAAGTGCTCCGCCCAGTTCGCGTGAGGGCTGCCGGGCGGAGCGGGGACGCTGGTCAGGGGCTTGCCGACGTGTGCCGCCCAGGCCGGGTCGACGCCCGCGGGGACCCGGCGGAAGCGGTCGTAGTCGTCCCAGGAGAGCAGATGCACGGCGTCCCGGCCCCGCCGACGGATCTCGTCGGCGACGAAGTGCGGCGTGAGCACCTCGCGCAGGTTGCCCAGGTGGATCGGGCCGGACGGGCTGATGCCCGAGGCGCACACGATGGGCCGCCCGGGAGCGCGCCGTTCGGCCTCGGCGATCACCTCGTCGGCGAAGCGGGCGACCCAGTCGCCGTCCGTGGGCAGGGCGGCGGCGACCTCGGGGGCCGGCGGACTCATCGTGCTCATGACGTGCATTCTCCCGGACGGGCTCCGCCGCGCGGGCGCCGGCTCCGGCGCTCGGGCGCGTCGCCGCGGGCGGGGGACGTGACGTGGCCGGGTACGCTCGGTGAGGCGTGACCGACGAGCAGGAGGGACGCGAGCGCGTGGGGCGGTTCGACCCGGCCGGTTACGACCGGTTCGAGTACACCGGCGTCGGCGTGGACCCTGCGGCTGCCACGATCACCGGCCGCTACGCCCTGGCCGGCCCGGCCGGCCGGCTCACGTTCGGGGAGACCTTCACCCTGGCGCCGGGTGACCGACCGTTTCCCGGGCCGCGGGTCGCCGCGCTGCACCAGGTGGCCCGCTTGCTGTGGCTCGCCGCGGGGGTCAGCTACTACAAGGCCGCCGCACCCCGCACCGTCGTCGTCCCCGCCCTGACCGCCCCGGAACGGGACTGGCTCGAACCCCTCTACCGGGAGGGGCTGGGCGAGTTCGCCCACGCGAACGGGATCGACCTCTCCACGCGCCCACTCTTCCGCGACGCGGCCGCCGGCCGCCGGCCGCCGCGGCCCGTCACCGGGCTCAACCTGCCCCGGCGTTCGCTGGTCGCGGTCGGCGGCGGCAAGGACTCCTGTGTGAGCCTGGACGTGCTGCGCGCCACGGGCGAGGAGCTGGTGGCGTTCAGCGTCGGCGGCCATCGCGCGGCGCGGGAGTGCGCCGCTGCGGCCGGCGTCCCCCTGGTCGTCGCGGGCCGCGGGCTCGACCCGGCGCTCGGGGCCCTCAACCGCAGTGGGGCGCTGAACGGGCACGTGCCGGTCACCGCGATCGTCAGCCTGGTCGCCGTCGCACAGGCCGTCGTGTCGGGCGCCGACGAGGTCGTCTTCAGCAACGAGAGGTCGGCGGACGCGCCGAGCCTCTGGGCGTCCGGGGTGCCCGTCAACCACCAATACAGCAAAGGCCTTGCGGCGGAGCGCCGGCTGCGGGCCGTGCTGGCCGAGCTCGTGCCCGAGCTCACCTACTACTCGCTGCTGAGGCCGCTGTCGGAGCTGCAGATCGCCGCCGTGTTCGCCCGGCTCCAGGCCTACCTGCCCGTCTTCACCAGCTGCAACGCCGCCTTCCGGCTGGAGGAGCGGCGCCGGGTCGAGCGCTGGTGCGGGGGCTGCCCGAAGTGCCGGTTCGTGTTCCTCGCGCTGGCGCCGTTCCTGTCGCGGCCGCTCCTGGTGTCGATCTTCGGCAGGGATCTGCTCGCCGACGACGCGCAGGTCGACGGCTACCGCGAGCTGATCGGGCTCGCCGGGGTCAAGCCGTTCGAGTGCGTGGGCGAGATCGAGGAGTCGCAGGTCGCCCTGGCGTTGGTCGGGGTTCGGGGCCAGTGGGACGACGCCGGCCCGGTACGCCGACTGATCGCGGAGCTGCGCTCGGCGGGGCTCGAGCCCGGCGAGCGGCAGGTCGCCGCCGCCTTCACGCCGAGCCCGGAGCACGAGCTGCCGCCGCACGCGGTGGTCGCGCTCGACGCCGCGCTCCGGCCCGTACAGCCGGTCGCCGTGTCGTGAGGTGTGCCGTGCGGACCGCGGAGCTCGCCGGCCGCCGGGTCGCGGTGTGGGGGATCGGGGCCGAGGGACGCGCCGCCACCCGGACGGCCCTGCGCGCGGCGGCCCGGGAGGTCTGCGCCGTCGTCGACGGCGATCCGCCGCCGGCCGCCCTCGCCGCCTGGTCCGCGGCCGGGCTCGGCGCCGTCCGGGTGGCGGGGGCGGCCGAACCCGCCGGATCGGCCGCCCTCGCCGCCGCGGACGTCGTGGTGCTGTCGCCCGGCGTGAGCCCGTACCGCGACGACGTCGGGGCGCTCGCTCGCCGGGGCGCTGCCGTCACCTCGGGCACCCAGCTCTTCCTGGCCGACCACGGCGGCCGGACGGTCGCCGTGACCGGGAGCAAGGGCAAGTCGACGGTCACCCGCCTGACGGCACACCTCCTGGCCGCGGCCGGGCACGACGCGGTCGCGGCCGGCAACATCGGGATGCCGCTGCTGGATCTGCTCCCCGACCCGCCGGGGCTGGTGGTGGGCGAGGTCTCGAGCTATCAGGCCGCGCTGGTGGCGTCGCCGCCGTGGGTCGCCGTCCTCACTGCGCTGTTTCCCGACCACCTGCCCTGGCACGGCGGCGTCGGGCGGTACTACCGCGACAAGCTGCGTGTCGTCGCCGGCGCGGGGGCGGTCCTCGCGAACGGCGCCGACCCGGGCGTGCGAGCCCGGCTCGCCGACCGCGACCCGGCGCTGGGCGCGGCGGTCGCCTACGGCTCGCCCGATGCCCGGGTCCGCGTGGCCGGTGCCGTCGTCCTTGCGGGTGACCGGCCGGTGCTACCGCTGCGCCGCTCACGGCTGCCCGGGGCGCACAACGCGGTCAACGTCGCCGCGGCCGTGGCCGTGCTCGACGTGCTCGGCGTCGACCTGGTCGGCTTGTCGGGGCGGCTGGAGGCGGCGTTGGCCGGCTTCGCACCGTTGCGGCACCGGCTCGAGCCGGTCGCCACGGTCGGCGGGCTGATGTTCGTCGACGACAGCCTCGCGACCTCCGCCCAGGCGGCCGTCGCGGCCTGCGAGGCCTACCCCGACCGACCGTTGACCCTGCTCGTCGGTGGCCTCGACCGGGGCATCGACTACCGCCCACTCGTCACCTACCTGCAGGCCCGCGCGGCACGGACGTCACTGGTCCTCGTCGCGATGGGCGAGGCCGGCCGGCGGATCGCGGCGGACGTCAGCACGGCGGCGCCCGACGGCGTCCCCATCGAGATCGTGGACGACGCCGGCGACGGGGCGCGGGTCGCCGCGAAGGTCACGCCGCCAGGCGGTGTCGTGCTCTTCTCGCCGGCGGCTCCGAGCCCGCCGGAGCACGGCGGCTACCGGCACCGCTCGGCCGCTTTCGTGACAGCCGTCCGAGCTCTGCCCGGCCGAGCGCTGACCGGCTGAGCGCCCGGCGAGGCCTCACACGCGCACGGCGACGGCGAGCCCGTCCCAGCCCTTGACGCCGACGGTCTGCAGCGCCGTGCCGTCCACGCGCGGATCGGCGGCCATCCGCTCCAGGAAGGCGCGGACGCCGGCGGCGTCGGCGTCGGGGTCGGGGTGCAGGATCCGCCCGCCACGCACGACGTTGTCCACGACGATCAGCGCGCCCGGCCGGGTGAGCCGGATCGCCCAATCGAGGTACTGGGCGTACGGCGCCTTGTCCGCGTCGACGAAGACGAGGTCGAACGGATCCGCCTGCGCCGCGGCGAGCATGGGCAATGTCTCGAGGGCCTTGCCCACCCGGACGTCGACCACGTCGGAGAGCCTGGCGCGGGCCAGGTTGGCCCGGGCGACCTCCGCGTGGCGCGGGGAGTACTCGAGGCTGATCAGCCGGCCACCGGGTGCCAGGGCCCGCGCGAGCCAGATCGTGCTGTAGCCGCCGAGGGTGCCGATCTCGAGGATCCGGCGGGCGCCGATCGCCCTGGCGAGGATCGAGAGCAGCTTGCCCTGCGGCCCGGACACGGCGATGGCGGGCAGCCCGGCCGCGTCCGCATCCCGCTGCGCCGCCGCGAGCCCTTCGTCGTCCGGCGACAGCAGGTCGGTCAGGTACGCGTCGACGAGCTCGGGAGTCGGGTCGGCCTGCTCGCTCATGCAGCCATCCTGGCAGGCCGGCATGGACAGGTCCGGACCCGTCGCGGACGCCGCCCGGAGGAGGATGATGTGGTGACCTTCGCCTCGACCTCGACGACCCGGATCACCAGGCTCCCCGAGCGCCAGCGCTTCGACCGCGCGGCCCTCGACGACGTCCTCGACAGCGCGCTGGTCGCCCACCTCGCCGTGGTGCGGCCGGACGGGACGCCCGTCGTCCTGCCCTTGCTGCACGCCCGCGACGGCGACCGGCTGCTGCTGCACGGGTCGACCGGCGGCGGACTGCTGCGCGCCGCCGCCGGCGGCGCGCCGGTCGCCGTGGCGGTGACGGTCGTCGACGGGCTGGTGGTCGCCTCGAGCATGTTCAACAGCTCAGCCAACTATCGTTCCGCGGTGATCTTCGGTCGCTGCCGCCCCGTGCCGGCCGAGGCGAAGCCGGACGCGCTCCGGACCTTGTCCGAGCGACTGCTGCCCGGGCGGTGGGACGAGGTCCGGCCACCGACGTCCAAGGAGCTCGCGGCGACCCTCGTCCTCGAGCTCCCGCTGGACCGGGCGTCGGTCAAGGTCCGCAGCGGCCCGCCGGCCGAGCACGAGGACGACGACGACCTGGAGACCGCGGGGGCGCAGTGGTCGGGGGTGGTGCCGCTGGCCGTCGTCCCCGGGGATCCCCTCCCCGCGCCGGGCGTGCCCGCCGGGATGCCCCTGCCACCCTCGGTGCAGGGCCTGCTTCAGGAGCCGTCCGGCCGCTCGGGCCGGGAGGGTGCCAGGTCGGGCAGCCCCGGATCGCGCCCCGGCCCGCGCCCGCCGGCGTGAGGTCGGAACTCGGCGTCCTCACCGGCGGCCTCGACCTCGAGCAGGCTCTGACTGCTGAGCTCCCGCTGGTACGCCACGCGGCCGCCGCGCACCCCGAACAGCCGCTTGGCGACGACGAGATAGGCGACCACGGCGACGTTCACGGCGAACGCGACGACCCGGGTGACGGTCACCGTCCGCAGCAGCTCGCTGATCTCCAGCGGCAGGAACGCGGCCGTGGCCACGACCGTCAGGTACTCTGCCCAGCGCTTCGCCAGCCACAGCCCCACCCCCTCGACGGCTTCGAGCACGCCGAAGAGCATCAGCCCGACGGCGATGAGGGTCAGGGTCTCCTGGCGCGCGTGCAACGCCTTCTCAGCGTCTTGGATGATCTTCGTCTGCTCGAGATCGATGCCCAGGCGCTCCGCGAGCGGACGGGCTGCCGGCAGCAGGCTGCCGAAGGTGGCCTGCAGCGAGGTCTGGCTGCCGGCGAAGCGGTGGACGCCGTAGGCCGCGGCCACGAGGACGGTCGCGCGGAAGATCCGCTCGACGGCGAGCAGCCGCAGGACGAGTAGTTGCCGCAGCGCGCGACCGCGCGGGGGGACGGGGGCCTGCGCGGCCGGCCCCGCAGACGCCGGCGAGCCCAGCACCCAGTCGCCGCACCGAAGACAACGCCACGTCGTGCCCAGCGCGGTCTCCCCCCGGAGCCGGGCGGCGAGCTCGGGTTCGGTCGGGGCGTAGGTGACGTGGCCGTGCCAGCCGCACGCGCGCAGGTCTCGGGAGCGCATTCCTCAGGTGTACTCGGTCACTGCAGGATGTTGACCGCGCGGGCGACGATCAGGGCCCCGACGCCCAGGGAGATCAGGGCCTGCAG
>DATKNA010000132.1:0-2819 GCA_035541595.1 Kineosporiaceae bacterium | reverse complement strand
TGCGCGTCAGGTTGGCGCCGACGAAGCCGCCCTCCACGTCCTTGCCAAGGCCCACGACCATCGGGTGCTCGAGCTTGCGGGCTGCCTGGCTGCGCAGCACGTCGCCGAGCGAGACCGTCTCGCGGTCGGCGTTGGGGATCTCGATGCCGAGGGCGGACTTGCCCGGGATCGGGGACAGGATCCGGACGTCGGCGCTCGCCACGGCGTACGCGATGTTCTTGCTCAGCGCCGTGACGCGTTCCACCTTGACCGCCGTGCCCAGCTCGACCTCGTACCGGGTGACCGTGGGGCCACGGCTGAAGCCGGTCACCCTGGCGTCGATCTCGAACTGATCGAGCACGCTCGTCAGGGCCTCGACCACACGGTCGTTGGCCGCGCTGCGCGCCTTCGGCGGGGTCCCCGGGGCCAGGAGGGTGGACGGCGGCAGCGTGTACGTCACGTCGCCGGCGAGCTGCAGCTGCTCGACGCGCTGCGGCAGCTGCGTCGTGGGCGGCGCCTCGAGCAGGGGCTTGGCGGGCGCCGGGACCGGACCGGGGCGCGCCACGCCCGCGGCGTCCGGGGTCTGGGCCGGGAGGCCGGCGGCGAATCCGGGTGCAGGTTCGGTCGGGACCTCGGGGTGGGCTTCGCGCGGCGCGGGATCCTCGCGGTACCGCCCCCGCCCGCCCCGCACCGGGGCGGTGATGACGGCTTTCTCGTAGGCCTCGTCGCCGTTGAGAGACTCCCCGCCCGCTGCGCGGGAGCGCCGGTGCAACGCGGCCAGCCCCGCATCCGAGGCGTCGTCGCCGGCGTCCGGTTCGGACCTCCCGGTCAGCCGGCCGTGCAGGGCGCGCAGCCGCTGCGGGATCTGGTGCACCGGCGTCGCCGTGATGACCAGGAGGCCGAAGAAGGCCAGGAGCAGCAGGAGCGGTACGGTCACCCACCCGGACAGCGCGGTGCTGAGCGGCGAGGCCGCCAGATAGCCGATCATCCCGCCGGCGTCCCGCACCATGTCGGCGCCGTCCGCCGGCCCCGGCAGGCCGGCGGCGAGGTGCACCAGGCCGGTCGCGGCGACGCCCAGAGCAGCCAGGCCGATGGCGATCCGGTTGGTCGCCTGCACGCGCTCCGGATGGCGCAGCATGCGCACCCCCAGGCCCAGCAGGACCAGCGGTAGGACGAGTGCGACCCGGCCGAGGGTGCCCGCCACGACGGCGTGGACGATGTCGCCCACGCGGCCGGGCAGCCCCCACCACTCCCGCGCGGCAACCACGATGGCGGATCCGATGAGCAGCAGACCCAGCCCGTCCCGGCGATGGGCCGCGTCGAGGTCGCGAGCCCCGGAGCCGACCCGGCGTGCCGCTGCGCCGGCCAGGTGAGCGATGCCCATCCACATCGCGGTGATCGCTCGCACGGGCAGCGGCCATCCCCACGGCCGGCGCCCGTAGGCCCCGGCGGACCGGCCTCTCCTGCGGTAGCGCCCTGACCTGGACGTCGTCCGCGAGCCGCGGTCGGCCGGCGGGCGGCGGGTCGCGGTCGTGACGCGACCGGCCCGGCCGGCGGAGGAGCGGGTCAGCTCCACGGCCTCGTCGAACGGCACGTCCCGGCGCCGCGGCGCGGCCGAGCGCCCCGAGGGCGGCCGGTCGGCGGAGGAGGACGTACGGGCGGCCATGGTCAGAATCTACGTGAACGCCACCGCGGCCGACCCTCTTCACACGCCGACCCCACCGTGATCATGCGAGGCTCTGCCGCTCATCTCGTTGGTGGGGGCAGGTCTCTCGTGGGGGCAGGCCCACCACACGGCGATCGCCCCGCTCGCCTCGAGGTCCGGGTCCCGCCCGGCGTCGGCACGCAGCGCTCGTTCGGGGCCGGGTCGTTCGGCCGGGCGGGTCGGGGATGGGGGTGGCGCGGGCCTCGGCTGGTGCGATGCGTGCGATCTCGCCCCGTGCGCACGTCGTCGACAGACGTCGGGACCCTCGACTGTGGGCTGGAGGGGCATCTGTCGGGAACGCGCGCACCGCGGCACCCGAACGAGACGCGCAACTGTCGACAACCCGCCTGCGGCGGCCCCGGCAAGGTACGCAACCGTCGACAACCCGCGTGATCATTGACCTTCGGTGACAGGTCGACCACGTGATCAACATGGATTGCATGATCACCGCGAGGGGGAGGCGAGGGCGACCGCGGTCCGCGCCGCGACCGCGGCGTTGTCACGCACCAGTGCCACGTTCGCGGTCAGGCTGCGCCCGCCGGTCAGTTCGACGATCCGGGCCAGCAGATACGGCGTCAGGTCCCGGCGGGCCACCCCGGCGCGCTCGGCGTCGGCGACGGCTTCGACGATCACGGCGTCGATCTGCCCGCCGTCCAGAGCGGCGGATTCCGGGACAGGGTTGGCGACCAGGATCCCGCCCGGCAGGCCGAGGGCCCGGTGCGCGGCGACGACGGCCGCCAGCTGTTCGGGCGTGTCGACGCGGTGGTCGACCGGCAGGCCGCTGGAGCGGCTGAAGAAGGCGGGGAACTCGTCCGTGCCGAACCCGATGACCGGAACCCCCCGGGTCTCCAGGACCTCCAGCGTCTTGCGGAGGTCGAGGATCGACTTGGCCCCCGCCGACACGACGGTCACCGGGGTCCGCGCGAGCTCGTCGAGGTCGGCGGAGACATCGAAGGTCGCCTCGGCGCCGCGGTGGACACCGCCGATGCCCCCGGTCGCGAAGACGGCGATCCCGGCCAGGTGGGCCAGGAACATCGTCGCGGCGACCGTGGTCCCGGCGCTGCGGCCCGATGCCACCACCGCCGGCAGGTCGCGTCGGGAGGCCTTGACGACGCCGCCGCCGACGCCGCCGCCG
>DATKNA010000131.1:0-19755 GCA_035541595.1 Kineosporiaceae bacterium | reverse complement strand
CAGGGGCCGGCCCCCGTACTCTTCCCCGTTCTCCCGGCTCTTCCCTATCCCGCTCTTGCCTACCCTGCTCGTCCCTGTCCCGCTCCTCCCCTTCCTGCTGGGCCGGGGAGGTGTCCGCTGCCACGCTGTGCACTACGCCGTGTCCGGTGCAGTGCACAGCGACCGGAAGGGAACACCCTCACCCCGCTGAGCGCAGGGCTACGCGCGGGTCACGCACCCGCCGCCGGCGTCACCGAGAAGTCCGCGAAGTCCGCGTACTGATCCCGTGGCGAGGCCCAGCTCGGGTCGCCGCCGCCGAAGAACGTCGAGAAGAAGATGCCGTCGACGTGCAGACCGTCGGTCGTCCGGAACAGCAGGTCGTGGGCGGCGAAGACCGGCCGCCCGTCGAGACGGACCGTGATGCTCCCGTCCGCGACGCCGGGGGTGTTGAGGATGACGGTCTGCGCCAGGCATTGCCAGCGGCCGGGGGTGATCGACCAGCTGCCCCGGCCGAGCGACGTGCCGTGGGCGACCGACGTCGGCAGGTACGCGTAGACCTCCCCGGCGCCCCCACGCCGCCACATGTAGCGGGTGGACCAGCCGTCGGTCCCGTCCGGAATATGCCGGCCGGACGTCACGGTGCCGCCGAACAGGCCCGGCAGCTTCCCGCCCTTGACGAAGTCGAACCCGACCGGGAATCGCAGGCAGTACGACAGCGTGGCCGCGTCGAGAGGCCCGCCCGGCATGAGCAGGTAGACCTGGGCGCCGCCGTACTCCGACCCCTCGTGCGTGGCCGAGCGCGCGCTGGCGCTCCCTGCCGGGTAGTCCACCCGGACGGCGAGGCCTTCGCGCGGTCCCTGTCCCGGAAGGGCCTGGATCCGGTCGGCGCCGAAGCCGCCCCCGCTGCGGGGGAGAAGCCGTGTCTGCAGCACGGTCGCGATCTGCGCCTCGTCACTGCCCGGCTTGGCGACCTTGAGGTCGAGCGAGCGCGAACCGGCCGCGTCGGTCGGTGACGATGCCGGCGGACGGTCGTCGGCCGACCCACCCGTCGGCGGGCCGACGGTCGACGGGGCGCCGACGGTTCCCGGCGCACCGCCGACAGCGGCGCCGGGCGCCGACCCCGTCCCGGAGAACGAGGCCGGCGCCTGCGAGGTCGCCAGGGAACAGGACGCGAAGCCCAGGCAGGCCACGGCCAGCAGGCCCGCTGCCGCGACCGGTCCCGCCGCCGTCGGCGCCCCACGCCCGGCCGGCGTCACCGGGGCGCGGCCCCTGGGGCGTGCTCTCCGCATCGCGTGCCTCCGTGCTTCCCCGTGAGCATCCCCGTGCGTCTCGAACGACGGATCTCAGGCGGGTGCGACCGTGAACGTCGTCTTCGCCGTCGAGGACAGGGTGCGGCCGAAGCTCACGACGCCACCAGCCGAGGCGGTGACCGTCACCGAGCTCACGCCACCCCCCGAGATCTTGTAGGTGCCGTTCGGCGTCAGGCCGCCGACGGTCACCGCGACCGGGACACCGCTCGTCGCGGCCGTCAGGTAGATCTTGGTCGACG
The DNA here is from genome assembly GCA_035541595.1 of Kineosporiaceae bacterium. Classification (GTDB taxonomy): domain Bacteria; phylum Actinomycetota; class Actinomycetes; order Actinomycetales; family Kineosporiaceae; genus DATKNA01. The sequence goes on along the minus strand of DATKNA010000131.1, from coordinate 18,227 downwards.
TCCCCGGGGCCGTGCTCGCCTTCACGGAGCTCGTCGAGGGCGCCACCGTCACCGGCGACGGTGACACCGTCGCGGTCGCGGGGGTCGTCCCCAGCTTCGACGTCGTGAGCGTCAGCGTGGACCCGGCCGGGGTCACGGTCTGCGCGAACGCAGCCGCAGCGACGAGGAACAGCCTGCCGGACGCCGAGGTGATGTTCGCCTTCGACGACGCGTCCGAGACGGTGACCGAGGCGGGCTGGCCGGGGTCGACGAGCTTGACGTCGGACGGCTCGGCCGTCGACCCCGACGCCTGGATGCTCTGGCCGGTCTGGATTCCGCCGGTGATCCTGGTGCCGGCCGACTGACTGACGCGGATCGCGCCCCCGCCGAACGTGTTGCCGGTGAAGCTCGACCCGTCGGTCTCGGTGAGGTTCACCGCGGCGACGCCGCTCGACGCGAAGGTGTCGCCGGTGAAGACGTTCCCGGTCGGGTGCCCGCTGGCCGTCGAGTTCTCCGGAAGGTCGGTGCCCTTGTACGTGTACACGCCGTACTTGCCGCTGCCCGTCACGGTGTTGCCCGAGAAGACGTTGTTCGCGGAGCCGACGGAGATCCGCAGGCCGTAGAGGCACCTGGTGACCGTGTTGTTCCTGATGGTCTGACCGCTGGTATCGAAGATCGCGATCCCGGCGCCGTTCGGCTGGTCGTGCACGGTGTTGTTCGCCACCACGGTGTTGGTGATGCCCCGGTGCAGCATGATGCCGTGCACCTGGCCGCCCTGGGCCTCGCCGCTGGGGTTCGGACCGGCCCACGGGGCCATGCCGTTGTGGTCGGACTCGTTGTTCGTGACCGTCAGGTGGTCGCAGCGCTGGCTGCAGATGAACCCGTGGTCACCGTTGTAGGAGAAATGGTCGTGGTCGACCGTCATCTGCGTGGTGACGTCGTGCGTGTCGAGCCCGTACATGACGTTCGACGTGTACAGGTTGCCGGTGAACGTCAGCGCGTGGCCGCCCCAGACGTACGTCCCCATGTAGTTCTTGCTGAACGTCGATCCGGTCGCTCCACCCGTCACCGGCGCGGCCGCGCAGGTCGCCAGATCGGCGGCCGCGTGCGAGCAGCCCAGCGACTTCCAGGACAGTCCGTACGCCTCGGCGGCGTACCAGCCGAGGTTCTCCACCACCGAGTCGGTGAACGTCATGCTCGAGATGCGGCCCACGCCGTTGTCGAGGAACGACTGGGCGCGGATGTACGCGCGGGCGCGGGATCCGGCCGGTGCGCCCGCCGGGAGCGTCACGTTCGTGTCCGGCGCGGCGGCGGCGTCGTCCCACGAGGTGATGTGGACGCCGTCCGCGTCGATGGTCCCCCAGTGCGCAGTGATCACCGAGACGTCGGTGGCCGCGTTGCTGGCGAGACTGCGCAGCCGCAGGACGTCGACGTCGCCGGGAGCGGCCGCCGTCGTCGAGTGCAACGCCAGCGTGGCGCCGTTGTTGAGGACGAGGTCACCGCGCAGCTCCCAGACGTGGTGTACGGGGTCGACCTGCTCGAGCGGGGCCGCGCTGCAGGCGGCCTTGATCGAGCTGAGGGTCCAGGTCTGCGCCGTCAGCAGGTAGACGGTGTTCGACGACGCCGCGTACTTGACCGGGGAGCTGCAGGCCACCGCCAGGGCGGGCGTCTGCGCCGCCGCGGCCACGATGCCGACGGCGAGGGTGCCCGCCGCGCCGAGGGCCCAGACCCGCCGCGATCTGCGGGATATCGACATGAGTGATCTCCTTGGTGGTCCGGCCTGCTGGTCAGGCGCGATTGACGACGTGGGCGGGGGCCAGCGCGACGCGGTCGTCGCCTTCGCGCAGCCGGGCAGCGATCATGAGCAGCACGGCGACCAGCACCAGGCTGATGCCGGCGACGCCCAGCCAGTTCAGGGGCATGGCCGCGATGAACGAGGGCCCGCGCAGGGTGACGGAGCCGCGCACCGGCACGACGCCGTGGATCTGCGATGCCGTCAGGGTGACGTGGGCGCCGTCGACGGCGAGCACGCCGACCTGCTCGGCGTGCACCTGGGTGGCGTCCACCGTGGCCGTGACGCCCTGCGCGACGTGGATGCCGACGGCCCCGGTGATACTCGATCCGTCCACGCCGACCGGCGCGCCCGCGTCGATCGCCGTCCGACCGGCGTGGACAGCGGACCCGACGACCGACGTCGTCCCCGCGTCGAGCGCGAGCCCGGTGCGCGCCGTGCCGGTGACGTCCGCTGAGTCGAGGGTGAGGGTGCCGCCGGCGGCCGCCATGCGGACGCCGTCCTGGGCGCCGTTGATGGTGCTGTGGACGACGGTGACGTCGCCCGTCCCGACCCGCAGGCCGGTTTCCCCGCCGAGGATGGAGTCCTCGACCCGCGTCGGGCCGGGGGCGCCCGCGACGCGCAGCCCGTCCTTGGCGCCGTACGTGCTGATGCCCGTGATCGTGGTCCCGGTCGCCGCGCCGTCCAGGAGGACGCCGGAGACCGCCGCGCCGGCGATGCTGTCCTTGACGGTCGTACCGGCCTCCTCGATCCGCAGGCCGGTCCGGAAGCCGGCGACGTGGACATCGGACAGCCGGGTCACGGCCCCACCGGCGACCAGTCCGGTCCCCACGCCGGCGGCGGTCGACGTGGCCTCCAGCGCGGTGACGACGAGGCCGCGTGCGCCGACGTCGGAATCCAGACCGGCGTCGCTGTCGAGCACCCGCACGCCGCTGACGCGAGCGCCGGGCGTCTGGATGCGGACACCGACCTGGGCGTCGTGGATCACCGACTGCTGCAGCACCAGGCCGTGGCCCTTGCCGTCGGCGCTGACCCCGGTGGCGTCCGAGATCGCCGTGAGACCGCTGATCGTCACCGGCTGCCCGTCGTGCACCCGGATCCCGGTCGGCTCCGACGTCGACGTGACCCCGCTCAGCTGGACGACCCCCGCGCCGGTCAGCGCCGCACCGGCGTTGCCGTTGCGCGTGGTCCGCAGCCCGCTCGCGGTGGCCCCGGTGCCGTCGACCACCATGAGGCCGGCGTGCTTGTTGCCGGTCGCCGTGACGTCGCGCAGCGCTCGCACGTGCGTGCCCCGGCCGGACAGCGTGATCCCGTTGCGGCCGTTCCGGACGGCGTCGATGCCGACCACGTCGACGGCGCCGGCGTTCCGCAGCGTGATGCCGTCCCCGGCCGACCCCGAGACGGTGACGTCCCTGAGGACGACGGATGCCGACGCGTGCGCCGACAGCCCCGTCGACGAGCTCGTGAAGGTCGTGTCCGTCACGGTCACGCCCGACCCGGTGCCGATCTCCAGCGCCGCGCCGCGCGGCGAGCGACCCAGTCGCAGCAGGCTGCCGTTCCGGACGGTCACGTGGGAGCCGCCGGAGTACAGCAGGTACGGCCGGATCGCCGCGGGCGCGGGGTCGGCCCGGACGGCGACACCGGTCAGCGTGAGGTTCGCCCCCGTGCCCCAGAGGTACGCGGCCGACCCGGGCCGGCTGACGATCCGCAGCGTCCGGATGCCGTCCGCACCTGCGGTGAGGCTCGTCCCGGGCCGCTGGAGCACCGCGGCCTTCAGGGTGACGGTGTCGCCGATCCGCGTGACGTAGCTGCCGTCGACCACGGCCGCGACACCCGCCAGCGTGGCCGCCGCGCCGTTGAACGGCATGGACGTCAGCACGCGGCCGTCCCGGACGAGGTCGATCCGGTTCGGGCGCAGCACGATGGCCCGGCCGTGGCTCAGGTCGGCCGGGACGGTGGAGACCGGCTGCGGCCGGGTCAGTCCCTCGGCGCTGACGGCCTCCGGCAGCACCACGAGCGCGGCGAAAGCCGTCGTGAGCAGCACGATCCAGGCCTTGCGGGAGGGCCGGCCGCGCAGGCCCAGACGGTGGAGGCGGGGGCGGTTCATGCTCCGGCCGCCTCGACCTCGGCCGGGATCTCGATCTCGGCGGTGGCGTCGGGGTCGGCCCCGCTCCCGACGCCGTCCGGGATCTCGACCTCGCCGTCCGCGAGCCCGACCTCCACGATCGTGCGGACGACCTCCCCGTCGACGACCGCCACCTGACGGGTCAGCCAGCGCTGCCGGCGGATGGTCGCGAGCGCGTAGATCTTCACCCCCGCCATCACGAAGGTCAGCAGCACGAAGGCGGGGATGTAGAAGAAGCTGCTCGGCCTGCGGCGCAGGTGCGGCAGGAGCTTGGCCGAGCGCGACACCCACCACCAGAGGAAGAGCATGCCGACGAAACGCCAGTTGGCATGCACGATCGCGAGGGCCATGTAGACGGGCGCGACCAGCACCGTGAAGCTGGCCACCATCTTGTCGACCATGGTCAACGCCAGGTACGGACGGCGCCACGCCCACCGCTCGAGGAACAGCGCGGCGATGTCCGAACGCCAGGTGTTCCGCCCCCAGCGCATCCGCTGCTTGACGAACGTGCGCGGATCGGACGGAAAGGTCGACCACACCCGGGCGGTGCGCTGCATCACCGTGGTATAGCCGCGCGAGAGCGTGAGCCGGGTGAGGCATTTGTCGTCCCCGGACAGGCACGGAACCCCGAGGAAGCGCTCGTTCATGAAATCGGCCGAGATCTCCAGGAGGATGTGCCGGCGGTACACCGCCGTCCGCCCGGAGATGCACGAGACGGCCCGGCCGAGGTAGGTCTGCGCGGCGTTCTCGTCGAAGTAGCGGTAGTCGAGGTACATGTCGTTGACCCGGGACAGGAAGCCGCGCGGGTCGTACACGTTCTGCCGCGAGGCGACGCCGCCGACGACCGGGTCTGCGAACGGCATCATGAGCTCGACGGCCGCGTTGTCCGCCCAGATCACGTCGGAGTCGACCAGGGCCACGAGCTCCGAGCGCGCGGCCTCCCAGCCGACCCGGAGGGCGTCGCGCTTGCCCGGGACGTCGGTGATGATCACCTTGATCGGATACCGCGCGGCCACCTCCTGGCAGACGGTGTCGGAGGCGTCGATGACGCAGATGACCTCGTCGACCGCGTTCTGGAGCCAGGAGGTGATCGCGAGCGCGAAGATCTGGGGGTCCTCCTGGTACACCGGCACGACGATGCTCATCGACGCGCGGTGGTCGTTGCGGACCGGCCGGTACAGCGTCGCGGGGATACGGCGCACCAACCAGAACACCCAACGGACGATGCCGAGGACGCCCAGGGGAACCCAGTAGAGGTAGTCGTGCCAGTTGTACATGTCAGACCCGTTCGACCGTCGTGGGGATCGCTGCCGGCTGCGCCCGTCTCAGATCCGCCGCTCCGAGGCACCCGCCGTCACCCGGGTCGGCTCGGTGAGGTCGATGGCGCTGTCGCGCGAGCCCGGGTCGACCAGATCGGCCAGTCTCTCGTTGACCGTGATCGCCGCCTCGAGCAGCGGCAGCCCGACGCCGAGCGAGGTCGCGAGCCCGACCAGGCCGTTCGTGTCCTTGGGCAGGCAGGCACCGCCGTAGGGGGCACCGCCCACGATCCCGTAGGCCGTGTTCCAGGAGCCTTCGGCGGACAGGGCGACGGTGCTCGAGACGGCGTCGGGGTCGACGTCCAGGGCCTTGCTGAGGCCCCACATCTCGTTCCAGAAGCTGATCTTCACAGCGTTGAACACGTTGTGCACGATCTTGATCGTCTCGGTCGTGGTCGGGTCGTCGAACACCCGCAGCTCCCCGCCGAACGGCCGCAGGAGGTCGGCCAGGCGTTCGCCGGTCCGCTTGTTCCGGGCCCCGACCACCGTCATCCACGGGTGCCGGAAGTCCTCCGCCGCGGAGGCGGCGCGTAGGAACTCCGGGTTCGACGCCAGCGAGAAGCCCCTGCCCTCGCGCTTGCCCGAGGTCTCCTCCAGGAGCGGCAGCACGGCGGCCAGGGTCGTGCCGGGCGGCACGGTCGACCGGACGACGACGGTGTGGATCGCGTCGCTGGTCCGCAACGCCACGCCGACGTCACGCACTCCCTGCAGGAATGCGCTGAGGTCGTATCGCCGCTCGGGCTGACCGCCCGGGATCGGGGAAGGTCTCACCACGTGCGGGGTCGGAAGCGTGAGAAAGATGAAGGACTCCCCCTCGCCCGCGAGATCGAGCTGGTCGGTCGCATCCAGCCCGTCCGCGCGGAGCGCCTCGACCCGGCTCGGGAGGACGTCGACGAAGGTCACCTTGTGCCCGCGGTGAGCCAGCCCCGAACCGGTCGCCGTGCCGACCACCCCGGAGCCCACGATGAAGATCCTCGACAAAGCTCTACGCCCTTTCGGCTCGTTGATGAGGGCGACGGAAATAACCCCCCGGCGCCGCGATCCACCGTCATGGCGGTGTCGCCCACCCCTACTCAGCGCCAGGCCATTGTTTAGCGGGCGCGCCGCCGCCGCCGCCACTCGTTCGGCCTAAACCGGTCCGTTGGGCTGATGTTCTGCCGCCGCCCGGTCGGCCACCATGGACCGGCAAATGTCTTCCAGGGCCGCCGGAAATGACCTCCGGATTCAGCGGCCGCGAATCCTAGGAATCCTTCGGACGCAGGAACGCGGGACACGCCCGGGCATGGACCGAAAGGACGAGCACTCCTGCGGCCCGTTCGGCCGATCGCCATCCCGGCGCAAATCGCCCCCGGGCGGCACGTATGAACGCGGATCGGCCGGGGCCGGATCGCCGGCCGGGCGGTCAGGTGGCGGTCAGGTGGCGGTGGGTGGCGATCAGGCCGCCAGATCGGCCACCTCGACGAGGCGGAACGAGCCGCACGACCCGAGCACCGCCAGTCCGCCGCCGGCCGGGAGCGCCACGGCCTTGGTCGCGTGCATCCCCGGGTCGAGCGGGATGCGCTGCTCCCGCCCCGCCCGCAGGTCCCAGACCGTCACGTGGTCCCCGCCGACCGCGGCCACGCGCCCGCCGTCCAGGATGACGACGGCGAGCACCCAGCCGCCGTGGACGCCGATCTCGTCCGGCCAACCGCCCGGCGAGAGGTCCCGCCACCGCCGGACCACGCCGAAATGCCCGGTCGCCGTGACGAGTTCGCCGGAGGGCAGCGGCGTCATGGCCAGGGTCGCCTCGCGGCAGCGCTGACGGAGCTCGACGGGCCGCTCCCCGCCCCCGGACCGCCAGCACAGCAGCGCGCCGTCCCGTCCGGCGACGACCAGGGCGCCGGACGCGAGCGCGGCCGCGACCCTCACACCGCGGCGATGGCTGGCGAGCAGGCGCGGCGTCCCCTTCCGCCACGACATCACGTAGCCGTCGTGGCCGGCGCTGACGACGTCGCCGTCGGCGGTGGCGACCATCGCGGCGACACCGGCCCGATGGGCGCCGACGACGACCGACAGGTTGTCGGCGCCCAGCCGCCAGGCCAGGATGCGGCCGTCGCTGCCACCGGAGAAGAGCGCGCCGCCGCGCGCGAGGAGCGCCGGGACGTAGGAACCGTGCGCGCCGAGCACGCGTCCACCGGCGTCCGGGTCCGCCGGGTCGGTGACGCGAAGGCAGCCCATCGAGCCGCTCGCGACGACGAGCTGTGAGCCGCTGACGGCGATCGCACCGATCCCGCAGCCGGCGAGCCGGGCGACGACGTCATCGGCGGCGGCGTCATCGGCGGCGACGTCGGCGGCGGCGGCGACGGCGGCGACGTCGACGTCGGCGACGTCATCGCCGGCGGCGTCGGCGGCGTCCGGCGACCCCCGGTCGGCGATCGGCCAGGCGGGCAGCGCAGGCCCTGTCGCGTCGAAAGGCGTCATCGCCCTCACCGTCCCCGGTCGCGGCGCCTCCGATGCCCGAGCGCATCGGTATCGCGCTCACGGCCGCGACGGTGAGTCCACGCGCCTGCCGACCCGCCGGCGCGGACGTAATTCATGCTCGCCCGGCTTCGCCCCGAGGACAAGCGACGACGTCACGCCGGTCTCGCCCCACGGTCGCCGCATGACCTGGCCCTCGGTCGCCGCGTGGCCTGGCCCTCGGTCGCCGCGTGGCCTGGCCCTCGGTCGCCGAGCAGGACCAAGGGCTGGGATGTCGGGAGGCGCAGTCCGAAGCCGCGTCGCCGTCGCCGTCGCCGAGCGCCGTGATCTGTGCGTTGTAGCGCCCAGCCAGTCACGCGGTCACGGCCGACTGGGCGCCGCCGTGCGGCGACGTCCGCGTGATCGTCGTGCTGGTCGACGTCACCCGCGTGTGGTCGAGTCGACACCGCGCGGTTCCGTGAGCTGTGCTTCTCGACCGGCACGATCCCCCCGGGAGCGTCACCGAGTACTCCACGGAGGTCACCGGCGGCCGGGTCGACCTCACCGGCGAGGTCCTCGGACGATTGACCACGCCGCAGACGCTCGCCCGGTAGCACCTGGGGCGTCCGCGGCCTTCGCTGTGTCCTGCGCGAGGACGTCGCCCCTCGCCGGACCGGGACGTGGTGTCGATCATCGTCGACACCACGTCCCACCGTCCCTGGCTTGCGCGATCTCGTCGGGCCCACGAGCCACCGAGCGGCTGGCGGACACGGCGACGCCCGGTGACGGTGGCGCCGCCGTCGAGATCGCCGTCCGGCGCTAGCTGCTCGGCGCCGCCGAGCGCGGATGACAGCTCCATTCCGCGTCAGGCTCACGCCCGACGGGCTCCTGACCGAGGCGCACCCCTCGCACGTGAACTGTCAGTGACGCCGCCGTGGGGCCGCCTGCGCAGGCGATCGGCGCGCCCGTCGCCGTCGCCGTCGCCGTCGCCCAGGCTCGCCCCGCGCCTCCTACCCGTGTCCGCGCCCCGTTGCCGGCGACCGGCCTCGCCTGCGTCGCATCACCCACTCCCGTGCGTGCGATCGTGGGACTCCTGACATCAGCCGGCGAGGGCCTTCGCCTTGATGTTGTCGAACTCCTGCTGGGAGATGGCACCGCTGTCGAGCAGCTGCTTGGCCGTTGCGATCTGGTCGGTCGCCGACGAACCCGATCCGGCGACCGACTTGATGTAGTCGGCCTGCATCGCCTGGACCTCCTTGCGCTCGTCCATCGCACGCTGGGTCATGCCGTGACCGCGGGCGATGAGATACACGAGGATGCCCAGCACCGGCACGATGATGATGAACACCACCCAGAGGGTCTTGGCGACACCGCCGATGTCCTTGCTACGGAACAGGTCGCCGAAGATCCAGAACAGGCACATGAACCAGGCGAAGAAGAGGAAGAACTCCCACAGGGCCAACAAGAACGACCCGTTGTTGTTGAACATGCCTGCTCCAGTCTCGTCGTACGGCCACCGACCCGACAGTCCGTGGCCCAGGTCGGGGTGATCGTCTCACCTCCGTGACCGTTCTCGTGACAGAACACGCCAAGGGCCGCCCGACCGGCGATCCGAAGCGAGAGTTCGTGACTCTCCGTGCGCTCCCCGGCGCCGAGATGTCCATGGTGGAGTGGGCTTCCCGTCCGCCGAGATCCCTCGCCGGCACCCGGCACGCGGCACGCGGCACGCGGTACCCGGAACGTGGGGATCGCCATCCGAGGCCGCGCCAGGGGTCGGATCGCGATGGGGACCCAGCCCGACGGGCCCAGCTGATCGCGTCACGCGGCGACCCGACGGTGCCGACGTCCACCGACGCCGCGACCCGACGGTGCCGGCGTCCACCGACGCCGCGACCCGACGACGCCGGCGTCCACCGACGCCGGCGCCCGACGCCGCGACGGCGTCCGGCCGTGACGGGCGAGGGACGCCGTTGCCGGCCCCGGCGGTCTGAGCGTCGGCAACGTCGCCGCTGATCGCCACGCCAGCGGACCATCAGCCGCCGTGATCTCACACACCGCGGAGACGACGCCACAATCGCTCGGTTCTCCGCTTGGCTGGCGATCATGTAGGAGTGGCCGGTGACGGCCGGACGGTGCACCCGGAACTCGCGGACGATGCACGCATCCGCACCCGCCCGCGGATACCGAGCGCTGGTCGGACGCGGCCATCTCGGTGCGGCCCAGCCGCTGAGAGCGCGGCGGACTCGTCGCTCGTCGTTACGGGCTTTCCCCGCGACGCGCGATCGGCTGGGCTCCGGCGGCGACGAGCGCCACCGGCACTGGTGCCAGGCAAGAGCGCCGCTTCGACGGGATCGCCCGATGAGACAAGGACCGCCCGAGGTGCGAAAACTCCCTTGACCGACTGTTCACCCATACGTAGCGTCAACCGGGCCAGTCTGTGTCCAAGACCCGGTCTAGTGTGCCGGCGAGACGGTGTGAAGCACGAAGTCGCCACGCGCGGCGCTGCGGAAGGTGAGCCTGATGGGCCGGGTATCGCAGTGGGCGGTGCGCCGTCCCTGGTACGCCTTGCTGACCTGGATCGGGATCATGGTCGTGGTCGGCGTCCTCGGCACGACGTTCGGCGGCGACTACAACGACAACTTCCAGTTGCCGGACACGGAGTCGACGACCGCGCAGGACCTGCTGTCCAAGCTCTCGGGAGGTGCCGGCACGGGCGCGGGTCTGGACGGCCAGGTCGTGTGGAAGTCCGCGTCGGGAAAGGCCACCGAGGGCTCGGCGGCAACGACGATGTCGAGCCTGCTGACCGAATTGTCCCGCTCGCCCGGCGTCGCGTGCGTGCAGACGCCGTTCGGCCCGCCGCTCGGGTCGGCGTGCCCTCAGCAACCCGCCGGCCAGGGCCAGCAGCAGGGAAAGGGCCAGGGGACGCAGCAAGGCCAGGGGACGCAGCAAGGCCAGTCTCCATCGCCGGCAGCGCAGGGCGCACTGGCACACTTCGGCCAGGCAGGCGTCAGCCCGGACGGCGCCACCGCCTACGGCACCGTGACCTTCACGGGCAAGACCTTCAACGATCTGAGCACCGCCGACGCGACGACGGCGCTGAACCTCATCAAAGCGCAGAATGGTCAGGACGGCCTACAGGTCGGGGCCAATGGGGTATTCGGCTTCGTGGGCGGCGAACCGCCGTCCTCGGAGAGCATCGGCGTCACCGTGGCCTTGGTGATCCTGCTCTTCGCCTTCGGCTCGATCCTGGGGGCCTTCCTGCCCATCATCTCGGCCGCGCTCTCGGTCTCACTCACGACCACGTTCGCGCTGCCGCTCGTGGCACGCTTCTTCGACGTGGCGACGTTCGCGCCCGTTCTGGCCTCGATGATCGGCCTCGGGGTCGGCATCGACTACTCGCTGTTCGTCATCAATCGGTATCGCGAATCGATGATCCACGGGCGCGCGCCTCGCGACGCGGCGCTCGAGTCCGTGCGCACCTCGGGTCGAGCCGTGCAGTTCGCGGCCGCGACTGTGATCATCGCGCTGCTGGGCCTCTTCGTCATGCGGATCTCGTTCTTCAACGGCATCGCGGTCGCGGCCGCCGTCACGGTGTTCATGGTGATGGTCGGCGCACTGCTGCTCCTGCCTGCCGTGTTGTCGCTGCTGGGCACCTGGGCGTTCGTCGGGCGGATGGCATGGATCACCGACCAGGAGGCGATCCCCCAGCAGCGCCTGACCGGCGTGCGGCACACCGTCGGCCGGTTCCTCCGATACCTCGGCTGGATCCTTTACCTCCCGGTCACGCTGATCGGGCTGGCCTGGCGCCGGATCGTGCACCACGGCAAGGCACCGGACCCCAACCGCGCCAACGCCTTCGCGCGGTACGGCAACTGGCTGCAGCAACGACCGTGGGTCACCGGAATCTTCGCGTTGGTGGTCATGCTCGTGGTCGCGAGCCCCGTGCTGTCGCTGCGTCTGGGCTTCTCCGACGACTCGGGAGCCCCGCAGGGCAGCCCTCCCCGCATCGCGTACGACCTGGCGTCACAGGGATTCGGGCCCGGCGTCAACGGACCGTTCTTCATCGCCGTCAAGCTGCCCCAGGCCGGCGACCAGGCGGCCGTCACGAAGCTGACCGAGGCGCTGAACGCCGATCCCGGGGTCGCGCTCGCTGCGGCCGCCCCGGTCGCCGCCGATGCCACGGTGGCACCGATCCAGGTGGTGCCCAAGACCGCGCCGCAGGACAGGGAGACCACCGACCTGCTGTTCCATCTGCGTGAAACCGTCATCCCGGCGGCGACGGCCGACTCGCACGCCCAGGCCTACGTCGGCGGCTTTCAAGCGGTGACGGCGGACTTCACGCAGGTGCTCCAGAACGCGCTCCCGTGGTTCTTGCTGATCGTCGTCGGGCTCGGCTTCCTGGCGTTGGTGGTGCTGTTCCGGTCGCTGCTCGTGCCGGCAACGGGGGCGCTGTCCAGCCTGCTCTCCCTGGGCGCCGCCCTCGGGATCACGGTCGCCGTATTCCAGTGGGGCTGGTTCTCCGACCTGATCAGGCTGGAATCGACCGGACCGATCTTCCCGTTCCTGCCCGTCATGGTCTTCTCGATCCTGTTCGGGTTGTCCTGCGACTACCAGGTGTTCCTCGTGAGCCGGATGCACGAGGAGTGGATGAACACCGGCGACAACCGCAAGGCGGTGCGGCGAGGGTTGGCCGGGTCCGGTCGGGTGGTCGCGATCGCCGCAGCGATCATGACCAGCGTGTTCGGCGCGTTCATCCTGGGCAACGACGCCACCATCAAGCTGTTCGGCGTCGCGCTGTCGACCGCGGTGCTGCTCGACGCGTTCGTCGTCCGGCTGATCTTCATCCCGTCCATGATGACGATCTTCGGCAAGGCGAACTGGTGGCTGCCCGACTGGCTCGCCAGGCTCCTGCCGCACATCAGCGTCGAATCCGAGCACGACGTGGAGGCCGGCGCCGCAGAGATCGTGGATGTCAGCGAGCCCGGCGAGGAGACCGAGCCCGCGCGGGTCTGACCCCGATCGCAGGGCCTCCGAGTCGGCGACCATGCGCGCGCCGGGCGGGCGGTGGCGGAGGTGTGGGCACGAACAGGTGGCTGTCGTCGACCCGCGTGCGCGTCGATCCGTGCGCACACCGGCACGCTGCCGACGCGATGGTCGCTGATCGCCACGCCAGCGGACGAACACCCACCGCGATCACCGACACCTGCCACACCGGCTCCACGACGATGCGATCCTCCGCTGGCGTGGCGATCATGCGGGAGGGGGGAGAGGGGACGACGAAGCACCGGCGCAGTCCGCTCAGGGCGCGGACGGCACCGGTGCTTCGTCGGTCAACGCCAGGGTCCCGGCGAGGGCGCGGCTCAGCCGGTCAAGGCCTTGATGAGCGCGGCCACGTCGGGGACGCCGATTCCGGTCACCTGGTCGTAGCCCGTGGAGGCGGTGAAGGCGCCGTTGGTTCCGAGTGTGATGTCACGGAACGCCTCGGTCCCGACCAACGGGTAGAACACGGGGTTGGCGAATCCGAGCGCCGGCTTGCCGGCCCGTCCGAGCGCCTCGTTGATCAAGGCACAGAATCCCGCCCAGACCGGCGCGCTCCACGACGTCCCCCCGATCTGCACCTCCTGGCCGTGCAGGACCACGAGTGCGCCGGTGTTCGGGTCGGCGGCCAACGACACGTCGGGCACCAACCGCATGTCGCCGTCCGGGACGCCAGGCCCGGTCTGCCACGCCGGCCGGGTGAAGAAGATGCTGGTACCGCCGCCGCTGCCGATCCAGGCGGTCTCGGCGTCGATCGAGCCGTCGGCGCGCAGGTGCAGCGTCGTCCCGCCGACACCGATGACCGCCGGGTCGGATGCTTCGTACTCGGCCTGCAGCGGGCCGTTCGAACCGTGCCCGGTTTGGTCCGGGTTCGAGCCCGCGTCACCGCTGGAGACGAACACGTTCACGCCGGCCGCGGCGAGCCGGAGGAACTTCTGATGCTGGGTCGCCACCTCACCGCTCGGCCCGCCCATGAACCTTTCGCCCAACCCGAGGCTGATCGACAGCTGGCGCATGCCGGGATACCTGGGCAGGTCCGCGATGATCCGGTCGAGCGCGCGGTCCAGCGCGGTGAACCGGAGCGAGCCGGCCGCGTAGACGCGAATCCTGGCCCCCGGCGCGATTCCGCTGGACCACTGGACGTCGAGGGTCTCCTCACCCTCGATCGGCGGCAGCGGGCCGCCGGCCACGTTGATCCGCCGTACTTGCGACGGCTTGACGGCCAGCCCGTTGCGCTTCCAGAACGCCTTCAGGTCGGCCGTCGAGGGAACGGTGTCGATCAGAATCGCGATGGTCTGGCCCGCTCCCGTCACATCCAGGCCGTCGGCCCCGTACGCGGTCAGCACCTCGGACACCACGTACGGCGGCTGGTTGTCGACCGCCGGCGCGGCCACGCCCGGCACTTGGCGCAACTGCTTGTTGGCCTGCCGGAACGGCTGCAGGCCGATGATCGCCCGTATCCCCTCGCCGACGTCGTCGGGCAGGCTGGGCGCCGTCCGGGCGGCGTTGTACGTGATCCCGTCCCGCGTCACCCGCGCCATCTCGACCTGCAGCTGCTGGGCGACGTTCGACACGGTGGACGTCGAGTACACGCTGGTCCCGTCGGCGGAGACGTGGTCGACGGTGAAGCCGTGACCGGTGAGCCACGCAATGAGCCTGTCCCGGACGTCCTGCGGGGCCGTCATCGCGGCCAGCTCCTTCGCCGGGACCACGTCGCCGCGGGCGACCCTGGCCTCCAGCTCCGCGGAGACATCGGGGGGGAGCTCGAGCGAGAACATCAGCTCCATCGGCTCGTCGTCGTGGCGCGTACCGATGCCGTGCAGCAGAAGCCCGTTCGGGGCCAGACCGTCGTCCGGCGGCAGCGGGACGACGCTGTCCTCGAACACCTTGCGACCGGGCATGTTTTCCTCCTAGCTCGAGGGACGACTGCGCAATCAGTCGTCACCAACCAATCACGCTCCGCACGAAAGAGTCGGCAGGATCCTGCCTGATACGGATCGTTCCGGGCGACAGCGCAGGAGTCCGCGACAGCGGTGAGCCGTGCGACGAACGTGCGACGAGCCGTGCGACGACGAACCGTGCGACGAGCCGTGCGACGAGGAGCCGTGCGACGAGCCGTGCGACGAGCCGTGCGACCAGCCGTCGACGACATCTGGCAGATGTCCGGCCGGACGCCGTCGACGTCCGGCCGAACTCTGCGCCGTCGACGTCTACCCGATGCGAACGTTCGTCGCCAGCGGCAGCGACCGCGAGGAGTCGCCGACCGAGATGCTGTAGGTGCCCTTGTGGACGACCCACCCGGTCGCGGGGCTGTCCCACGAGGCGAGCGACGCGATGTCGACGGTGAGCGGGACGCGCCGGCTCTCACCGGGCGCCAGAGTCACCTTGCCGTACGCCTTCAACTGGTGTGGCGGCTCCTTCGCGGAGGCGGGAGATCCGACGTACAGCTGCACGACCTCGGCGCCCGCCCGGCGACCGGTGTTGGTCACCGTCACCGTTGCCACGAGCTGGTCGCCGTTGCGGGTCACCGTCAGCTTGGTGAACCGGAAGGAGGTGTAGGACAGGCCGTAGCCGAACGGGAAGAGGGGACTCTGACCGGCGGCGTCGTACCAGCGGTACCCGACGAGCAGGCCCTCGGCGTAGTAGACGTCGTCGCCGTCACCGGGGTACTCCACCGCGGCGCGGGCAGGACGCTGGTCGTCGCTGGTCGGGAAGGTCACCGGCAGCTTGCCGGAGGGGTTCACGTCACCGAACAGCACCTGTGCCAGCGCGGTCCCGGACGTCTGGCCCGGGTACCAGGCCTCGACGACGGCGCCGACCTTGCTCAGCCACGGCATGGTCACCGCGCTGGAGGTGTTGAGGACGACGACCGTCCGCGGGTTCGCCGCGGCCACCGCCGAGACGAGCTTGTCCTGGTCGGCGGGCAGAGCGAGCGCGCTGCGGTCCATGCCCTCGGTGGCCGGTGCGGACACCACGACGACGGCGACGTCGGCGGCGCGGGCGGTGGCGGCCGCCTCGTCGATCATCAGGTTCTCCTGCGGCTGCCAGCCCAAGTGCAGGCCCGGCGTGACCGCGAACAGGTCGACCGTGACAAGGGTGGCCTGGAACGGAGTGATCTCGACGCGGATCGAGTGCGGGCCAGCGCTCAGGTGGATGAGGCCGTTCTGGAAGGGCTCGTGGAACGGCGCGTAGCTGACCACCTCCTGCCCGTCCAGCCACACGTGGACGGTGCCACCGCCGGACAGCGTGAAGCGGTAGTCACCGGTGGAGGGTGCGGTGAGGGTCCCCGTGTATCGGGCAGACCAGACGGTCTGGCCGGCGACCGCAGCGGGGTTCCCCGTGTAGTCGAGGTTCGGCACGTTCCCGGTGGCGATGGGCGGGCCCGACAGGTCGTCGCTCGCGAAATAGGTCACCGTCAACCCGGATCCGAAGGCGTCGGCCGGGACGGCGGGCAGGGCGCTGGCCACGCCGAGGGTGCCGCGGGCGTGGGTGACGCGGACGCCGCTGCCGGCGCGGTCCGTGATGCCGGCGAGCGGCGTGACGACCGGGCGGGACGGGAGCACGGTCGCCGATCCACCGGCAGCCGTCTGCGGGTTCTCGCTCGCGGCGTCACCGATGACCGCGATCGACCGGATGCCGGACGAGCTGAAGGGCAGCACCGCGCGGTCGTTCTTGAGCAGGACGGTCCCGTCGGTGGCGATCTCCGTCGAGAGGGCGAGGTGCGCCGGCGTGCTGACGACGGCGTCCTTGACGTCGGCCGGGTTCGGCAGCGGGTGCTCGAACAGGCCGATCCGGAACATCGCCGTGAGGATGTGCGTGACCATCGCGTCGAGCGTCGCGACGGGAACGGAGCCGTCGAGGACGGCAGCCTTGAGCTTGCTGTCGAAGTAGGAGCCGAAGAGCTGGTCGATCGGGTTCGGGTTGGTCTCGCTGGTCACCCCCGGCATCTCGAGGTCGAGCCCTGCCCGAGCGGCCTTCACCGTGCTGTGCAGCGCCCCCCAGTCGGACATGACGAGGCCGTCGAACGTCCAGGCGTCGCGCAGGGTGTCGGTCAGTTCCTGGGCGTTCTCACACGCGTAGGTGCCGTTGACGCGGTTGTATGAGCACATCACCGCGCCGACTCCGGCGTCCTGGACCGCCATCCTGAAGGCGGGCGAGTAGATCTCCTGCAGCGTGCGTTCGCTCGCCACGACGTTGATGTGGCTACGCAGCACCTCCTGGTTGTTCGCGACGAAGTGCTTCACCGTCGCGATCACGTGCTGGCTCTGGACGCCGCGGATCTCGGCGGCGGCCTGCTTCCCGGTCAGGTAGGGATCCTCGCTGAACGTCTCCGGTGCTCGGCCCCAGTACGGCAGCCGCAGGATGTTCACGGTCGGCATCAGCGCGATGTTGTGGCCCTTGCCCGCCTGCTCCGCCCCGTACGCGGTGCCGTAGGCCGACGCCAGGGAGGTGTCCCAGGTGGCCGCGAGTGCGGAGGTGTCGGCCCACTGAGTGACTCCGGTCGAGCCGTTCCCGACACCGACCGGGGAATCCGCGAGATAGAGCGCCGGGATGCCCAGCCGTGTGTTGGCCGGGACGACCCCCGCGTAGCCCGCGGCGTTCAACGGCAACGGGTACCCCGCGCCGTGCACCTCGGCGATCTTCTCGTCCAGGGTCATCCGAGCCACGAGCAGCTCGGCCCTCTTCTCGGGAGGGAGCCCTGCGTTCGTCCACGGACGTGCCGTGACGGGTGCGGCGGAGACGGCTCCGGAGGCGGATGCCGACGCGCTGGCGGGCAGGGCGGCGGGCAGGGCGGCGAGCGACCCGGCCGCGAGGGCGAGGCCACCGAGGAGACTGACGGGCTTGACCTTCATCGCTGCTCCTTCACGAGAGACCCGCGGCGCGGCAGCCCGGCACGTCACCGGCCTCGACGGATCGCTGAGCTGTCTGCGCAGCAGCGGCGGTCAGGATGTCGCAAGAGAGGTGATCGGGAAGATAGTCCTCATCGTCACACGTCACAAGATGGTTACGGTGCGACACGGATTGACCCGATCGGCCCCATCTGGCTTCCTCACCCCGACGGGCCGGCTGTCCCCGTCGACACCGGTTCCGCCTCATGCCGCACATGCCTCTCCCTCGCCAGGCTCGGGGCCGTCGGGCGTGGAGGGGACATGAGGATCATCAGGAGGGGGCTCGCGGCTCTCGGAGCGGGCGCCGCCGCCGTGGCGGGGCTGGGGTGACCGCGGCCCCCCGGCAGGCGACCTCCGCTGCGGCGACCGTATCGGCTGCGGCGACCGTATCGGCGTCGGCGACCGTATCGGCTGCGGCGACCGTATCGGCGGCGGCGACCGTATCGGCGGCGTCGACGGCGACGGTTCCGCACTTCCCGAACTGCACGGTGATGCACGTGAAGTACAAGCAGGGTGTCGGACTGCCGGGCGCGAAGGACAAGGTCCGCCGGCCCGCCGACATGCCGGTGACGAATTCTACCGTGCACGGCCATCCACCTGGCGAACGTGGAGCTCGACCGCGATCACGACGGGATCGCGTGCGAGAGGCACTG
>DATKNA010000130.1:0-7444 GCA_035541595.1 Kineosporiaceae bacterium | reverse complement strand
GTCTGGCGCGGGGGGCCGGACGGATGGGTGCTCGTCGTGCACGACGACGTCCGGCATCTGGTCACCAGCCCCGCGGCCGCCACGATCCCGACGTAGAGATTCGCCAAAGTCCGGTGCCACCCAGGACCGGAGGGGCACGATGGAACGGTCGAAGCCCCGGTGACGCCCGAACCCCGAGCGGACGCCCCCGGGGCTTCGACCCGTCCGGCCTGCCCGCCCGGCCGCGGAGCCGGATGTCAACGCCCGGTGCGAGCCGGGCGTCTGAGCGGTAGAAGGGGCGCAGACGGCGGCCGACCAGCGCCGCCGCGGGTCTTCGGAGGGCGCCATGAACTCCCGCTCGGTCATGCACCGACCCGCGCTGACCGTCCTCCTGCTCGTCCCCGGCGTCCTCGCCGCCGTCCTGACCGGCTGCGGCGGCGGGTCGGCGGCGACTTCCGGCTCATCCGCCGGATCCCCGGTCACCACGGCTTCCGGTGCGGCCACGGCCACACCGTCGGCCGGATCAGCGGCGCCGACCACCCCCGCGTCGTCCACCCCCGGCTCGGGCCCCGCCTCGACCCCGCCGGGTCACCCGGCCACGACCACGCTGGTCCCGCTCTGGCCGTTCACCACCCTCGCCGAGGCCCAGCAGTGGCAGGCGGCGTACCGGTCCTCGGGTCACCAGCCGTGGCACCTGGACGCCGGCCAGACGGCGCTCTCCTTCACCCGAGGCCATCTCGGCTATGCCGACGTCGACCGCGTCACCTCGCGATCGATCCGGGGAGCGGACGCGCGCGTCGGCGTCGGGTGGCACGTGCCCGGCACCCGGAACGGAACAGCCGCCGTCCTGCACCTGATCCGGCTCGGGTCCGGGTCGGACGCGCCCTGGGTCGTCGTCGGCAGCGACGACACCGACCTCACGCTGGCCGTGCCGAGGTACGGCTCCACCGTCGCCTCGCCGCTGACGGTCGGCGGCCGGATCACCGGCGTCGACGAGAACCTTCGGGTGATCGTCGTCGGCCCGACCTCGCCGCGGCGACTCTTCGTCTCCGAGGGCCTGCCGGCCGGCGGCGTGCGGACCCCGTGGTCGACCGTCGTCCGGTTCGAGGCCCCGCGCGGGAGCGTGCTCACGATCGCGGTGTCCACCGGCGGACACCTGCAGCAGGTCGAGCGGTTCGCCATCACCGCCGTCACGGCCCGCTGAGGTACGGGTGAGGGCCGCCGAGAGCGCCCGCGAGTGCCGTCCGCGTGGAGATGTTCAGCTTCGTGAACGCGTGGGTCAGGTGCGTCTCGACGGTCCGCTCGGTGACGTAGAGCCGCTCGGCGATGGCCCGGTTGCTGTGGCCGAGGGCGGCGAGCCGCGCTACGCGGTCCTCCGCCGGGGTGAGCGCCGCGGGACCGCTCACCGCGCTGCGCCGTGGGCGCGCCCCGGCCGCCTGCAGCTCGTCGCGGGCGCGGCGGGCGAGCAATCGCATGCCGCCGCGCTCGGCCTGGTCGAGCGCCAGGTGCAGCGGGCGGCGGGCGTCGGCGCGCCGGTTGGCCCGGCGCAGCGCGGCGCCGAGGTCGACCAGCACGCGGGTGTGCTCCAACTGCGCCGGGGAGCCGGACAGCGCGTCCAGGGCCTGCTCCAAGGTCGGCACGCGCTCGGCGGCATCCGCCGAGCAGGCCGCCAGCGCGCGCAGCGCCGCCCCGCAGGCGCCGGCCGTGCCGATGCGCTGCGCGAGCGCCAGCTGCTCCACGGCGAGCGGCCGAGCGCGGGCGTGGTCGCCGAGGGCGACCAGCGCGTGGACCGCTTCGACGCGCCATCCGCCGACGGTGGGGTTCTCCATCCCGAGCTCCTGCGCGCGGGCACCGGCGGCGCAGGCGTCGGCGTACGCGGCCTCGGGGCGGTGCTGGGCGAGCCGCAGCCTCGAGCGGGACCCGAGCAGGAGCGGCCCCGCGAGCGTCCCCGCCGGCGGGTCGCCGAGCTGGCCTGCGGCCGCGAGCGCCGCCTCCGCCTGATCGAACTCGTCGAGCTCGACGAGGGCGTCGACGAAGAAGGTCAGCGACCAGAGCAGGGCTCCTGGCGGCGCGACCGGGAGCTTGTACTCGAACGCGAGCCGAGCGTCGGCCTCGGCGTCCCGGACCTCGCCACGGCGGATCCGGTCGAGGGCGCGCATCATGCACCCGTGGGCGAGGGCGATCAGCCAGCCGCGGGGCTGCGCCGTCTCGATGAGCGGCTCGTGGATCGCCTGTGCCGCGTCGAACTCGTCGCTGAGGATGAGGCTGAACCCGGCGACGGACCCGAGCAGTGACTCGGCCTCGCGGATCAGCACACCATCCGCGATCAGCGGCCGCAGCAGGTCGGCCATCTCGCGGACGGGACCGCCGCGGAGCACCAGGTCCATGGCGGTGTTGACCCGCCACAGGCCCAGCGCCGGAGACCGGGGTGCACGCGCGAGCGCCCGTGAGGCGGCGATCGTGGACCGCTGCAGCCAACCTGCGGCCACCAGCTCGGCCTCGAGGCGGGCCCGGAGGTCCGCAGGGACGTCGGTGGTCTCCGCCAGCCCCTGCCGGCAGAGCACGACCGCGCGCTCGAACCACCCGGACAGGCCCAGCGCCCGCGCTCCACGCAGTGCGGCCTCCGCGCGCGGACGCCCCGGCGCTGCCACCGTCACGGCCGCGGCGAGGTGGTCGTACGCATCGGGCTGCAGGTAGGCGACGAGGGCGAGGCCCAGCTCCAGCTGCACGCCCGACGATGCCTCGGCGGCGGGAGGCTCCGCCAGCGCCCGGCGGAGGAACGCGGCTGCAGCCTGCGGCGCCCCCCGCGTGCTCGCCAGCTTCGCGGCCTCGACCAGCACCCGGACGGTCGCCGGATCGGCCGCCGGCTCGGTGTGCAGCAGGTGCAGCCCGAAGGCCTCGGGGCCGGCGCCCTCCCCGGCGAGCAGCCGGGCCGCCTCGGCGTGGAGCATCGAGCGCCGCCCTGGCGGCATCCCGGAGTACAGCGCGGCGGCGATCAGCGGGTGGGCGAGCGAGAGCCCACGACCACCGTCCAGCAGGCCGGCCGCACGCAGCACGTCCGCCGCGTGCGCCGAGGAGGCGAGGTCCAGCTGTCCGAGCGCGGCCGCCCGGCGCAACGGCGTCCCCGGGCCGAGGACGGCGACGGCGCGAGCGAGATCGCCGGCGCCGGCAGGGAGCCGGGCGAGCTGCCGCTCGACGCTGCGCGCGACCTGCTCCGGTCCGAACGCCCGGAGCTGTCCAGCCGCCTCGCGGGTCGGACGCACCCCGTCCGCGGCGAGCTGGGCGAGCAGGGTGACCAGCAGGAACGGCGTGCCGCCGGTGACGTCGTGACACGCCCGGGCGAATTCCTCGGCGGCGTCCGGGAGGGCGGAGCGGACGAGGGTGGCACTGGCCTGCGCGCCCAACGGCCGGGGGCGGACCGGTGGCTCGGGCGACGCGGCCAGGACCTCGGCGAGCAGGTCCGGGGCAGCTGCGGGCTCGCCTGCGCGGACGGCGCAGAGCACGGCCAGCGGGAGCTCGTCCAGCCCGCCCGACAGGACGGCCAGCCAGCGCAGCGTGGCCGCGTCGGCCCAGTGCACGTCATCGACGACCAGCACCACGGGAGACTTCTCGCAGAGGTTTCCGGCGAGCCAGGTCAAGCCCCGGACGGCGGCGTGCATGGCCTCCCCGCCGTTCGCCGGCTCGACGGCCTCGGGCGCGAGCGCACGCTCCGCCAGCGCAGCCGCGCCCGTGGTCAGCGCCGGCCAGTCCGCTCGGCCGCGCAGCCGCTCGAACAGCTGCCGGGCCACCGCCCAGGCGGCGTCCTGCTCGAGCGGGTGCGCGCGGGCGCGGAGGACGCGGACGCCGTCGTGGTCCGCGGCAGCCGCGAGAAGTGCGGACTTGCCGATGCCCGCAGGGCCTTCCACGACGATCACCCGGCCGGCCCCGGCGCGAGCCCGCTCCAGCCGGCGGCTCAGCTCCGTCAGCTCGACGTCCCGATCCAGCAACCCCCGCACCGGCTCCGACGGTACGCCGCTCGCGACGCCTCCAGCCAGGCCCGACGCCGCCCGCCCGACGATCACAGCGCCAAATCTCGTGGTCGCATCCACGACGCGCCGCTGGCCTCTCGCGAGCGAGTATCGCGGTGGGTGAGCGAACGGGAGGACGCGATGACGAGCACGGCGTCGAGGGCGCAGACCGACGGCTATGTCCTGGGCCGGACGACCGACGAGTACGAGCGCGTTCGCGCGCAGGCTCGGGTGTGGAACCGGGCCACCGGGCGGCTGTTGGACGAGATAGGGCTCGTGACCGGGGCCTGCTGCCTGGACGCCGGCTGCGGTCCTGGCGAGACGATGAAGCTCATGGCCGACCGCGTCGGCCCCGCCGGGCGAGTGCTCGGGATCGACGTCGACGGCGTCGTGGCCGACACGACCCTCACGGCGCTGCGCGGTGAGGGCTACCGGCAGTGCGAGGTCCGGATCCACGACCTGATCGACCCCGGCCCGGTCCCGGGGGGTCCGTTCGACCTGGTCTACGCCCGGCTGCTGCTGTTCCACCTGCCCCAGCGGGTCGCCGTCCTGCGTCGGCTCTGGGACGCCGTCGCCCCCGGCGGGCACCTACTGGTCCAGGACTACGACCTGCGCAGCATCGCCGCTCTCCCGGATCTGGTGAGCGTCGACGAGGGTTCCCGCGTCGTGGTGGCCGCGATGACGGCGGCGGGCTGTGACGTCAGCGCCGGGACGCGGCTCCCCGTGCTCTTCGCCGAGGCCGGCATCGGCGACCCGGACGGTACCGACGTCGCCGGACGGATCGAGCCGCTGGAGACGGGCCGCAGGATCTTGGAGAGAACCTTCCGCAGCATCCTGCCCGCGGCCCTCGCGCAGGGCATCACGACCGAGGCCGAGGCTCGCCGCACGCTCGCGGCGCTCGACCAGGACGCCTCCCGCATGCCCGGTCGCCCGCTCCTCTGGCCCCTCCTCATCGGCGCCTGGAGGCGGAAAGTACCAGCTGCCTGACGAGGTATCAGCGCCTAGCCGGAGCCATCCTTCATGTAACGGTCGAGGTCCTCGGGAGGTCCTGATGTGGCGACGTCGACGCGTCATGACGTCGGACAGCGGTCGGGCGCCGGCCGGCTCCCTCGACGTCGTCGCGATCCGGGAGCACTTCGACTTCACCCGCACCGGCCGGGTGGTGACGAACAACGCCGCCACGACCCAGCCTCCGCGGGAGCTGCTCGACCTCCACCGAGGCCTGGTCGCCACCTACGAGAACGTGCACCGCGGCCAGTCGTCGGCGTCCCGGCGGACGACGGAGCTGTTCGAGGAGTCCTACGCCACCATCGCGGCCTGGCTCAACGCGCCGGGCCGGCGGACGATCGCCACCTACCGCAACGCCACCGAGGCGATCAACGCCGTCATGTACTCGCTGCTCACCGAGTTCCGGGACGGCGACAATGTGGTGACCACGATGATGGAGCACAACTCCGACTTCGTGCCCTGGTACGGCCTGTGCCGGGAGATCCTGCCGCGCTTCGGCCGGCACGTGGAGTGCCGGGTCGCGCGGTTCGACCACGTGACCGGGCGGCTCGATCTCGACCACCTCGCCGGGCTCGTCGACCACCGCACCAAGCTCGTCGCGTGTACCGGCGCGTCCAACTTCCTGGGCACCAAGCCGCCGCTGGACGTCGTCCGCGCCATCGCGGACGGCAGCGGGTATCAGCAGCCGACGGGGGAGACGCGCTCGCTGCTCCTCGTCGACGCGGCGCAGCTCGTACCCACGACGGCCGTCGACGTCCAGGGTCTGGACGTCGACTACCTCGCGTTCTCCTTCCACAAGCTGCTCGCGCCGTTCGGCGTCGGCGTGCTGTACGCCAAGGAGCACCTGCTCGCGCACGGCCGGCCGTTCCTCTACGGCGGCGACATGATCGCTGAGGGTCAGGTGGCGCCGGACCACGTCGAGTACAACGACCTGCCCTGGAAGTACGCCGCCGGGACGCCGAACATCCTCGGCGTGATCGTGTCCGCCCAGGCGCTCCGGCTGATGCTGGACCTCGCGCTCGACGGCGCGTCCCCGCCCTGGTTCGGCACGTCCCGGCCGATCCCGCGCGAGGCGGTCCAGGCGGCCATGCGTCGCATCGGCGACCACACGCGGCGCCTCACCGAGCAGGCTGTCGCCGGCTTGCGCGAGATCGACGGCCTCACCCTCTACGGCCCGCCCGACGCCGCCGAGCGGTCGCCTCTGGTCGCCTTCACCGTGGCTGGGACGGACCCGATGGCGATCGCCGCCGGGCTCGACCGGCTCGGCGTGGAATCGCGGGCCGGATGCCACTGCGCCACGCTCGCGCACCGCGACCTCGGCCTGGACCCGCCCGCCAGCTGCCGGCTCAGCTTCGCTCTGTACACCTCGACGCAGGACGTGGAGCGCGCCCTTGGCGCGCTGCGCGTCGTGCTGCGGGCGAGGGCCTCCCGGCGGCCGGGCCGCTCGGCGCCGCCCTCCCGGACGTCGACGGATCACGAGCCCACGCCGGCGGCAGGTCGGGCGGCGCACTCGTAAGGCTCCAGGTGTGCCGCGTTCGACGCCCGTCGGCGGATGCGCACTGGCCATGACCGCGCCGGCGCCGGACCGGCGGTCGTGCCGTCGACCTGCTCGGCTTCACGGACGTCGTCCGCTCCGAGGACGGCACAGTGGCCGGCACCGGCGCCACACCGGTGAGCCGCCGCGGCCCGATCCTCACCGGCTTCGCCGACGCCCGCGGTGGCCACATCTCGCGGCCCACGGGGGCGAACCAGACCCGGGGACCGACGACGAGCTCATCACGGTTCCCGGCCGGTCAGCGACCGGGTTCGACACGCTCGTCGTGTCCGTTCGACACGCTTGTCGTGTCCAGGGCCACCATGTCCGGTCGACCGTTCCGCCGGAGCGGATCGTGTCGCGGGAGAAGTGACGACGCGCTGTCAGTGAGCGTGCGGCGGCACACGGACCCGGCGCGCAACTGTCGGCAGCCTGGGGACGGCGGGTTCGGCGACGCGCGCAACTGTCGACAGCCTGGGTACGCCGGGCTCGGCGACGTGAGCAACTGTCGGCAGCCTGGGGACGGCGGGTTCGGCGACGCGCGCAACTGTCGGCAGCCTGGGTACGCCGAGCGCGGCGAATGTCGGACGAACCCGGGTTCGTCGACAGTCCGTGGTCCGGTCGTGAATTCAACCGATGTGTTGAGCAAGCGGGTACCGCACGCTAGACTTTCCTCAACCAATCGGTTGAGGAAGGGTGAGGAGGCGTCGTGGAGGAGAGGTTGACCAGACTGTTCGCGGCACTCGCCGACCCTACCCGGCGCGACATCGTGGCCCGGCTCGCGGTCGGTGACGCCACCGTCGGCGAGTTGGCGGCTCCGTACGAGGTCAGCCTCCAGGCGGTGTCCAAGCACCTCAAGGTGCTCGAGGACGCGGGGCTCGTAAGCCGCAGCCGTGTTGCGCAACGGCGGCCCGTG
>DATKNA010000129.1:0-23268 GCA_035541595.1 Kineosporiaceae bacterium | reverse complement strand
CAGCATGGCAGCACAGATCCTGGATCTCCAGGTCGGCCAGTCCCCGACGCTGGCGAACGGGCCGGCCCGGCGCCGTCGACACGGGCGCCGGCCTCGTGCGAGGGTCGCCCATGACCAGTCGCATCGCGGTCCTCGCCATCGACGCCCGAGAGCCGAAGCGCGTCGCCGGCTTCTGGTGCCAGGTCCTGGGTTGGACCGTCCTGGAGGAGGACGAGGACGGCGTCAGCATCGGGCCGCCGGCCACACGTCAGGGCATGGCCGGCATGACCATCGACGTCGTGCCCGTGCCGGAGGCCAAGACGGTGAAGAACCGGTTGCATCTCGACCTGCGCGCCGACGGAACGACCCGCGACGAGGAGGTCGCCCGCCTGCTCGCCCTCGGCGCACGGCGGGTGGACGTCGGTCAGGGCCCCGATGTGAGCTGGGTCGTGCTGGCCGATCCGGAGGGCAACGAGTTCTGTCTGCTCCTGCGCACGGTCGAGGAGGCCGCCCTCGGCTGAGCGGTGCCCGCCGGCTCACCCGCCCGCGGCCGGCGGGACGGGGAGCACGACTCGCGAAGCTGCCCCGGGACGGTGGTACACGGTGTGGATCGTCGGGCGCAGCTCGCGTCCCGTGCCCGACGGCGCGCCCGTGCCCTCGTTGCGGGCGTAGCGCGGATGGGATCCACCGGACACCTGGAGCCGCAGCCGGTGTCCGACGGCGAAGCGGTGGCAGCAGGGGTCGAGCCGCAGGGTGAGCCGATTCGTCCCGTCCGGACGATCGACGGGGTCGAGACGGAGGTAGGCGTCGGCGACGTTGCGCGAACGGCCCCTGGTGTCGACGTCGCAGAGCCGGACGGAGACGTCGGCGAACGGGTTGTCCCGGGAGTGCTCCAACTCGACCACCGGCGTCCCGGCGATCTCCAGGGCAGCCGTCAGCGGCGCGCTGGTGAACGTGAGGACGTCGGGGCGGGCCTCCAGAGCGGCGTTGTCACGCACGCCCGCGTCCGTGGTGAGCAGACGGCCGCCCACCGTCGGGGTGGGGTCGGCGGGGTCGTAGTAGAACGAGGAGGACGGTCCCGCACCGGACGGTTCGTCGCCGGTGAGCCGGCCGCCCGGCTGCAGGTACCGGATCAGCTCGGTGGTGGCCGGCGGCCACGCCGGAAGCGCCCGCCAGGTGCCGGCGCCCGTCACGTACACCTCCACCGGCGGCAACCGGGTCGCCGATCCGTTCGCGAGGTGCGCGTCGAGCCAGGCCAGGTTGCCGCGCACCACCCGGCCGGCGCCGCTCGTGCCGACCTGGAAGTGTGTCCACGGGCCGATGCTCAGGCTGACGTCGACGCCGCGTCGGTGCAGGACCTCGTACTGCTGAGTGGTCTGGGCGAGGAACAGGTCCTGCCAGCCACCGACGAGGCGGACGGGCACGGACACCCGCTGGAGCGCCGGCTCCGCACACAGCCGGTCCCAGAAGGGGTCGTCCAGGTCCGGGTGCGACAGCCAGGAGCGGAACCAGGGTGCTCCACCGTCGAGCACCCTCTCCGCGGCGTCGGCCATGGGCAGCTCGGTGAACGCGGGCGTGAGCCAGCGGGCCGTCCTGGCCGCCCGCAGCGCTCCCCGCATTCGCCCGGTCCGTTCCTGGTGGGCGACCAACTTCGACCACCAGAGGAAGTCGTTGAGCGTGAACGCGCCGGTCCCGAAAACGCCCCGGCCCATGTCATGCGGCGCGATCAGCACCACGGCGGTCCGCAGCTCGGGCGGCGGGTCGAGCAGCAGCGACCACTGCACCCAGCCCATGTAGGACGCGCCGAGCGTGGCCAGGCGCCCGTCGAACCACGGCTGCCGGCGCAGCCAGGCGACCGTGTCCTGGGCGTCGTCGGCCTCGTGGACCATCGGGTTGAAGTCGCCGCCCGAGCCGAACGTGCCCCGGCAGCTCTGGAAGAGCACGTGGTAGCCGCGGGCCGCGAGCACCCGGGCGTCGAGGAGGTCGCCGGGGAAGCCGCGGCCGTACGGGGTTCGGATGAGGACGGTGCCCCCGGCCGGCCCGCCGAGCGGCACGTAGTGGTCGCCCAGCAGCACGACGCCGTCGCGCATAGTGATCGGCCGGTCCTGCTCGACGTGGAAGCCGGTGCGGGGAGGGGGCAGGCGCAGCGCCCGGGTGAGCGCCCGGTCGAGCAGGCGCGCCGGACCACCGGGTGTCCTTACCGGGGTCTGGGTCTCGACATCCGCCGTCACGGGCAGCCTCCTCGATCACCGGGCCGGATCCTTACATCCTGCGATGCGGCACGTTACGTCGATGCGGCTGGGTGCGCGACGGCTGTGTCGGCACGGCCGGACCGGGCTGCTGGCGAGGCGCGCCGAGGCGACCGGCCGCACGTGCGGGGTGCGGCGACGGCTCCGCCGACACGCAAGTCAGCCGAGGTCAGCCGGAGAACGGCGGCCGGCTCGCCACCTCCCCACCCACGCGCTCGATGTCGCGCAGGTGGTGACGCCCCTCGTGCGCCGCCTGCCGCACCAGCCAGATCGCCGTCCGGACCTCGTCCGGCAGCCGGCGCACGGTCCGCGCCCACTCGTCGGGCCGGGTGTCGGCGACCTCGTCGCAGAATCCCTCCACCGCCCGGTGCAGCTCGTCGAGCACGGCGTCGACGTCGGCGTCCGCGTACCGGAAACGCACGGCGCGCAGGTCCCCGAACATGGGGTCGACCGCCGGCTCGTCCTCGGTCCGGGCGCGCCGGAGCCGGAGCGTGGAGACCACGAACACGTCGCGGAGGTGGCACAGGTACTCCGTGACGGACCACACCCGGGTCGACGGCCGCAGCCCCCGGGCATCCGACGGGACGGCCGCGATGGCGGCGCGGGCCGCGGCCGGGATGTCGCGGACCTCCTGGACGGCGTCGGCGACGGCGAGCTCGCCATAGGCGAGGTCGCACGTTGTGCAGACGTGGGTCTCCTCGGCCAACGGCGGAAGAGCGGACGGCGGGGTGGCGGACACGAAGTGCATCCTCCTCGACAGGGCGAACATGACCAAAGGCCCTGCAGCGAATGCCTTCGACGTCCTCGACACCGCGGACGACGTGACGAACGACGGGATCCCCATGGACGCGATCGTGGGCCCGGGCGACACGACCGGCGACGGGCGGCCGGACCTGCTGGCGCGGATCCGGCTCGGGGCCGGCTGGCAGATCTCAACACCACCGAGGAGCCCGGGGCGTTGTCCGTGCATGGCGTCGAGGGATGGGGGAGGGTGGGAGGGTGCGCGCGAACGAGGTCCTCCTCGACGTCTTCGGCCGTCTCCCCCCACTGGTGTGGTCCGCCGTCCGCGACCTGACGCCGGACCAGTTGCGCCAGGCGCCCGCGCCGGGCGCGAACACGGTGGGCTGGCTGGTCTGGCACCTGACGCGTATCCAGGACGACCACGTCGCCGAGGTCATGGACGTCGAGCAGATCTGGACCGCCGGGGCCTGGGCGCCGCGGTTCGGGCTCCCCGCCGGCAGCACGGACACCGGGTACGGCCACTCGCCCGGTCAGGTCGACGCCATCCGGCCGGAGAGCGCGCAGACCCTGGTCGACTACTACGAGGCCGTGCACGAGCGCACCGTCGCGTACCTGCGCACGCTGTCGGACCACGACCTCGATCGGATCGTCGACGAACGCTGGGACCCGCCCGTGACCCTCGGCGTCCGGCTCGTCAGCGTCGCGAACGACGACGCGCAGCACGTCGGCCAGGCCGCCTATCTGCGTGGTCTGCTGCTGGGCTGAGCGGGCGCCTGACCGGTCGGTCGGTGGTCGCTCACCGGCTGCCCACGACCTCGACCACGTTGACCAGCTCGCCGAGCCCGGTGATCGAGATCCTGACCTGGTCGCCCGCGGCGAGGGTGAAGTCCGGGGAGGGCACGACGCCCGTTCCAGTCAGCAGAACGACCCCGCGCGGGAAGTCACGGGCCCGGAACAGCCACCCGAGGAGGTCGTCGGGTCGGCGATGTAGCTCGCTCAGGGCCGCCGCGTCCTGGACGACCACCCGGCCGCCGCGAGTGATCGCCAGCGTGACCTCGCCGGACGGCGGGTCGGGCAGCCCGGCCCAGCCGACCAGCGCCGGTCCGAGGGCCACGCTGTGCCGGTACACCTTGGCCTGCGGGAGGTAGAGCGGGTTCTCGCCCTCGATCGAACGTGACGACATGTCGTTCCCGACGCAGGCGGCGACGATCCGGCCCGCGCCGTCCGCGATGACGGCGAGCTCGGGCTCCGGCACGTCCCACCCCGAGTCGGCGCGTATCCCGACGGTCTCGCCGGGCCCGCGGGCCTCGCCCGGGCCCGCTTTCCAGAACAACTCGGGCCGCTCGGCGACGTACACCTGGTCGTAGGCGTCGAGCCGGCCGGACTCCTCCAGGCGCGCATCCCGGCTGCGCACGTAGGTCACCCCGGCGGCCCAGACCTCCTGGTCGTCGACCGGCGCGAGGACACGGGCACCGGGCTGAACCGGCTCGCCGTCCCGGCCCAACTCCGCAAGCTGCTCCCAACCGCCCGGCCGCAGCAGGTCCGTGACCCGTAGGCCCGGTGCGAGCAGCACGGCCGGCCCATCGCCGACCTCGCCGAGGGCAAGCCGCGGCCCCTGTGCCGTGTCGACCCGCCAGACCGCCGTCACCGCCGCCTCCGATCGCGCGCATCCCCAGCTCATACTGCCGTGCTCAGCCCGGGCCCGGTTTCGACGTCCGGAACCGAGCACCGGCTGAGCAACGCGGCACTCACCGGGCACGGTCGGAGCACCGGCTGACCAGGGCCGGTGCCGCCGGGGTCGTTGGACCTCGGCGGCCGGTGCAGCATGGACCCAGCACGACGCGCCGTCCTCGCGGTAGTCACCGCTCGGGCTAGTGTCGTGGCCGCGGCCGAGGAGGAGGCAGCGTGAGCGAACCTGCAAGGTCGACGGCGGGCAGCACGCCGGCATCGGGTGAGGCCCGGATCGGTCCGCCGCGCGAGGCGGCCTCCGGCTCACAGCTGCCGGTGACCGTCAGCGGACAAGCAGCCGTGTCAGGCCGCCAGCGTCACGTGGATGAGCAGACCCCCCGCGGAGACGACGGCCACCCCCTCACGGTCATCTCCTTCGACCAGTCCCGGCTGCGCCGGTCCGTGATCATGGTACTGATCCTCGTGACGCTCTGGCTGGTCGCGCTCAACGTCTTCACCGCGATCGGGCACTTCCTGTTCATCCTCATGCTGTCGTGGCTGTTCGCGATCGCCATGGAGCCGGCCATCCTTCGGCTGACCGCGCGCGGCATGCGGCGCGGGACGGCGACGTTCATCGTCGGGACGGTCGTGGTCATCTGCTTCCTCGCCATCGGCGCCCTGTTCGGGAACGTGTTCTTCCAGCAGCTCGCGCAGCTGCTGACCTCTCTGCCGAACACCGTCACGCAGACGGTGGACTGGGTGAACGCACACCTGCACCTCAAGCTCGACCCCACGACGATCGTCGACCAGCTCAAGCTCACCCCCGAACAGATCGGCAACTACACCACGCGGATCGCCGGCGGCCTCGTGGGCATCGTCTCGTCCGTCTTCTCGCTGCTCCTCGAGGTGTTCACGTTCTTCGTGTTCGCCTTCTACATCGCCGCGGACGGCCCCCGGATCCGGCGCTCGATCGCCCGCTGGATGCCACCGGAACGGCAGGAGGTCTTCGTCACCGTCTGGGACATCGCCTCCCAGAAGGCCGGTGGCTACGTCGTCTCGAAGGTCGTGCTCGCGGCGCTGTCGTCGATCTTCCACGCCATCTTCTTCTACGCCATCGGCGTGCCCTACCCGCTGCCGCTGGCGCTGCTCGTCGGTATCACGGCGCAGTTCATCCCGGTGATCGGCACATACATCGGCATCATCATCCCGGTGCTCTTCGTGGTCTTCAGCCATCCGTGGAAGGCCGTGTGGATCGTGATCTTCGCGACGATCTACCAGCAGATCGAGACCTACGTGTTCACGCCCCGGATCAGCACCCGGACGATGGACGTGAACTCGGGGATCGCGCTTGCGGCGGTATTCGTCGGCGCGGCGATCTGGGGGCCGATCGGAGCCCTCATCGGCATCCCGGTGGCGGCGGCCGTGGTCGCCGTGGTGGAGACCTACGGGCGCCGGTACGAGCTGGTCCCCCAACTCGAGGCGGGCGGCGCCGATGACGGCGACACCGAGGTGGGCGACACCGAGGTGGGCGACGGGGCCGATGTCGACGGGGATCCGCCCCCCGCGGACGGGGAACCCGAGGCGCCCGCCGGCAACTCGGCGGGCGTGTTCTCCCGGCCGAGCTCGCCGTAGCCAGCCGCGTCGCCTCCCGCCCGATGGTCCGCCGGCGGCGAGCGCCGGGTCGCCAGGTACGAGCCGAGGAGCACCAGCGGGAACCCCAGGACCAGTCCCGCCGTCACAGGCTCACCCAGCGTGAGCACACCCAGGACGACCGCCACGGCGGGGTTCACGTAGGTGATCACTGTCGTCCGGGCCGGCCCCACCTCGGCCAGCAGCGCGAAGAACACCAGGAAGGCGAGCGCGCTGCAGACGATGCCCAGGACGCCGACCGCCGCCCAGGCGGCCGGGCTGACCGCGTCGAGACGGCCCGCCGGACGGGTGATCCAGGCGAGGGGCGCGTAGAGCACCGCGCTGACCACCATCGCCACCGCCGACACGGCCATGCTCGACAGGTGCGCCAGCCGCAGCGTCGCCACGAGCGGGCCGGTGGCGTAGCACGCCGCGGCCAGGACGACGGCGAGGGCGGCGAGCAGGTTGCTGCCCCGGACGTCGATGCCGACGAGCGCCGCCACACCGGCCAGGCCCACCAGGAGGCCGACCATCCGGCCGGCGTCGAGCCGCTCCCCCAGTCCGAGAAGTCGGCTGATCAGCGCCTGGATGAGGGGGACGGCGGCGACCAGCAGACCGGTCAGGGAACTCGAGATGTGCTGTTCGGCGACGGAGAGCAGCCCGAACGGTGCGCAGACCTCGAGCAGCGCGAAGACCAGTAGCCACCCGGCCGCGGGGAGCAGTGGCCGCAACTGCCGCCGCGCGGCGGCGAGCGGCAGGAGGAGCAGCGCCGCCAGCGCCGTCCGGCCGAAGACCACCGCAGCTGGCGACAGGTCCTGCACGGCCACCTTGATGAACAGGTAGGGGATGCCCCAGATGACGGACAGTGCGACGAACAGCGCCCATCCTCTCCTCGACATCCTCGCTCCCCGCTCCCGCCGTTCGACCTCCCGGCCCGAGGCTAACCCGCCCCGGTGACGCCGCCACCCTCGGCGGCAAGGGCGGCTGTGCAGCCCTCCGGACACGGCTCGCGAGCCCGTGATCGACCGGTCTCCCGCCATCCCGATCGACACGCCGTAGCCGCGCGGCGTGTCGCGCAGTTCGGGTGCGGATCGGCCGATCATGAATCCGGTAACTGCCGGGCCGGCCAGGGCAGGGCCGGCCAGGCCAGGGCAGGGCCGGCCAGGGCAGGGCCGGGCAGGGGCGCCGACGCTGGGACCTTGCGCGAGTTACTCGCCAGTAGCATCATCGTGGTTACCGGCGGGTAACTGCCAGGCGACCCTGCCGACCGCGCCGAGCGGCACCCTCGCCGCGCCCGAAGGGACACCGGATGAGCCACTACAAGCACAACCTGCGGGACCTGGAGTTCAACCTCTTCGAAGTGCTCGGCCGGCAGGCGATCCTGGGCCGGCCCCCCTATGACGAGGTCGACGCCGAGACCGCCCGCGAGATGCTGCGCGAAGTGGCCCGGCTCGCCACGGAGGACCTGGCGGCCTCACTGCTCGAGTCCGACCGCCACCCCCCGGTCTTCGACCCTGCGACGCACACGGTCCGCATGCCCGAGGCGTTCCGCCGGTCGTACCAGGCCTACGTCGACGCCGAGTTCTGGCGCGCCGACGTCCCCCGGGAGCTCGGTGGCACCCCGGTTCCGCCGAGTCTGCGCTGGTCGATGGGCGAGCTCGTGCTCGGCAGCAATCCCGCCGTCCACATGTTCAGCTCGGGCTTCGCGTTCGCGAGGGTCATCCACACCCTCGGCACGCAGGACCAGAAGAGGCTGGCCCGGCACATGGTCGAGGGCCACTGGGGCGGCACGATGGTACTCACCGAGCCGGACGCCGGTTCCGACGTGGGCGCCGGCCGGACCACGGCGGTGCAGCAACCCGACGGCACCTGGCACATCACCGGCGTGAAGAGGTTCATCACCTCGGCCGTGTCAGACTTCCAGGACAACATCGTCCACCTCACGCTGGCCCGGCCCGAGGGTGCCGGCCCGGGGACGAAGGGTCTCTCGCTGTTCGTCGTCCCGATGTTCCACGTGGATCCGGCGACGGGCGAGCTCGGCGAGCGCAACGGCGTCTTCGTCACCAACGTCGAACGCAAGATGGGCCTGAAGGTCTCCACGACCTGCGAGCTGCGCTTCGGCGAGGTCCACGGCATCCCCGCGGTCGGGACCCTGCTCGGCGACGTCCATGACGGCATCGCCCAGATGTTCACGATCATCGAGGCCGCCCGGATGATGGTGGGCACGAAGGCCATCGCCACACTGTCGACGGGCTACCTCAACGCCCTCGAGTACGCCAGGAACCGGGTACAGGGCGCCGACCTGACCGCGATGGCCGACAAGACCGCGCCACGCGTGACGATCATCCATCACCCGGACGTCCGCCGGTCGCTGATGACCCAGAAGGCGTACGCCGAGGGCCTGCGGGCTCTCGTCCTGTACACCGCGGCGCAGCAGGACGCCGTCCAGCTCGCGCAGGCCGACGGCGGCCACGACGACCTGGCCGAACGGGTCAACGACCTGCTGCTGCCGATCGTCAAGGGCGTCGGGTCCGAGCGGTCCTGGGTGCTGCTCGGCACGGAGAGCCTACAGACCTTCGGCGGCTCCGGGTTCCTCCAGGACTACCCGCTCGAGCAGTACGTCCGGGACGCGAAGATCGACACGTTGTACGAGGGCACGACCGCGATCCAGGGCATGGACTTCTTCTTCCGAAAGATCGTCCGGGACCGGGGTCAGGCGCTGGCGCACGTCGCAGGTCAGATCGCCGAGTTCGCCAAGGCCGACCCCGGCGACGGGCGGCTCTCGGCCGAACGGGAGCTGCTCGGTCGGGCCCTGGACGACGTCCAGGGCATCGTCGGAGCCATGGTCGGCGCGGTCATGACCAGCGACCCGCGTGTCGAGGGCGGCGACCCGCGCAACGTGTACAGGGTCGGCCAGAACACGAGGCGCTTGCTGCTCGCCGCCGGTGATCTGGTGATCGGCTGGCTGCTGCTGCGGCAGGCGGACGTCGCCCTGACGAAGCTCGCCGAGGGCGCCGGCGGCCGGGACAAGGCGTTCTACGAGGGCAAGGTCGCCGCCGCCCGGTTCTTCGCCCGCCAGGTCCTGCCCACGCTGGCCGCCGAGCGGGCGATCGCCGAGGCGACCGACGACGCGCTCATGGAGCTCGACGAGGCCGCCTTCTGAGGGCGTTCTCCGGCGACCGCCGACGCCGCACGTCGGCTCCGGACGTCGTCGGCCCGGGTCGAACCGAGAGGTCGAACCGACAGGTCGAACCCAGAGGCCGAACCCGAGAGGTCGAATTGATAGGGCGAGCCTGACGACGTCTTGACCCCGCGTGCTGCGCACTGGAGGACGGCCCCCGCCGGGTGGGGCGATCGGGGCGCCCACCGCCGCTGGGCTCCGGGATGCCGGCCGGCGGGTGGCCGTCATCGCCGCGGCGTCCGCAGGGCTCCGCGTCGGGGCGAGATCCCGAATCCGGCCTCCGCCTAGAGTTGCCCGGGTGAACAGCTGGCCGGGGGCGCCGTGAGCGCGGACGAGGCACGGGAACCGGGCGACCCGCAGGCACGGCAACCGAACGCCGGGCCGGCGAGCCGGTCGAGCCCACCGCCGGCGGTAGGGCCGAGCGCGCAGCCGGCGCCGAGACGCTCGACGTCCGGGGCCACCGGCGCGTTCAGCGGGACCACGGCGTGGGCGAGAACGCTCGGCACACCGCTGCAGCGGTTCCTGGGCACGGAGGCGGGCAGCGCCGCGGTGCTGCTGGCCGGCGCGGTCATCGCGCTGGTGTGGGCGAACGTGGCGCCCGAGTCCTACCACGCCGTCTGGAACGCGGCGCTGTCCGTCCGGCTCGAGGACTGGTCCATCACGCTGGACCTGCGCGGCTGGGTCAACAGCGGCCTGATGACGTTCTTCTTCTTCGTGGTCGGGCTGGAGGCGAGGCGCGAGTTCGACCTCGGTGACCTGCGCGAACGGTCGCGGTTCGCGCTGCCGCTGGCGGCCGGTCTCGGCGGGATGCTCGTGCCGGCCCTGATCTATGTCGCGATCAACGCGGGTGGCGCCTCCGCCCACGCCTGGGGCGTGGCGATGTCGACGGACACAGCCTTCGCGCTGGGCATGCTCGCCCTGTTCGGCCGTGCGGTGCCCGACGCCGTGCGGGCCTTCCTGCTCACGGCGCTCGTCGTGGACGACGTGGTCGCACTGGTGGTCATCGCCACGGTCTACAGCAGCGACGTCGCGCTGCGCCCGCTGCTGATGGCTCTGGCGTTCTTCGCCGTCGTGCTCGCGATGCGCCGGATCGGGGTGAGGTACGGCCTTGCGTACTTCGTCTGCGGGCTGGCGATCTGGGTCTGCCTGCTCTTCTCCGGCATCGATCCGATCGTCGTCGGGCTGGCGATGGGCCTGCTCACCT
This sequence comes from Kineosporiaceae bacterium, assembly GCA_035541595.1. Lineage (GTDB taxonomy): Bacteria > Actinomycetota > Actinomycetes > Actinomycetales > Kineosporiaceae > DATKNA01. The sequence goes on along the minus strand of DATKNA010000129.1, from coordinate 12,617 downwards.
ACGCCTACAACCCGCCCGGTGACGCCCTCGACCGGGCCGCGGAGCTGTTCCGGCGGTTCCGGGAGCAGCCGACCCCGCAGCTCGCGCGCTCGGCTGAGTCAGGGCTGGCCGCGTCGTTGTCGGCCAACGAGCGGCTCCAGCAGATCTATCTCCCCTGGACGAGCTTCGTCATCGTCCCGCTGTTCGCCGTCGCCAACGCCGGGATCAGCCTGGACGCCTCGTTCCTCAGCCGCGCGGTGCACTCGCCGGTGACCCTCGGCGTGATCGCGGGGTACGTCCTGGGCAAGCCGCTGGGGTTCACCGGGGCCACCTGGCTGGTCACGCGTCTCAGCGGGGGTCGCGTGCTGCCGCCGGTCGGCTGGGCGTCGGTGTTCGGCGGCGGGACGATAGCCGGGATCGGGTTCACGGTGTCGTTGCTCATCGCCAGCAGGTCGCTGGCGGGCGACCACCTGGAGGAGGCGACCTTCGGCGTGCTGGCGGCGGCCGCGCTCGCGGCCGGGGCGACCTGGGGGGTGTTCCGGCTCGCCGCCCGTCTCCCCGTGGCCCGACGGCTGCCCGCCCTGCTCGGCTATGCCGAGCCCCTCCTCGACCTGACGCAGCCGGTCGACCCCCGGAACGACCACATCCGCGGACCGGCCCGGTCCCCCGTCACGGTGGTCGAGTACGGCGACTTCGAGTGTCCGTACTGCGGCCGGGCCGAGCCCGTGGTCCGCGAACTCCTCGCCGACCAGGGCGACGTCCGGTACGTCTGGCGACACCTGCCGCTGCAGCAGGTCCATCCGCACGCCGCCCTGGCGGCCGAGAGCACCGAGGCGGCCGGTGCGCAGGGCGCGTTCTGGCCGATGCACGACCTCCTGCTGACGCGGCAGGACCACCTGACGGGCAAGGAGCTCGTCGGCTACGCCGAGGATCTGGGCCTGGACGTCGACCGCTTCCGCGAGGACCTGCGCGAGCACCGGTTCGCGGCCCGGGTCGCCGAGGACGTGCAGTCGGCCGAGCTGAGCGGCGTCGCCGGCACCCCGACCTTCTTCATCAACGGGCGACGGCACTACGGCGCCTACGACATCGCGACGCTGACGGCGGCGGTCGATGCGGCCCGGGCACGGGCGGCGGTCACGGACCCCGATCAGGGTCGCGGGTCCGGCCGGCGGGCGAGCCGGACCACATAGCGGCGAACGAGCCCCTTCCGGCTCAGCAGACCCATAAGGTGGGGGGCCGGCGGATGGAAGGGTGCGCGGACCGTGACCGGAACCTCCCTCTCCGAGCTGGACCTCGGGGATGTCGCAGCAGCAGATCATCCTGCCCGTCGTCGGTGGGTCCGCCGCCGGCTGGTCGTCGCGAGCGCGCTCATGCTGTTCCTCGAGCTCGCGCTCATCCGCTGGCTCGGGTCCAACGTCATCCACCTGAGCTACTTCAGCAACGTCGTCCTGCTCGGCAGCTTCCTGGGGGTGGGGCTCGGCTTCCTACGGACGAGGCCGGGCCGCCGTCCGCCGATGTACTTCCCCGTCGCCCTGGTGATCCTGGTGGCGCTCGTGCGCGCGATCCCGGTGTCGGTCGACCGGGCCGGCGGCGACCTCATCTACTTCACGTCGCTGGCGACGAGCGGGCCCCCGGTCTGGGTGACCCTGCCCGTTCTCTTCGTGGCCGTGGCCGTGGTCATGGCCGGGCCGGGCGAGCTGGTGGCCGCGTGCTTTCCCCAGCTGGAACGCCTCGACGCCTACCGCTGGGACCTCGTCGGCAGCCTGACGGGGATCGCCGCGTTCACCGTGCTGTCGTTCCTGCGGGCGCCGTCCGTGGTCTGGGGGATCGTGGTCGCGGTGCTGTCCGTGGCGCTCCTCGGCCCCCGGCCCGCCGTGCTGACGACGGCGGCTCTGGTCGCGCTCGTCGCCCTGCTGCTGCTGGAGACCCTCACGCCCGGGGTCTCGTGGTCGCCGTACTACAAGGTGACGACGGTGCACACGACGGCCGGGGGGGAGCCGGTGATCGGCGTGAGCGTCAACGGGATCCCGCACCAGGCCATCGCCGCCCTGACGACCCGACTGCACGAAGGCGCCTACGCCCTTCCGTACCAGCGGACCACCCGGGCCACGGCCGGCGACACCCTGATCATCGGAGCCGGCGACGGGGTGGACGTCGACCTCGCCCTGCACCGTGGCGCGACATCCGTCGACGCCGTGGACATCGATCCCCGGCTCGTCGAGCTCGGCACCGAGCTCAATCCCGACCACCCGTACGCCGACCCGCGGGTCCACGTGCACATCGACGACGGCCGGGCCTGGCTGCAGCGCACGGATCGCACCTACGACACGATCATCCTCGCCCTCCCGGACTCGCTGACCCTGGTCGCCGGCAGCGGCCAGGTCCGCCTGGAGAGCTACCTGTTCACGGCTGAGGCGCTCCGGGCGATGCGCGCGCACCTACGCCCCGGCGGCATGTTCGCGATGTACAACCTGTACCGGCAGGCCTGGCTGGTCGACCGCTACGCCGCCACCGTCGCCCAGGCCTTCGGCCGTCACCCCTGCATCGATCTCTACGGTCAGGGAAGCAACGCGGTGATCGTCGCCGCGGTCGACCCGGCGCAGCAGCGGTGCGACGCCCCGGCCCCGGGCGGCCGGCCCGTGACCAGCGCGATGCTGGCCGAGGGCGACACCGGCGCGGCGCCGGGCCCGGTGACCGACGACCGACCGTTCCCCTACCTGCGGACGCCGTCGATCCCCTCCAGGTACGCCGTGATGCTGCTGGCGTTCCTGGTCATCAGCGCCGTCGCCGTCCGCGTCGTGGGCACGGCCCCGGGCCGGCTGCGCCCGTACGTCGACCTGGCATTCCTGGGCGCGGCCTTCCTCCTCCTGGAGACCTGCGGGGTGACCCGGTTCGCCCTGCTCTTCGGGACGACGTGGCTCGTCAACGCGCTCGTCTTCGCCGGTGTGCTGGTCGGGGTCCTGTTGGCGGTCGAGATCACCCGGCGGCGGCCACGGCCCCCCCGCCGGCTCACCTCCTACGGGATGCTGGCCGCCTCGCTGGCGGTGACCGCGTGGGTACCGGCGAGCTGGCTGCTCGGGCTTCCGGTCGGGCCACGCCTGCTGCTCGCCGTCGCGATCACGTTCGCCCCGATCGTTTGCGCCAACATCGTCTTTGCCGCGCGCTTCGCGCGGACCCCCGATCCGACGGCGGCGTTCGCCGCCAACCTGCTGGGCGCGATCGTCGGCGGCTGCCTGGAGTACCTCGCCCTTCTCATCGGGTACCCCTGGCTGGTCGGCGTCGCCGCGCTGCTCTACCTCGGGGCGTTCATCACCGGCCGCGACCGGACCGCGATCTCTGTCGGGTAGCCGGTCAGCGCAGGAGGTCGGGGACCTGCCAGTCCTTGCCGTGCACCGTGGTGTCGAGGAAGGCCTCGACGACCTGATACCAGAGCTTGGCGTGCTGCGGCTTGAGCACCCAGTGGTTCTCGTCCGGGAAGCACAGGAACTTGTGCGGCATGACCCCGGCACCGGCCTGCTCGGCGAGCTGGGCCCACAGCCGTAACGCCTCGCCGATCGGGACCCGGTAGTCCTTGTCCCCGTGGATGACGAGCATGGGCGTGCGGATCTCGGCCACGAACCGGTGCGGGCTGTTCTCCAGGCTCATGGCGGGCGTCATCTCGCGGCGCCAGTAGTGGTAGGTGTCCGTGGTGGGCGCGAACTGGTCCAGCGCCCAGAGGCCGGCGTGCGTGACGATCGCCCGGAACCGGTCCGTGTGGCCGGCGATCCAGTTGGCCATGTAGCCGCCGAAGGAGCCCCCCATGACCGCGGTGCGATCGGCGTCGACGTCGGGGCGGGCGACGGCGGCGTCCGTGATGGTCATGAGGTCGGTGTACGGCTCCTGCCCCCAGCGGCCCCAGCCGCGCCGGACGAACTCCTGCCCGTAGCCGGTCGAGAGGGCAGGATCCGGCAGCAGCACCGCGTATCCGCGGGCGGCCATGATCCACGGGTTCCAGCGCCACTGCCAGGCGTTCCACGACAGCAGCGGGCCGCCGTGCACCCAGAGCAGGAGCGGGGCCGGAGCGTGGGCGCTCGCGCCGTGCGGCAGCGCCAGCCAGGCCCGCAGCGGCGACCCGTCGTCCGCCGTGGCCGTGATCTCCACCAGCGCCCCCGGCAGTACCGGGTCGCGCGCCGGGGCCGGCAGCCGTTCGGGCTCCTGGTCGGCGCGCCGGGCGTCCAGCCGCACCGGCGCGGGCGGAACGTCGACCGCGGCCCTCAGCGCGTACACCCACTGCCCGTCCGGCGACACCCGCACGTCGGTGTAGGCCGCGTCGTCCCCGGTGAGCCGCGTCACGTCGCCGTCCGGGAGACCGATCCGGAACACCGGTGAGCGACCCAGGTCATCGGCCGTCACGATCAGCGCCTCGCCGTCCGGGGCCCACCGTGGGGCAGCCGGCCAGCGGTCCCAGTCGAGCGCGACGTCGGTGCGCTCACCGACGGCGAGGTCGAGGACGGCGAGATGGACGCGCGGCGGCGTCCGGGGGGTGGACCGGCGCTCGACCAGGACCGCCACGCGCAGGCCGTCCGGCGAGAAGGACGGCGCCCCGTACTCCTCCTCGGGATCGTCGAGCAGGACCCGCCAGTCGCCGGTCGCCACGTCGATCGCGGCGAGCGTGATCCGCCGGCCGCCGGGCTCGGGAGCCTGCCAGGTCGTCACCACGGTCCCGCCGTCGGGACTGATGTCGTACTGCGCCTCGTCCAGGGCCCGTCCGGGTGCCCGGGTGAGGTCCGTGAGGGCGACCCGGCCGACGACCCCGTCGTCCGTGGCCGGCGGGGGCTCGGCCGGCACCCGGCCGGCGAGCAGCCGGACCTGCTCCGGCCCGAGATCGGTGTCCCAGAACCGGATCGGGTACTGCTCGTGCAGGATCGCCGACACCTTGAGGTCCTTGCGGGCCTTGCGGCGTCGCTCGTCGTCCTCGGATCCGGTCGCCCCGGGCAGGGTGGCTGACGCCAGCACGACCGTGCCCTCGTCCCGCGCGACCGCCGCACCGCTGATCCCACCGGGCCGGACGGCGACCACGCGGGCCTCCCCGCCACCGGCCGGCAGGAGCCAGAGCGACGGCGGTGCCTCGTCGTCCTCGCCCGCGCCGGGCCGGGCGGATGTGAAGAGGAGCCCGCCGTCCGGCAGGAAGGCGACGGCGGTCCCACCCTTGTCACTGTGGGTGAGCCGGCGGGCGGCCCGGAGGCCGCGCGGATCCACCTCCCAGAGGGAGGACACGTATCTCGTGCGGTCCTGGTCGAGCGTGGCCACCGAGGTGACCAGCCGGTCGCCCGCCGGCGACAGCAACAGCGACGAGGTCCTCGGCAGCGCGATGTAGGCGTCGACGTCTGCGAAGGGCGTGGGCGTGGCGTCCGGCTGCTCGGTCACCGACCAGTGGTACCACGGGGTGACGACCGACGAGGACGCCCCCGCGTGGCTGTGCAGTGCGCTGCACCTGATGCACCGCGCCGCGCCCGGACCTGGAATCCTCTCGCCCCGGAGAACGATCGCTCAGAGCCGGCGGTCGGCGAGCACGGGGAAGCTGCGCCGGAAGGCGCCGACCGCCTCCAGGTCGACGTCGACCACGAGGACCTCCTCGCCGTCTCCGGCCGCCGCGAGCACGGTGCCTGTGGCGTCGACCACCTGGCTGCGCCCGCCCATCGTGACGCCGCTGTGCGCGCCCCCGGTGTTGCACTGCACGACGATGCACTGGTTCTCGACCGCCCGCGCGCGGCCGAGTAGCGTCCAGGCCTCGACCCGGGCGGCCGGCCACGCCGCGGGGATCAGCACGACCTCGGCACCCCGGTCGAGCAGGAGCCGGAAGAGTTCGGGGAACCGCAGGTCGTAGCACGTGGCGAGGCCTACGCCGGTCAGCCGACCGGCGAGCCCGAGCCGGATCACCACGACCTTGTCCCCGGCCTCGAGCAGCGCAGGTTCGCCGGTGCCGAACCCGAATCGGTGGATCTTGCGGTAGGTCGCGAGGCGTCGCCCGTCGGGGCCGACGACGACCGAGGTGTTCCACAGCCCACGCCCCTGTGGCGCCTGCGCCGACCCCGGCGCGGCCAGGTCGGCACCACCCGGGGGCGGGCGTTCGATGATGCTACCGGCGTGGACCACCGCGCCGATCTCGCGCGCGGCCGCCGCGATCGCCGTCATCGACGGCCCGTCGACCGGCTCGGCCCGGTCCACCCAGGTGCGGTAACTGAACCCACCGTGCGGCCAGAGCTCTGGCAGGACCACGAGGTCGGCACCGCGCCGGGCCCGTACGAGCGCGGCGACCCGCTCCACCCGCTCGGCCACCGGCTCGTCGTCGTGGTAGGCGACCTGGACCACGTGCACGTGCATGCTTCGCAGCCTACGTCGGCGCGCCGAGGAAACAAGTTGCTCAGCACAAGCAGTTGTGTGCTACAACTAGTTGTACCGTGCATACAGACATGATGGGGAGGAGGACGGTGTCCACGACGCCCGAGGCCGCGTCCGGTCTCGATCCCGCACTCGCCGCGGCGCTCAACACCGAGCTCATCCGGCACGCCAGGCTTCTGCACGCGCTCAAGAGCAGCATGGCGACGGTCGCTCCAGAGGGGCTCGACCTGGCCGCGGTCGGGCTGCTCATCAACCTGGTCCGCTGCGGCCCACGCCGCCAGGGGGAGCTCGCCGAGCTCTCCTTCCTGGACCCGTCGACGGTCAGCCGGCACGTCGCCCAACTCGCCCGGGCGGGCTATCTTCAGCGCCGGGCCGACCCGCAAGACGGTCGCGCCGTCCAGCTCGTCGCCACCGCCGACGGTGAACGGGTGGCCGACGACCTCGCCGAACGCCGGCAGGCCATGATCCGGGAGGCGCTGGACGGCTGGGCTCCCGAGGACGCCCGACGTCTCGTCGAACTGCTCCGTCGGCTCAACGACGACCTGGACGCGTTCCGGCCGCGCCTGGTCAAGGTCCTCGCCGAACCCCCTGCCCGGTCCAGGCTCGCCCCGTCCGACCAGCTGCCCGACCTCCGTGACCCCGACGAGGAGACCGCATGACCACCGCAACACCCGCCGGTCGGCAGGCCGGCGCGGTCGCCCAGGACGTACCGTCGTCCTTCACCCACCGCCAGATCGTCATCATCCTCGCCGGCCTGATGTCGGGGATGTTCCTGGCGGCGCTGGATCAGACGATCGTCGCGACGTCCATCCGGACGATCGCCGACGACCTGAACGGCCTCAGCCTGCAGGCCTGGGCGACGACCGCATACCTGATCACCTCCACGATCGCGACGCCGCTCTACGGCAAGCTCTCCGACCTGTACGGCCGCCGGCCGTTCTTCATCTTCGCCATCACGGTCTTCGTGATCGGCTCCGCGCTGTGCGGCTTCAGCACCTCGATGTACATGCTGGCCGCCTTCCGGGCGTTCCAGGGCATCGGCGCCGGCGGTCTGTTCGCGCTCGCGCTGACGATCATCGGCGACCTCGTGCCGCCCCGTGAGCGGGCCCGGTACCAGGGCTTCTTCCTCGCCGTGTTCGGCACCTCGAGTGTGCTGGGACCGGTCGTCGGCGGCTTCCTGGCCGGGCAGTCCGAGATCCTGGGTATCGCCGGCTGGCGCTGGGTCTTCCTCGTCAACGTGCCGATCGGCATCGTGTCGCTCATTCTCGTGAGCCGGACGTTGCACCTGCCGCACACCCGGCGTGAGCACCAGATCGACTACTGGGGCGCCGCAGCCCTCATCGTCGCGCTGGTCCCGCTGCTGATCGTGGCCGAGCAGGGCCGGGAGTGGGGCTGGAGCAGCGCCAACGCGATCTCCTGCTACGTGATCGGCGCCGTCGGGGTCGCGACCTTCATCTGGGCCGAGCGCCGGATCGGCGACGACGCGCTGCTCCCCCTGCGCCTGTTCCGCGGCCGAACGTTCGGGGTGGGCTCGATACTCAACTTCACGGTCGGGATCGGCATGTTCGGCGGCCTCGCCTCGCTGCCGCTCTACCTGCAGATCGTGAAGGGCTACACCCCGACCGAGGCCGGTCTCTTGCTGCTGCCGATGGTCCTGGGGATCATGGTGGGCACGATCGGCTCCGGGCAGGTCATCGCGCGCACGGGCCGCTACATCTGGTTCCCGAGGATCGGCCTGGCGCTGCTCGTGATCGCCATGCTGCTGATGCACAACATCGAGTACCGGACCTCGATCGTCACGGTCGACGCCTTCGCGTTCCTGTTCGGCCTCGGACTCGGGCTCAACATGCAGACCCTCGTGGTCGCCATCCAGAACGCGGTCCCGCCCCAGGACATGGGCGTGGCCACGTCGTCCGCGACGTTCTTCCGGCAGATGGGCGGCACGCTCGGTACTGCCATCTTCCTGTCGGTGCTGTTCAACTCGCTGCCGGACAAGATCACCTCGGCGTTCCGGGCGATCGCGCCGACCCCGGAGTTCCAGTCCGCGCTGCGTGATCCCGCGGTGGTGAACGACCCGGCGAACCAGCCGGTGATCCAGGCCCTGCACGGAGGCGGTCTGAACGCGAGCTCCGCGCTGAACGACTCCTCGTTCATCAACCACCTCGACCCGCGGCTGGCCAAGCCGTTCCTGGTCGGGTTCTCCCAGGCGATGGACAACGTCTACCTGCTCGGCGCCGCCGTGATGTTCGTGGCGTTCGTCGTCGTCTGGTTCCTCCCCGAGGAGAAGCTGCGCTCGCTGTCCGGGATCGAGGCCCGCGAAGCGCAGGAGGCGGAGATCGCCGCCGCCCTCGGCGACATGGCCGCGGGTCCCGCCGAGGCCAGTTGGGAGACGCCCGCCGACGGCCCCGAGCCGACAGGCGAGCGGCCGGCGGACGATGCCGAGCCGGCGGACGAGACGCGGCCGGCCGGGCAGCCGCAGCCGGTGGACCGGACGCAGCCGGCGGGCACCCGCAACCGGACGGCCTCGCCGCTGGGGCGCGGCGAGGCCACGGCTGCGCGACCGGCCTCGGCCACGGAGTGACGTGGGCTCCTGGGACGGGGACGGAGCACGAGGCCGTCGCCCGGTGCGGCGGCATCAGCGCGCATCAGTCGGTCGGGGTGACCAGCGTGTACGACCATCGGTACTCGCCCGTCCCGAGCTGGTACCGCGGCAGCGTGTCCGGGCCGCACGACGCCGTGCCGAGGCCACGGTGAGCGGCGTCGATGTGGACGACCACCCCCGGTCGCGGCACCAGCTGATCGGAGTGCGTCGCCGATGCGAGATCCTCGGCGCGGTACCGGGTCATGCTCACCTGCCGCGGCACGTCGAGATGGACGACCACGGCGGGCTGGAACACGACCACCGGAACGGTCGCGCCCTCCGGGCTCGGTCGCGGGTCCTGCCCCACATGGCGCCCGAGCGCGAACCACCGGACACCGGACCGGCCGCCGCTCTCCTGGGGCCGCACGTACGGCGTGAACATCGTGTCGAGCCGGGCCACCTGGTGCTCGGGGAGAGCCGCGGCGCACCGGTCGGGATAGCTCTCCGGACCCGCGCCGCCGAAGAGGTGGAGGACGCCCGCCGGCCCGCCGCCCTCCACCTCCAGCACGCTACCCACCCGGGGAACGTCGGCCAGCTCGGCGGGGAGGACCGCCGACTCCTCGACGAGGACGCCGTCCTCGAGCGGCGTGAGCGCCTGCCGGTGCAGGACGAGGTGGCCGGCGCCGGTGACGACCTGCGCCGTGACCACGACGGAGCCGTCCTTGTCGTCGACTCCGACGAGGTGGCGCTCGAGCCGGTCGAGACCGAGCTCGGCCCACCGGGCGGCATGACCGCCGATGCGGTCGTTGTCGGTGGGCGCGCGCCAGAGGGCGAGCCGCGGCGCCGTGAGGACGGCGGGGTGGACCAGGAGCCCGTCGTGGTCGACGAGGCCCCGCGGCTCACGCGCCATCGCCCGCAGGGTGCCGGCGCGGGCGAGGAGGTCGCGACGCTCGGGCCGTAACGTGACCGCGAGGGTCGCCACGAGGGCGCCGGCGGCGGCCCGCGGGGTGTCCACCGCCGCGCGGAGGTCCAGCAGGAGGGTCGCCTCGGCGCCCTCGTCGGCGCGCTCCTCGAAGGCCGTCAGCAGCGGCGCCGGCACCTCGATGGCGGCGCTACCGCCGGCGGGGACGTCCGGCAGTGGCTGGGCCACCAGGCCGACCGATCCGTGCCCGGGAGCGCCGCCAGTGCCGTCGGCGTCGACCCGCCACGTCGCGGTGAGCCAGGACAGGTTCCTGACGTCCTGGCGGTTCTCGAGCACGAGCCGACCGGCTTCGTCGACCCGCGGGCCGACCCGCGCGGGTGCGGCGAGCGCCCGGTGCTCGGCCATCGCGGGCTTGGGCGTCCCATCCGGGAACACCATGCCGTCCGCCACGAAGTTGCCGTCGTTGGGCTCGTCGCCGAAGTCGCCGCCGTAGGCCCACCGGAAGCCGGTCGGCGGGAGCCCACGGCGGCCTCCCGGCTCGGGCGCCGCCGCACCGGCCGGTCGACCGCCGCGCCTGTCGGCGTCCAGGGCCTGCAGGAGCCCGTGGTCCCAGAACTCCCAGATGAATCCGCCCTGCAGCCCTGGAGTGGTCTCGAAGGCGTGCCAGTAGTCGGCCAGGTTGCCGTTGCTGTTGCCCATCGCGTGCGAGTACTCGCAGAGGATCACCGGGTGCCGCTGCCGGCCGCTCGTGGCGTGGGCGAGCAGGGACTCGATCGTCGGGTACATCGGGCAGGTGACGTCACTGGCCGTCTGGCCGCTCGTCCAGTCGAACATGATCGCGCCCTCGTAGTGGAGCGGGCGGGTCGGGTCGTACCGCCTCACCCAGCCCGCCGCGGCATCGTGATGGGCGCCGTAGCCGCTCTCGTTGCCCAGCGACCACCCGATCACGCTGGGGTGGTTCTTGTCCCGGCGGACCATCCGGGAGACCCGATCGACGAAGGCGGACAGGTACTCCGGCATGTCCGGGACATGATGGGCGTAGGCATGGCATTCGATGTCGGCCTCGTCGATCACGAACAGGCCCAGCTCGTCGGCCGCGTCGAGGAGCGCGGGGTCGTTCGGGTAGTGCGAGGTGCGGACGGCGTTGAAGCCGAACGCCTTCATCGTCAGGAGATCCGCACGGATCCGCTCCGGGCTGATCACGCGGCCGAGGCGGGGATCGAAGTCGTGCCGGTTCACGCCCCGGACCATCACCCGGACGCCGTTGACGAGCAGGTCGTTGCCGACGATCTCGACCCGCCGGAAGCCGATCCGCAAACACGCCCGCTCGACCGCCTGCCCGCCCGGAGCGTGCAGGGTGACCTCGAGGTCGTACAGGCGCGGCAGCTCGGCGGTCCAGGGCGTCACGTCGGCGACCGTCGCGTCCAGGCGCAGCCGGCCCATGCCCAGCGGCCGCCGGACCTGCTCGATCATGGCGCCGGTCGCGGCCTCCGCCGGGTCGAGCTCGGCGCCGGCCGCACGCAGGTACTGGATCCGGCCGGCCTCGACGGCGGGCAGCGGGCTCCGCGTGTCGGCGACGTCGACGGGCGCGGACGCCGGCACCGAGCGGGAGCCGACGTCGTCGCCGGAGAGTCGGACCTGCACGGACCAGCCGTCGGGAACGTCGTTGCCGGGGGCGCCGACGTTCACGTCGACCCGCAGCCGGCCCGTCGTGGTGTCCCCCTCCCGGAGCGGGGCGGGGATCGGCGTCCCGGCGTCCGTCTCGAGGTCGGCGGTCACGTGGACGTCGGCGAGGTGCACCGGCCCGGTGGCGTAGAGGAACACCGGGCGGGTGACGCCGCCGTGCCACCACTGGTCCTGGTCCTCGACGTAACTGGCGTCGGACCACTTGACGACGGTCAGCCGGAGCCGGTTGCCCTCTCCGACCCGCACCTGCTCGGTGACGTCGAACTCGCTCGCCAGGTGCGAATCCTTGCCGATGCCGACGTCCACGCCGTTGACGTTCGCGATGAGCACGCTCTCGGCGGCTCCGACATGCAGCACGACCCGGCGACCCGCCCAATCGGCCGGGACGTCGACGTCCCGCTCGTAGACGCCGGTCGGGTTCCGCTCGGCGGGCGGGAAGGGTGGGCGACCCGGCCACGGCATCTGGACGTTCGTGTAGTGCGGCAGGTCACGGACGTCGTTGGCGTCGTCGAACTCCTGCAGGGTCCAGCAGCCGGGGACGTCGACAGCGGTGCGCAGCTCGGCGCCGTGCGCAGCCGAGGCGAGAGCGTGCTCGGGGGTGCGGAACAGCTCGAACCGCCAGGCACCGTCGAGCTCGACGCGCTCGACCCCGAGGTCGCCGGGACGATGCGGCACGGCGTGCATCGGCAGCCGGTGCCAGGAGGTGATCTCGGGAGCCGCCCAGGGGCGCAAGGTCGTCGTCACGCCGCCTTGCCTATCACCCCACCGTGGCACGGGTGAACCGGCTGAGCCGGCACGGTGTCGCCGTCCGGTGGACGGTCGAAGCCACCGTCGACCCGGCCCGTACCCGCGGCGATCCCGTTGCGGCCTGAGCCCGAAGGTCGTGCACCGGTACGCCCCTCATCTCTCCGCCGACCAGGTGATGGCCGTCCCGCTGGGCGGGATCGTGGAACCGGGAGAGGTCGACGATCGGCAGACCCGGCGCGGAGTCGGCTGTGGTCGCGATGGCGGGATGGTCTGCGGGCATGGCGCCCATCCGAACAGCCGCGCCCGGGGGAGGGCAACGCC
>DATKNA010000128.1:0-5490 GCA_035541595.1 Kineosporiaceae bacterium | reverse complement strand
GGAAGCCCGGGACCAGGTCGTCGGCCGGGATGTCCGGAGTGGCGACGAGGGTGCCGTCCGCCAGGGTGATCCGCGCCCGCTCGGCCTGCGCGCCGTCGGGCGCCGCAGCCTGCCGGTGGACGCAGTGGGTCTGGTAGCCAGCTCGGCAGATCTCACAGGTGTTGTCGGAGGCGAAGAACGAGCCGACCACGAACTGGCCTGGTTCGACGTTCCGGACGTCCTCGCCGACCTCCTCGACGATGCCGACGTACTCGTGACCCATCCGCCGGTCGTGCGCCTCCTCCACCCCCCGGTAGGGCCACAGGTCGGAGCCGCACACGCACGCGGCCACGACGCCGATGACGGCATCCGTCGGCGCCTCGATCCTGGGCTCCTCGCGCTGCTCGACACGGACGTCCTTGGGTGCATGCAGGACAACGACTCGCACGATCCGTCTCCTCCATCCGCGCTGGTGTCGGTGGGTGGTTCCAGGCAACCCCTCTACCCGGTCGGAAAGGAAGTCCCTGCCGACAGGTGCACTGACAGGGCATCCCCCACGCGGCAGGACGGTCAACTGGTGCGGCCCGCGCCCGGGACCTCCGACGCCGCCGTCCGGATCTGGCACCACACTGCGGAGCAGACCCTCCTGGCGTCATCCCCGCGCAGCGGCTCGCGGTTCTTCATCGGATCTCTACTCTCGCCCCGGGCCGACCTTCGGGTGGGGAGCCGATGCTGGTGCTGTCCGGTTTGGGCAGGGTGCCCTCCGGCCGAGGGGTGATCGGTGATGATGGGCTGGTATGGCAGCGGGATGGGGTTCGGGGCCTGGCTGGTCATGGGAGTGTTCTGGCTGGCCCTGCTCGGCGTGATCATCTGGGCGGTCGTCCGGTTGCTGCCGGATCAGCGTGAGGGCGGGGGTGGCGCGCACGCCGAGAGCCCGGAGGAGATCCTCGACCGTCGGTTCGCCCGAGGCGAGATCGATCTGGAGACCTATCAGGCGCAACGGGCGGCGTTGACGTCGGCACGCGGGGATCGAGGTGGGCGGCGGTGAGCGCGCTTCCCCCGACCCGGAGCCGCCGCACGGCGCTGGTGGTGCTCGTGGCCGCCGTCACGGTGCTGGCCGCCTGCGTGATCGCCGCTCCACGGATCGTCTCGTCGTACGCCGGTGTCGGCTCCGGGACGACGGCGGTGAACGAGCGGACGACCGGGCAGGGCCCCGCCGCCGGCGTGCCGCGTGGCGGCACGATGAACGGCGTCGGCGGCATGATGGGCGGCTCTGCGGGGATGATGTCCGGTCGGGTCTGGCTCGCCGGTGACGGCGTGCCGGTGACGTCGATCGAGGCTGCGAGGGCCCGCGCGGAGCGGGCGGCAGCGCCCGCGGGCCTGCATCCGGGCGAGGTCATCCAGTTCACCGCCAACGTCTACGTCGAGTTGAAGGACGCCTCGGGCGCGTCGGTGACCGAAGTGCTGGTGGATCCGCTGACCGGAGCGGTGAGCACCGAACCGGGTCCAGCGATGATGTGGAACACGGGGACCCGGTCGGCCACGGTCTCGACGGACCAGGCGACATCGGTGGCGACGGACTGGCTGCGGACCCACGGCCCGGGCGAGTCGGTGGCCTCGGTGGACGCCTACCCCGGGTACTACACGATCGACACCACCGTGAACGGAAAGCCGGCGGGGATGCTGTCGGTGAACGCCACGACCGGGGCGGTCTGGTACCACACCTGGCACGGCGGCTTCGTGGCAGAGGAGGACTCCTGAGCATCCTGAGCAGCGACCCCGCGGGCGGCGGGAACGGTCCCGGTCCGGGTCCGCACGAGGCGCGGCTGCGTGCGTTGGTGGTCGACGACGAACCGGGCATCGTGCGCGTCGTGACCGGCTACCTCGAGCGGGAGGGCTTCGTCGCCACCGCCGTAGGGGACGGAGAGTCGGCGCTGGAGCTCGTGCGCAGCGAGGAACCCGATGTCGTCGTCCTGGACCTGGGCCTGCCAGGAATGGACGGGATCGAGACGTGCCGACAATTGCGCACGTTCAGCGACTGCTACGTGATCATGCTCACCGCCCGCGCCGACGAGATCGACATGCTCATCGGCCTGGCGGTGGGGGCGGACGACTATCTGACCAAGCCCTTCTCGCCACGCGAACTGATCGCCCGAATCCGTACGCTGCTACGGCGTCCGCGTCCTTCTCGCCCTCGGGCTCCCGCCATGCCGGGGGATGGCGCGACCCAGGGCGGTCAGCATCGCGTGTTCGGCGGGCTCACCCTCGACCCGCAGGCCAGGGAGGTGACGGTGGACGGCCGCCAGGTGACCCTCACCCGAACCGAGTTCGACCTGCTCGACGCCCTGAGCGCCCGGCCACGGATGGTGTACACCCGCCGCCAGCTCATCGACCAGGTGTGGGGGCCCGAGTGGGTCGGGGACGAGCACCTGGTCGACATCCATCTCGGCCACGTGCGGCGCAAGCTCGGGGACCGGAGCGCCACACCCCGGTACGTGCTGACGGTTCGGGGCGTCGGCTACCGGATGGGGTCGGGATGACCCAGGTCGACGGCCCACGAGCGCGGCGCCCTCCGCCCGCCGCCGGCGTCCTCGACCGGATCGGGCTGGCCCCGAGACTCCTCCTCACCGATGCACTGGTGATCCTCGCGGGAGCCGGCACGCTCCTGGCGGTCGCCCTGCTCGTCGGTCCTGCTCTGTTCCTGGAGCACCTGCGGCGCGCGCACCTGCCCGAGATCAGCCCGGTCGTGCGCGACCACGTGGACGCCGCCTTCTCGCAGGCTCTCCTGCTCGCCCTCGCGACCGCGGTCGCCGTGGCCACCGTCGTCGCCGGAACGATCAGCTGGCTGGTCGCCCGGCGCCTGGCCGCGCCCGTCCGTGACGTCGCCGCCGCCGCGGAAGGCCTGGCCGACGGCGACTACGACACCGCCGTGCCCGACCCCCGTCTCGGACCGGAGTTCGCCTCACTCACGCTGTCGATGAACCGGCTGTCCCACCGCCTGGCGGCCACCGAGGCGGAGCGCCGCCGGCTCACGGCGGATCTGGCCCATCAGCTCCGCACACCGCTCGCCGCCCTGCAGGCGACCGTCGAGGCGCTCACCGACGGCGTCCTGACCCCGGACGGCCAGACGCTCGCCGTCCTCACCGATCAGACCGGACGACTTCGTCGACTGGTCGCCGATCTGGAGAAGGTGTCCCGCGCCGAGGAGCGCCAGCTGGTGCTGCACCCCACGCCCCAGCCGCTCCTGCCGCTCGTCCAGGGCAGCGTCGCCGCCGTCCGGGAACGCTACCGGGCCAAGGGCGTCGACCTGGTCGTGCAACCCACCAGGACCTCGCCGTCCGCTCGGGTGGACGCCGACCGCCTCGCCGAAGCCGTCGGCAACCTGCTGGACAACGCCCTACGCCACACCCCGTCCGCAGGAACCGTGCTGGTGAGCCTACGGTCACGGCCATCGCCCTGCGGGCCCCTGGCGGATCTGGTCATCCGGGACACGGGCGAAGGGTTCGAGCCCCGAGAAGCGCCTCTGCTGTTCCGGCGGTTCCACCGAGGACGCCACGGCGACCCGGACGTCGGCTCGGGCCTCGGACTGACCATCGCCCGCGCGATCGCCGAAGCCCATGGCGGCAGCCTGGACGCTCATAGCGACGGACCGGGGCAGGGAGCGGAGTTCACCCTCAGCATTCCTGCCGCGACTCTGTAGTCGACCGGAACGCCGGGAGCAGTGGGTCGGTCACGCACCGCTCGCGACGCTCGCACGTCGCGCTTCGCGGACCTGGACCCGCCCCAGACCCGCCCCCCGACGCATGTCCACCTTGTGCGGACTCGACCTGTGCGGTTAGGTACGCCGGGAGAGCCCTCGTGCACCATCATCCCCGTCGACCACCGTGCGCCGAGACCGTGCCCGCCCCTCGTCACGCTCGTACGGCCCGTCGTGGACCTCGGGTGCGCCGGCTGGGCGGTCGATCCCGCTGGAGGACTTCGTCGTCCTGCGACCGGGCGACGACCTCGGCCAGCTGGACGACGAGCTGGCCCGGGGCAGGAGCCTGCTCTTCACCCCCGGCACCTACCAGGTGGGCAAGACCCTCACCGTCAAGCGGGCGGACAGCGTGGTCCTCGGGCTGGGCTTCCCGACGCTGACCCCGACCCGGGGCAACGTCACCATGAGCGTGGCCGACGTGCCCGGCGTCGACATCTCCGGCCTGATCTTCGATGCCGGGCGGCGGAACTCGCCCGTGCTGCTCCAGGTCGGGCCGAAGAACGCACACAAGGGCGACGCGGCGGACCCGACGGCGCTGCAGGACGTGTTCTTCCGGATCGGCGGCGCGGCGGCGGGCACGGTGGACGTCAGCCTCCAGGTCAACACCGACCACACCATTCGGGACGACGTCTGGTCCTGGCGGGCGGACCACGGCAACGGCGTGGGATGGACGGTCAACCCAGCGAACACCGGACTGGTGGTCAACGGCGACGACGTGACGGCCTACGGCCTGTTCGTCGAGCACTACCAGAAGGCCGAGGTGCGCTGGAACGGGAACGGCGGGACGGTGATCTTCTTCCAGAACGAGATGCCGTACGACCCGCCGAGCCAGGACGCGTGGCGGGAGGCCCCCGGAGTCAACGGCTGGCCGGCCTTCACGATCCGCCAGGGACGCCCGAATGTCGCGCGATCAGGAAGGCGACCGATGAATTCGCCGGTCATGGGGCGTCACCAGGTGTGCATCCCCGAGACAGGAGCCCGCCGTGACCCACCCGAGGACCGATACCTTGGATGTGCCGGGTGCCGTGCTGCACTACGACGTCCGAGGCGACGACGCCGGTCGCGAACCCGCCCTGCTGCTCATCGGCTCACCGATGGGTTCCTCCGGATTCACCACCCTGGCCAGGCATTTTCCCGACCGGACCGTGGTGACGTACGACCCGCGGGGGGCGGAACGCAGCCGGCGGACCGACGGTGCCACCGAGACCACGCCCGACGAGCACGCCGACGACCTGCACCGCCTGATCGGAGCGCTGGACACCGGGCCGGTGGACGTCTTCGCCACGAGCGGTGGCGCCGTGAACGCGCTGGCGCTCGTGGCCAAGCATCCCGAGCAGGTCCGCACACTGGTGGCGCACGAGCCGCCGGCCGCTCAGGTCCTGCCCGACCGCGACGCCGTGGTGGCCGCGGCCGTGGACATCCGCGGGACCTATCAGCGAGAGGGGTTCGGCCCGGCGATGGCGAAGTTCATCGCCCTCGTCGGCCGGGAAGGCCCGCTGTCCTGCGACGACACCGACCGGCCAGGTCCCGACCCCGCCATGTTCGGGTTACCGACCGCCGACGACGGCTCCCGTGACGACCCCCTGGTCGGGCAGAACATCATCACGTGCATCGCGTACGAACACGACATCGACGCCCTCCGGGGGGCGCCGACCCGCATCGTCGTCGCCGTCGGAACCACCTCGAGCCAGATGATCACCGGCCGGGCCGCGGTGGCCATGGCCGAACGGCTCGGGACGGCGGCCGTCACCTTC
>DATKNA010000127.1:0-2130 GCA_035541595.1 Kineosporiaceae bacterium | reverse complement strand
CGACGACCCGTACCTGCTGATCGTCAACAGCAAGATCTCGTCGGTCAAGGACCTGCTCCCGTTGTTGGAGAAGGTCATGCAGTCCGGCAAGCCGCTGGCGATCATCGCCGAAGACGTCGAAAGCGAGGCGCTCGCCACGCTCGTCGTCAACAAGATCCGCGGCACCTTCCGTTCGGTCGCCGTCAAGGCCCCCGGCTTCGGCGACCGCCGCAAGGCCATGCTCCAGGACATCGCGATCCTGACCGGCGGCCAGGTCATCTCCGAGGAGGTCGGCCTCAAGCTCGAGAACACGAGCCTCGACCTGCTGGGCCGGGCCCGCAAGGTCGTCATCACCAAGGACGAGACGACCATCGTCGAAGGTGCCGGCGACCCCGAGCAGATCGCCGGCCGGGTGAACCAGATCCGCGCCGAGATCGAGAAGTCGGACTCCGACTACGACCGCGAGAAGCTCCAGGAGCGCCTGGCCAAGCTGGCCGGCGGCGTCGCGGTCATCCGGGCCGGTGCGGCCACCGAGGTCGAGCTCAAGGAGCGCAAGCACCGCATCGAGGACGCCGTCCGCAACGCCAAGGCTGCCGTCGAGGAGGGGATCGTGCCCGGCGGTGGCGTGGCGCTGCTCCAGGCCGGTCGGGTCGCCTTCGACAAGCTCGAGCTGACGGGCGACGAGGCGACGGGTGCGAATATCGTGCGCGTGGCCCTGGAGTCCCCGCTCAAGCAGATCGCCATCAACGCCGGACTCGAGGGCGGCGTGGTGGCCGAGAAGGTGCGCGGTCTCCCGGCCGGGCACGGCCTCAACGCGGCGACGGGCGAGTACGTCGACCTGATCCAGGCGGGCATCATCGACCCCGCCAAGGTGACGCGGTCGGCGCTGCAGAACGCCGCCAGCATCGCGGGGCTCTTCCTCACCACCGAGGCCGTCGTCGCCGACAAGCCCGAGAAGGCGGCGCCGGCCGCGCCGGGCGGGGACATGGGCGGTGGCATGGACTTCTGATCCCGCCCTTCGAATCGGCCGGATCAGGACGTCCCGCACCTCGGGAAGGGCGGCTCCCCACGACGGGGAGCCGCCCTTCCCTCATGTCCGGGGGCGGCCGCACGTCACGGTGCCACGGCGCCGGGGCGGGCGGACGGGTAGGTTCGAACCATGGCTGACGACCAGACGGCCGACAGGATGGCGCTGCGCCGGGCGGCCGAGGCGGTCCAGGCACATGCGCGGGCGGTCCGGGCCGTTGTCCGGTTCGTGGAGGACCTGGACGACCTGCCCGGCCCCGACCTGCTCGCTGAGTACGCGCACCTGCTCGAGCAGGAGGAGGAGGCGCGCCAGGCCCGTACCGAGGCCCTCGCCGAGATCGGGCTCGACGTGCCGAGCCTGGACCCGGATCCGCAGTGAATCCGGCGATCAGCGTTCGATCACGAAGGTCCAGAAGAGGCTGGCGAGCGTCCCCACCGCGATGATCGTCAGGCACCCGAGCAGGGCCACCCCCACCAGCGCGCAGCTGTCCCTGAAGCCGGCGATCAGCGCGCCCGTGCGGCCGCGCCCGACCCGCTGCGTCCGCCCCGGACCCGGCCGCGGCGGCCCCGGTCGTCCGGTCGTCGCCCCCATCGCACCCCCCGACTGCGCCACCCGTGTCGTCAGCACCGGCGACGCTCCCCGTTCCATGAGGCGTGTCCTCTCGTTCCATGCCCGGTGCGGGACCATCGCCGGCACCCGAACCTCGGACGCGCCGCTGGGCGGGAAGGTTGCCGACGACCCGGGACGGCTTCCGCTGCCGCTCCCGGCACGACCCACCGAACGCCGGTGTCGACCGGCCGCCGCCCGCCGCACCGTTCCCGTGGACCCGCCCGCCGCACCGTTCCCGTCGGACCCGCCCGTCGCGCATACGCTGGTCCCGTGCCCGCATCGCCCGCCAGGGTGGCCGCGATCCTCCTCGCCGCGGGAGCCGGGCGGCGTCTCGGCGCTCCCAAGGCGCTGCTCCACGACGCCCAGGGGGTCCCGTGGGTGGAGCGCGCGACGCACCGGCTCGTGGCGGGTGGGTGCCGGCCCGTGCTCGTCGTCGTCGGTGCCCGGGCGGCCGAGGCGGCGGCCCTGGTTCCGCCGGCCCTGGTGCCGCCCGCCGACGTCGTGGAGGCCGCAGG
>DATKNA010000126.1:0-2058 GCA_035541595.1 Kineosporiaceae bacterium | reverse complement strand
GTCGAGGTGCACAACCCCGAGCTGCACATCGCCACCCTGAACGCCAAGGGCAAGCTTGAGATGGAGCTCACCGTCGAGCGCGGCCGCGGCTACGTCTCGGCCACCCAGAACAAGCAGCCGGGCCAGGAGATCGGCCGGGTGCCGATCGACTCCATCTACTCGCCCGTCCTCCGGGTCACGTACAAGGTCGAGGCCACCCGGGTCGAGCAGCGCACCGACTTCGACCGGCTCATCCTCGACGTCGAGACCAAGCCGTGTATGCGGCCGCGGGACGCGGTGGCGAGTGCGGGCAAGACGCTGGTCGAGCTGTTCGGGCTGGCGCGCGAGCTCAACGTCGACGCCGAGGGCATCGACATCGGCCCGTCGCCGACGGACGCCGCCCTGGCGGCCGACCTGGCCCTGCCGATCGAGGACCTCAACCTCACCGTCCGGTCCTACAACTGCCTCAAGCGCGAGGGCATTCACACGGTGGGCGAGCTCGTCGGCCGGAGCGAGCAGGACCTGCTCGACATCAGGAACTTCGGCGCCAAGTCGATCGAGGAAGTCAAGCAGAAGCTCGTGGACATGGGTCTGTCGCTCAAGGACTCGCCGCCCGGATTCGACCCGAGCAGCGCGGTCGGCGCCTACAGCGACGACGACGAGAGCTACGTGGAGACCGAGCAGTACTGACGTGGCGTGGCACCCGCCGCGCCGGATTAGAGAGCGAGATCCGTATGCCCACGCCCACCAAGGGCCACCGCCTGGGCGGCAGCCCGGCTCACGAACGGCACATCCTGGCCAACCTGGCCACCGCGCTGTTCCAGCATGGCCGGATCACCACCACCGAGGCTAAGGCCCGCAGGCTGCGTCCGGTAGCCGAGCGGCTGATCACCTTCGCCAAGCGCGGCGATCTGCACGCCCGCCGCCACGTGCTGACCGTGGTCACCGACAAGGGCGTGGTGCACCAGCTGTTCACCGAGATCGCGCCCGAATTCTCCGAACGTGACGGCGGTTACACCCGCATCACGAAGATCGGACCGCGTAAGGGCGACAACGCGGCGATGGCCGTGATCGAGCTGGTCCGCGGCGAGCCGGTCGCGGCCAAGCCCCGCCGCCGGTCCCGCCGGGCCGAGGCCAGGGCCGCCGCCCCCGCCGCGGCCACGGCGGCCGCCGCGCCGGAGACCGACGTCGCCGAGCCGGAGGCCGAAGCCGACGAGGCGCCCGAGGCCCTGACCCGCCAGGCTCCGGTAGTGCCGGAAGAGGGCGAGGCCGAGGAGGTCGGCGAGCTCGCCGATGAGGCTACGGATGATGAGGCCGCGGACGACGAGGCCGCGGACCCGGACGAGGACGACGCCGAGGCTGCCGACGAGGACGGCAAGCCGGCCGGGGACGCCTGACTCAGGACCGCCCCGAGGTGGACTCGGAAGGAGAAGCTGGGACCGTTCGGCCCCTGCGTCTCCGGGTTGATTGTTCCTACGACGGGTCGGCCTTTTCCGGGTGGGCCGCCCAGCCCGGCAGGCGGACCGTAGAGGACGTGCTGGCCGCAGCGCTCGGACGGGCGCTGCGGCTGCCGTCTCCCCCCAGGCTGACGGTGGCCGGCCGCACCGATGCCGGGGTCCACGCCCGTGGCCAGGTCGTCCACCTGGACGTCCCTGCCACGGCCTGGCCCGGCCCGGCGGACCTAACGGGCCGGGTTCTTGCCCGCCTGGCCGGCCTGCTGCCCGCCGACGTGCGAGTGCGCGCCGTCGGCCCGGCACCCGACGGATTCGACGCGCGGTTCTCCGCGCTCTGGCGGCGCTACGCCTACCGCGTCTGCGACGACGAGGCCGCCGCCGACCCGCTGCGCAGGCACGAGACGCTGTGGTACTTCCGGCGGCTCGACCTGGCGGCCATGAACGAGGCCGGGCGGCCGTGCCAGGGCGAGCACGATTTCGCCGCCTTCTGCCGCCGCCGGGAGGGTGCGACCACCATCCGGACGCTGCGCGCCCTGGACTGGCGCCGGGACGATCACGGCGTCGCGATCGCGTCCGTGGTGGCCGACGCGTTCTGCCACAACATGGTCCGCGCGCTGGTCGGCGC
>DATKNA010000125.1:0-29769 GCA_035541595.1 Kineosporiaceae bacterium | reverse complement strand
CGCCGACGACTACATGGCCAAGCCCTTCCGGTTCGAGGAGCTCCTCGCCCGGATCCGGCTGCGGCTGCGGGACGAGGCGCGCGCCCCCGAGGCGACGGTGCTGCGCTACCGCGACCTCGCCCTGGACCTCCGGACCCGCCGGGCGGCGACGGCCGAACGGACCGTCGAGCTGTCCGCCCGCGAGTTCACCCTGCTCGAGGTCTTCCTACGGCATCCCGGGCAGGTGCTGTCCCGGGAGCAGCTGCTGAGCCGGGTCTGGGGGTACGACTTCGACCCGGGGTCCAACGTCGTCGACGTGTACGTGCGCTATCTGCGACGCAAACTGGGGCACGACCGGATCGAGACCGTCCGTGGGGCCGGCTATCGGCTGGTGGATCGCCCGGCGCCGAACCAAGCCCCCGATGCGGGTGCATGAGAGGTCTCTCACGCGTCGCTCCCCCGGCTGTCATCCAGCCACGGGACGCTGGTGCCGATCAGCAGACAGACCCGCCCGACACCAGGAGGTCGGCCCATGTCCCACCGAGGCCGCGCCGCGGCCCGGCTCCTCACGGTCAGCGCGCTGGCAGCCGCAGTCGCCGCCGCCGGCGCCGTCGCCCTCGCCGAATCGGGCACGGCGGCGGCCGCGCCCCCGGCGGTCCCCGCGACGGGGCCGTCGGGGCCGGGTGCCCAGGACACGCAGGCGACGATCCTCGCCGACCTGGCCGCCGCCCGCGCCTCGACCGCGGCGTTGACGGCCCGGATCGCGCAGCTCAAGAGCGAGCTCGCCGCTCTGGGCGGCGCCGGGGACCGGCAGGCACCTACACCGGGCGGTGGCACGACCGGGACCGGTGGGACCACCGGCGGTCCGGGCGGCGCGGGCGGCGCGGGCATCGAGGCCGGCGCGACGACGGGCGGCGCGGCGGTCTCGACCGCCACCGTGGCGACGCCGGGGGCCACGGTCCCACCTGCGACCGGAACGCCCTCCAGCCCGACGGGGACGGGCCCTCCGGGTGACGACGGTGCCGAGCGGGGTGACCACTGATGGCGGGCGCCCCCCGGCCGCGCCGACCACGCTGGGGACTGCTGGCGCCGTCCGCCGCGGCGCTGTTCTCCGCCAGCGTCGCGTGGACCACCTCACACGACCCGTCGGCCGCGTCGTCACCGGGCGCGTCGTCCACCGGAGCGAGCGGGTCGGTCTCCGTTCCGGCCGCGTCCGCCGCCCAGCTCCGCCAGGCGCTGGACAGCCAGACCGAAGCCCTCCGGAGCCTGTCCTGGACGGTGCGGGGTCTGGAGGCCCGGGTGCGGGCGGCGCAGGAGCGGCGGTTCAGCCCGGCGGTGTCGGGGGCGGCGTCTCCCGCCGCCTCCGGCGGGACGTCGCGGACGCCCGGCCCCGTGTCCGCGGCTCACGTGGCGGCGGGGTCCTCCGCCTCCGGCGCAGCTCCTGCCGCACCCCTGGGGGCAACCGCCGCGCCCGTCGTGCGGCCCGCCCCGAGCCCGGCTCCACCGCCACCGCCGGTGCACACCACCACCGGTGCGTCCCGACCGTGACGCCACCGACCACCATGGCGCGCGAGCCTGCGACGCTGGCGTTCCGGGCGATGAACACCAACGTGACCCTTCAGGTCGTCGCCGACGGCGACGCCGCCACCGAGGCACTGACGTCGGCCGCCTGGGTGTTCGATCGAACCGAGCGGGCCTGTACGCGGTTCGACCCGGTGAGCCCGCTGATGCAGGCCAACGCCGCGCCGGACGAGTGGCACGAGGTGCCGCCCGAATGTTTCATGGCGGTGCAGGAAGCATTCCGCGCTCACCTGCTCACCGGCGGCCTGTTCGACCCTCGGGTGCTGCGCGCCCTGGTCGACCTGGGGTACGACCGGACGCTCCCGTTCGGCCTCGGCGACGTCGAGATCCCCGACGCCCGGGAGCCGTCCGGACTCGCAGCAGCCCCGCCGGGGCGCACGCCGACCGGGGGCGCCGCGCCGCGATCCTGGCAGCCGCGATTCGACGGAGCCCGCAACGCGGTTCGTCTCGGGCCCGATCCCGTCGACCTCGGCGGCATCGGCAAGGGGCTCGCCGTGCGCTGGGCGGCGCGGCAGCTGGCCCGGGCCGGCTCGGTGTACCTCGTCGACGCCGGCGGCGATTGCCGGCTCGGCGGCGGGGGACCGGAAGGGGACGGATGGCGGGTCGGGATCGAGGACCCGACCGGCCAACCCCTGCCCATCGCGGTCCTGGGACTCCACGACGCGTCCGTGGCCACGTCGTCGACGGCCGCGCGGACCTGGCGGGCCGGCGGGGTCCGTCGTCACCACGTCATCGACCCCCGTTCCGGGACGAGTGCCGACAGCGGCCTCGTCAGCGTGACCGTCGTCGGGGACGACCCCGCGGACGCGGAGGTGTGGAGCAAGGCCCTCCTCATCACGGGCCCGGAGGCCGCCCACGACCTGTGCACCCGGCACGGCCTCGCCGCGCTCTGGGTGCACGGCGACGGCCGGGTCGGCACCAGCGCGCCGATCCGGCCGTTGTTGCGCTGGTCCCGCGACCCCGTGGACGGGGGTGACGGCGATGACGGCTGAGGCGCTCGGATCCGGCCGCCGGCCGCTGACCCGGGTGGCGCTCACCGCGGTCACGACGGCCGTCGGCGGCGCGGCCGCCCTGGCGATCGCCGCCCGGGCGGTCACCACCGCGCTGGGGGACCCGAAGGCCCCCTGGCTGCTCGGCCGGGCCGCCGGCCTGACGTCGTACCTGCTCCTCGTGCTGCTCGTCGTGATGGGTCTGGTTCTCGCCCACCCGCGGCGGGCCCTGCTGCGCCGGCCGGGCCCGCTGACCCGGCTCCGTCTGCACGCGGGTCTGGCCGCCTTCACCCTGGCCTTCACCGTCCTGCACGTCGTCGTCCTGGCCACCGACCGGTACGCGGGCGTGGGCGTGGCCGGGTCGCTCGTGCCGATGGCCTCGTCATACCGGCCGCTGCCCGTGACGCTCGGCGTCCTCGGCGCGTGGTCGGGGCTCGTGTCCGGGCTCACCGCGGCCCTCGCCGGTCGACTCGCCGGCCGGTTCTGGTGGCCCGTCCACAGGGTGGCCGCGGCGGCGCTCGCGCTCGTCTGGTTCCACGCGGTACTCGCCGGCAGCGACGCCGGCCCGCTGCGCAACCTGTACGTCGGCACCGGCGCCGCGGTGATGCTCCTGGCCATCTGGCGCGAGACGGCCACCCGACCGGGCACGCAGGCGCCGTGACGAACAGCTCGACCTTCGCGGGCGTCAGCCCCCCGGTCCGAACGTCACCCCCGTCCAGCACGGCGGGGACGCTGCTGGACGCACCCCTGCGCTACACCACCGACGGCGGGCTGCTCCTGGACGCTCCCCCGCCCGACGGGCTCGTGGCGCACACCACGCGGTACGGGCCGCCCCCGGCGGACTCGCGACACGTCCTGCCGGCGCTCGAGGCGTCGGGCCTGACGGGTCGCGGGGGCGCGCACTATCCGGTCGTGGCGAAGCTGCGCGCGCTCCTGAGCGGCGGTGGTGCCGAGGTCGTCGTCGCGAACGGCGCCGAGAGCGAACCGGCGAGCTCCAAGGACGCCGCCCTGCTCCGACAGCGGCCGCACCTCGTGCTCGACGGGCTGACCGTCGCCGCTCGGCTCCTCGGCGCCGGACAGGCCGTGATCTGGCTCCACGAGGGTGCCGCCGACAACCGCGGCAGCCTCCTGGCCGCACTCCGCGAACGTCACGACGCCCGCGTGCCGGGACCGCGGACGAGCATCGTCCTCGCGCCCGGGCGATACCTGGCCGGGGAGTCGAGCGCCGTCCGCAGCGCCCTCGCCGGCGGCCCGGTGCTCCCGACCTTCGGGCCTGCGCCGGGGGCCCGCACGGCGCTGGGAGGCCGCGGCACTCTCGTCCAGAACGTCGAGACGCTCGCCTGGCTGGCCGTCCTGGCCCGCGGCGGCGCCGTCCGGCCCGGTGCCCTGGTGACCGTCGTCGCCGACGGGATGCGGACGGTCCTGGAGGCGGACGAGGGGCAGACCGTCGAGAGCCTGCTGCTGCGCGCCGTGGAGTTGCCGGGCCGACCGGTCATCGCACCCCGTGCCGTGCTGCTCGGCGGCTACGCCGGCGCCTGGCTGGCCTGGGACGACGCCCGGACCGAGCCACTGTGCGGACCTTCCCGATCACCCGCCACGGGGGCCGGACTGGTCGCCGCCCTGCCCCCCTTCGCGTGCGGTCTCGCCGAGACGGCGGCGCTCCTGGCATACCTCGCCCGCCACGGCGCCGGCCAGTGCGGACCCTGCCGATTCGGCCTGCCCTCCTTGGCAGGCCTGGCCGACCGGCTCGCCCGGGGGCACGTGCGCCCCCGCGACGTGGACCGGATTCGACGACTGGCAGACGAGGTTCGCGGCCGGGGCGCCTGCCACCACCCCGACGGCGCGGTGCGGCTGTTGGAGACGGCGCTGGCGACGTTCCGGGATGACGTCGAGCACCACGTCCGGCGCGGCCGGTGCGCGTACGGCGGACACCAGGCCGTCCTGCCGATCCCCGAGGAGCGGTGATGGCCCGTGCAACGGCCCCCGCCCGCCTCGTCGTCGATCCCGTGCGGTGCGAGGGCGTCGGTATCTGCGCCTACGTCGCGAACCGTCTCGTCGACCTCGATCGGTGGGGGTATCCGATCGTGCCCACGTGGCCGTTGGACCCGAGGGAGCAGCGCGCGGCGAGGGCCGCCGCGGCGGCATGCCCGCGCCGGGCGCTGCTCCTCGAGCCGGTCGCGCGGACTCCACCCGGCGTCGGGGCCGGCGGCCGGCCGGCGCGATATCACGGCCTTCTCCCTCATGCGGCCCCCCAGGAGCGGCAAACGGCAGAGGGGCCCCGCCGGCAGCCGTCAGGGCCCCTCTGATGACGCGGAGGCGGCGGGATTTGAACCCGCGATGGAGTTGAGCCCCAAACCCGCTTAGCAGGCGGGCGCCATAGACCGGACTAGGCGACGCCTCCTCGTGTCCGGGCCAGGGTAGCGGCCGGGGTCGACACCGGGCAAAGCGCCGCTCTGCGTGCGCGACCGCGATCGACGGTCGCCCTGCGCGATACCCCGCTGACGTGTGGTATTCGTCGTGATCAGAATGATCCTTGCGGGCCCTCCCGACGTACGTCCGTCGCGTGGGCTGGCCGTCCGGATGATGCAACTCGGCAGGGTCTTGGCGCGTCCTCGTGTGAGAATGTCCAGTCGAGCGCCTCTCGGCGTGCCGCAACCAGGAGGTGTCGTCCGTGACCCAGGTCGCGCCGCACTCGGCCCGGCACGGCCGGGACCGGGCGGGCCTGGGTGATCCGCCGGAGAGCGGGTCGCCGTTCCCCCCCGAGCATCCGCTGGAGACAGGCCGGCTGCGCGGGCGGCACGCGACGGGCCACGACCAGGGCTTCGGCGGCGTCGTCCGGTGGACCATCCTGGGCAGCGTCGTGCCGGGCCTCGGCCTGATCGCCGCGGGGAGGCGCGTCGCCGGGTGGGTCCTCCTCACCGTCACGATCCTGCTCGTCGGCGGCGTGGCCGGCTTCGTCCTCTTCGGGGACGTCACCGCGTCCGCGTTGCGCGTCGCCACCAACACCAACGACCTGCTGCTCCTGGCGGTGGGGGTGCTCGCGCTGACCCTGCTGTGGGCCCTCGTCGTCCTGGCGACCCACGTCTCGCTGCGCCGATTCGCTTCGCTCACCCGGATGCAGGGCCTGCTGAGCACCGCCCTGGTGACCTCGATCATCGCCGCCGGTGGGCTCGTGGCGCTGAAGACGGCGAGCTACTCCATGATCGGTCGCGACACGCTCGCCGCGATCACCAGCAACGGCACGGTGATCGCGGGAGCTCCGCGACCCAAGAACGACCAGCCCGACCCGTGGGCCGACGTGCCGCGGGTCAACGTGCTCCTGATCGGATCCGACGCGGGGGCGGACCGGACGGGCGTCCGGACCGACTCCATCCTCGTGGTGAGCATCGACACCCACACCGGCGACACCGTGGTCTTCGGCCTGCCCCGCAATCTGCAGCACGTGCCGTTCCCGGCGGGAACGCCGATGGCGCAGATGTATCCGAACGGCTACGCCTGCCCGGACCAGAGCTGCCTGCTGAACGCTCTGTGGCAGTTCGGCGCGCAGAACGCGGCCAACCCGCAGAGCCCGGCCTACTCCTACTACCACCGGTTCGCGAACCCCGGCCTGCAGGCCACGATCGACGGGGTCCAGGGCGCCACCGGGTTGACGATCAACGACTACGCGCTGCTCGACCTGGCCGGGTTCGAGGACTTCATCAACGCGATCGGCGGCCTCGACATCAACGTGCAGCGGCGGATCCCCGTGGGCGGCCACGAGGTGCCCGGGGTCGGGCAGGTCGGCGTCAAGAGGTACATCGACCCGGGCCGGCAGCGCCTCAGCGGCTACCTCGCGTTGTGGTACGCGCGCTCGCGCTCGGATTCCAGCGACTACGACCGGATGCAGCGGCAGCGTTGCGTGCTGGGAGCGATCAGCAAGCAGGCGGACCCCCTGACCCTGGCGCAAGCGTTCCCGCAGCTGGCGAAGAGCCTCCAGAAGGACATGAGCACGAGCATCCCGCTGGACGACCTCAGCTCCTGGGTGGAGCTCGCACTGCGGATCAAGAAGGCGCACATCCGCAGCCTCCCGTTCACGGACGCCGTGATCAACACGGCCGATCCCAACTTCACGACGATGCAGAAGCTCGTCACGGACGCCCTCGCGCCGCCCACCGAGTCGCACGATGGGAGCGTCTCCTCGACGCCCAAGCCCTCGACCTCGACGTCCTCGACGTCCAGGCCGGGCGCCGCCGTCGATCCGACGAAGGCCGTCGACGTCAATCAGGTCTGCTGAGGACGGGGCGCCGGCCGTCACGACGGCGCCCCGCTCGGCTCAGCCGGTGGTCCAACGCACCTTCTGCCGGTCGAGTGCGAGGACCCGATTGGCGACGTCGATGACGTGGTGCCCGGCCCTGATGCCGTCGAGCGGGACGCCTGCCGAGCGCAGCCCCAGCGACCGCCGCGCGCCGGGGACCTCCAGGGCGGCGACCGTCTCGGCGGTGACGGCCTCGAGCCGTTCCCGGATCGAGGGCAGGCCGGTGGCGTCCGTCGCGGGCAGGAGCAGGGCGAGTTCGTCCGCACCGATGCGGTAGGCCAGGTCGCCCACGCGCAGAACGGCGCCCAGCGCGGTGACCAGAGCCCGCAGCGTCTCGTTCGCCGTGACCTCGCCCAGTTCGGTGCGCAGGCGACCCAGCCCCTCGACGTGCAGGGCGAGCACGGCGACGGGGATCCCCCGCCGCTCGGCGGCGCGGACCGCCGCCTCGACCTCGGCGGCGAACCTGCCGGGCCCGGGCAGGCCGGTCGCGGCGTCGACGTCCGACCGGCCGCGTGGGCTCGGCCGCGCGGCGGCCAGCAGCGCCGCCCCGGCCATCCTGGCGAGCCGGGCGAGCACGTCCTGCTCGGTCGCCGTGAACGCCCGCGGCTCGTCCCGCCGTGCCATGAGGCTGCCGGCCACGCAACCACCGACCGGCACCGGCACGGAGAGCAGTGCTGTCGGCCGCCCGCCGGCCAGCGGGTCGCCATCGACGACGCGCCGTACGGGGTGGCCCGCGCGCAGCAGCGAGCCGAGTGTGGCCGGCCCCCAGAGACCCGCGCCGTCCGGGCCCCCCGGATGGATCCAGACCACCCGCGGGCCCTCGACGGCGCGGAGGACCAGTGCGACGACGTCGGCGTCCACCAGTGCGGCGGACTCCTCTGCGACCGCACGAGCGATCTCCGCGCGCCCGTGGACCGTCTCGATCCTCGCCCCGGCCGCCTGCAGGGCCGAGCGCGTGGCGGGAGCCGGGGACCGCCGCCGGCGGCGCCGGTAGACGGGCACGTCGGGCTCGGTGACGTCGGGTCCGGTGACGTCGGGTTCGGTGATGTCGGGCCCGGCGGTGGGGGACAGCGGGTCGTCCTCCTGGGCACCAGGCGTCGGCCGCCAGCCCGGCAGGCGCCGCAGGACCTGCCACGCAGGATGCGGGCCGCGGTGCCGTCCGGGCGCGACGCCCGACTCCACCGGCCCGATGAGGTCGTCGAGATCGGCGCCGGGCAGCCGGCGACGGAACGTGGCGGGCAGGCCCGCGCCGGGGACGACGCTGACGGCGGCCGCCGTCGGCACCTCCCGGCCCACCTCGCCCCAGGAGAGGCGCTCCACGGCGGCGGCGGTGGCGTCGGGGATCCGGGCGTGGGCACGCCGAGTCAACGGTCGCCGACGGGTCCGGGGCAGCGCGGTCAGGGTGGACACGACGGATGGGCCGACGGGCTCGCCGCCGTCGGCGTCGGGGGGTGCGGCCTGCGGGGCCGCGAGGTCGGTGACCGCACCGGCGTCCTGCCGGCCGACCTCGACGGTCCTGCCGGGTGCGGTCGTGGTTCCACCCTCGGGAGCGCGCCACGGCGCCTCGTCGTGTTGCACGGAGAGACTCTTCGGCAGCCGACCGGGGGAACTGGACGCGGCGACCCACCCCCGTTCCCACCGTTCCCGGGGCGTCGTTCGGGGGATGCCGGGCCGTCGCCTCGGCACACCCGCAGGTCAGCTGTTGAAGCGCTCGAGAACGGCGGTCTCGCGGTCCCAGCCGAGGACGGAGATCGCGGCGGGATCGATGGTGAGCCGCCCGGCCAGCGTCCAGGAGGCGTCGATCCACTGGATGACGACCATCCGCAGGAAGTGCCCGTGGGCGAAGAGCAGCGCGTTCTCGACGGCGCTGGAACGGACCCGCGCGACGACCTTGGCGGCCCGTTCGGCCACCTGGTCCAGCCGCTCCCCGCCGGGCATGTCCGGGTACGTCCATGGCGACCAGTCCGGGATCTCCTCGCGGACCTCCGCCCGGGTCCACCCTTCGTACCTGCCGTAGTCCCACTCGTGCGCCAGCGGCTCGATCTCGGCGTCAGGGAAGCCGGCCAGCTCCGCCGTCCGACGGGCCCTCACCATCGGGCTGGTCAACACCAGGCCGAACCGGACGCCGGCCAGCCGACCCCGCAAAGCCGCGGCCTCGCGTTCGCCCGCGGGGGTCAGTGGGACGTCCGTCCGGCCGGTGTGGCGCCTCGACGAGCTCCACTCGGTCGGCCCGTGCCGGACGATCCAGAGCCGCGGGTTCTCGCCGTCGCCGCCGACGTCACCGGTGGCGTGGTGCTCGGGCACGGCGGTCGGCGCGGCCGTCGGTTGGCTGGTCACGCCATCATCCTCGCGCGGGCGGTCGCCGGGCCGCGCGGTGGACGGCGCGCAGCCGGGCCGCACCGGGTCAGCCGACCAGCACGGTCACCGCGTGGATGAGCACCCCCACGAGGCCGCCGACGATCGTCCCGTTGATCCTGATGAACTGCAGGTCCCGCCCGACGTACAGCTCGATCCGACGGCTGGCCTCCCGGCCGTCCCACCGCTGGACCGTCTCCGAGATCACCGTCGCCACCTCGTCCCGGTAGCTCGTGACGAGGTGTCCGGCGGCATCCTCGACGTAACCGTCGACGCTGGCCTGCAGTTCGGGATCGGCGCTCAGCCGGCGCCCGAAGGACGCGATCCCGGCGACGAGGCGACGGCGCAGGTCGCTGTCCTGGTTCCGGATCGCCTCCTCGAGCACCCTGCGGACCGCCGTCCACAGCGCCTCGACCGCCTCCCGGACGCCGGGATTCGCCATGATCCGCTGCTGCAGGTCCATCGCACGGGCTTGCATCACGGGGTCGGACTGCAGGTCCTTGGCGAGCCCGACGAGCATGTCGTCGACCGCCAGCCGGACCCGGTGGCGCGGGTCGTTCCGGACGTCGGCGGCCCAGCGCAGCGCCTCATGGTAGGCGCGCTGCGCGACGCGCTCGTCGAGCCAGGACGGCGTCCACGCCGGCGCCCGGTCCCGGACCAGCGCGGTGACGACGTCCTCGTGCCGCTCGAGCCAGACGTGGAGCTCCTCGGCGATGAGGTCGACGAGGCGATGGTGGGCCCGCTCGGTGACGATGTGCTCGAGCAGGCGCCCGGCGGGGGGCGCCCACGGGCGGGCGAGCATCGGCCGCAGGACGATCTCCTCCAGCAGGGCGGCGACCCGGTCGTCGTGGAGCACCTGGAGGAGGCCGCGGCCGGCCCCCGCGAGCTCGGCGGCGACCCGCTCGGCGTGCGGCGGGTCCGCGAGCCAGGTCCCCGCTCGGCGGGCCACACCGACGGCGGCGACCCGGCTGCGGACGACGTCCGGGGCGAGGAAATGCGTGGCGACGAAGTCCTGCAGGGAGCGGGCGAGGGCGTCCTTGCGGGTCGGGATCAGCGCCGTGTGCGGGATCGGCAGGCCCAGCGGGTGGCGGAACAGCGCGGTGACCGCGAACCAGTCCGCCGCGGCACCGATCATGGCCGCCTCGCAGGCGGCGTTGACGAACCCGAGCCAGCCCACCTGGTGCAGGGTGAGGCCGTAGCCGGCGGCCGCGACGGCGAGCAGGCCCGTCGCCACCGCCTTCATCCGGCGCAGGGCGCTGCGGCGGGCCTCGTCCTCGTCCCCGAGCGTCTGCGCGGGACCACCGTCCGCCCGGGGGTCCGTCCCGGCGTCCATCGCCATCACTGCCGCGGCGTGAGGACGACCACCGGGATCTCGCGGTCCGTTCTCGTCTGGTACGCGTCGTAGGCCGGCCAGATCTCCCGCATCAGGGCCCACAGCCGCCGGCGCTCGGCACCGGCGGCCGTCCTGGCGGTGGCCGGCACGATCGTGTCGAACACCTGCACCTCGACGACCGGGTTCGCCTCGAGGTTGAGGTACCACGCCGGGTGGTCCGGGGAACCACCCTTGGAGGCCACCACGACGTAGTCGGCGCCGTCGCGCCCGTAGATCAGCGCCGTCCGCCGCCTCGCACCGCTCGTGCGGCCGGTCGTGGTGAGCAGCAACGTCGGGACGCCGGGGCGCCACTCGTGGCCGTCCTCCCCGCCGCTGGCCAGGTAACGCCGCGTGTGCTCAGCCACCCAGGGCACCGGGCTGTCCGTCACGTCGCTCATGCGCTGTCCTCTCGTCCGGTCCCACGTCGGCAGCACGCCGTGGTTTCGACGGGCCCCGGATACACCCCCAGCCTGCACCGAGGTCCGGCCGACGACGCGCCGACCCCCTCCCCATGGCAGTCTGGCTGCGTCCGCGCCCGCCGCCGAGGCCCACCAGACGCAGGAGGCCCATGCATGACCGATGGGGACGGCTCGCTCCAGCGCGTCGGGATCGTCGTCCACGGCGGCCGCCCGGCCGCGGTGGAGGCCGCGCGGTGCGTGCGGCACTGGTGCGAGGGGCACGATGTGGCGTGGGCCGACATCGACGTCTGGGACGTCGACGCAAAGCGGCGCAGCTCGCACGAGGAGGCCGACCGGGCGGGACACCTGGATCTCGTCGTCACGCTGGGCGGCGACGGAACGTTCTTGCGCGGGGCGCGGATCGCCATGTCCGCCGACGTCCCGGTGCTCGGCGTCGACGTCGGCCGGGTCGGGTTCCTCACCGAGGTCGGCGTCGGTGACGTCGAGTCGGCGCTGGAGGCGGTCCACCACGGCGGCGCGCACATCGAGGAGCGGCTCGCGCTGACCATGCGCGCCTCCCGACCGCTCGAGCTCCCGCACGAGATGGAGAGCCTGCTCCGCTACGGCCGCGGCCCGGCGCTGCCGCCGCCACGGTTGCGGCCCAGCCTCCCCGAGGACGTCGGCTGGGGCGTCCCGCTGGAGGTGAGCGCGCTGAACGACGTGGTGTTCGAGAAGCTCGTCCGTGACCGGCAGGCCTCGGTCGGCGTCTACCTCGGAGACCGGCTGTTCGCCTCGTACAGCGCGGACGCGATCATCGTCGCCAGCCCGACCGGGTCCACCGCCTACAGCTTCTCGGCCGGCGGCCCCGTGCTGTCGCCGCACCTCGAGGGCATCGTCATGACGCCGGTGGCCCCACACATGATCTTCAACCGCAGCCTCGTGCTCGGTGCCGACGAGGTCGTCTCGGTCCGCGTGCTCGACCGGTCCGGGCAGGTGGCGGTCAGTGTCGACGGTCAGCTCCGCGGGGTTCTCGACCCGGGCGACTGGGTCACGGTGTACGCGGCGCCCTGGCGGGCCAAGCTCGTCAGGCTCCACCGTCCCGACTTCTACGGCCGGCTGCGCGACCGGTTCTCGCTGGCCGACGCCCCCGCGGCCGCGGCCGACACGGGGGGAGCACCGATGCACTACCACCCGGCGGCGCCACCCCCGTCCGACATGAAGCACCTGTACCTGCCCCCGGACGACGACGAGTGACGACACCGGGTGACGTGGCGGACGGTCCGAACGGTCCGGGCGGTGCGGCGGCGGAGCGTGGCGTGCCCGAGCGGGCCGCCGCGATCACGCTCACGGCGATCGCCTGGGCCGTCACCGCCTGGGTCGGCGTGCTGCAGTACCGCAGCGCGGTGTCGAAGGCCTGGTTCGGCGTCGACATCCGCCCGATGAAGGGCGCCGGCCAGGCCGTGCTCGCCGGCCGGAACGTCTTCGACGTGCACAACTTCGTCTATCCGCCGACCGCCGCCGTGATGTCCGTGCCGATCGCCGGCGTGGACACCCCCCTGCTCGCCCGGGCCGTGCTCGTCGTGACGATCGTCGCGGTGCTGGCGGTCTGCGCCCTCTCGGTACACCTGTTCGCCCCGCCTCGCTGGTGGCGTCCCGCGGCGGCGGCGCTGTTCGCCGGGATCGTCATGGCGGGGAACACGAGTTACCACGCCCTGCCGCTGGACAACGTCTCGGTGCTGATCGCCCCGTTCACGCTGGCCGTCATCTGGCTGCTCGGCACCGGACGCTGGTGGACCGGCTGCATCGTGCTCGAGCTCAGCATCCTGCTCAAGCCGCTGCTCGCCGCGGTCGTCCTGGTCCCCCTGATCGCCCACCGCTGGCTGCCGCTCCTGGTCACGGCCGCCGTCCCGGCCGCGCTGCTCGTCGCCAGCCTGCAGCTCGGCGGTGGGACCACCCGGGCCCAGCAGGTGCTCCAGCACGTACTGGCTGGATCGATCTTGGTCGGTTCCCGGGCCGTCGGCAACCTCTCCCTGACCGGGTTCGCCAGCGTGCACCACATCGGTTCGACCACCGTTCGTTCCGCGCGGCTGGTGGTCGTGGTCGCCGCGGCCGGCGCCTGCCTCGCGGCGCTGAGGTTCAGGCGCTGGGACCTCGCGGAGGTGGCCTGGATCGTCTCCGTGCTCGTGGCGGCGACCTATCTCGCCGGGAACCTCTGCGAGGTGCACTACCTCTACACGCTGATCCCCGGCGCGGTCGCCGTCGCCCTCCGCGCGCCGTCGAGGGTGGCGCGGGGGCTCGCCGTGGTCGCGCTGCTGGCGTTCTGCGTACCGCTGTGGTGGGTGGGCAACGCCGGCGAGCAGGCCGTCAGCCTGCTGGGGGAGGTCACGCTGTACGCGGCCGCGGTGCTCACCGTCGCCGTCGCGTCGGTGCGGACCGGTCACGGCCGGGACGAGCCGGGCGGCCTCCGGTCGACGACCCCGAGGTCGGGTCACGCGCTCATGGACAGCCCGTGGGTGCCGATGACGTGGGTGCGGCCGTCGACGAGCCGATAGGCGAGCACGGCGATCCCGCAGGCGCCCCCCTCGACACGCTCGCGGACCGGCGCCGACTGCTCGAGCAATGCCTGCGCGGTCGCGCGCCCGTGCAGTCGGGCGACCTCGTCGGGCTCGCCGATGCCCTGTGACCGGGCGAGGAGGATCTCCGGCGTCAGCCGCTCGACGATCCGTCGCAGGTGGCCCGGCGGCGTGACGCCACTGTCGTGCGCCTGCAGCGCAGCGCTCACCGCGCCGCAGCTGTCGTGGCTGAGGACGACGACCAGCGGGGTGGCCAGCACCATCACGCCGTACTCGATGCTCGCCAGAACCTCCGCCCCGATCAGGTGCCCGGCGGTCCGGACGACGAAGAGGTCGCCCAGGCCGCGATCGAAGATGATCTCGGCTGCGACACGCGAGTCGGAGCAGCCGAACACCACCGCGAAGGGGCGCTGGGCGTTGGCGCCGGCCTCGCGACGTGCGGCGTCCTGGTTGGGGTGGTCGACCGTGCCGGCGACGAACCTCTCGTTGCCGTCGAGGAGGAACCGCAGGGCCTCGGCCGGGGTCGTCGGCCACGTCGTGGGCCCCGTCGGTTCGCTCGTCATCCGGACCTCCTGTGACATCGGCGTCACGAGCCGGACCCCATGCCGGTGCGGCCCTGTCACCGCGACCCGTCCCGGCCCGCAGTGTCGGCCCCGGTCACCGCCGACGCGGGGGAACGGCCGCCCACGACGTCGACCATCCCCCGGCGGGCCGCCGCCACGACCGCCTGGAGCTGGCTGTGGACGCCGAGCTTGCGCATCAGGCTCTTGATGTGGCCACGCACGCTGTAGACCGACAGATCGAACTCGCGGGCGATCTCCTTGGCGTCCCGGCCGTCCGCCAGACGTTCCAGCACCTCGTGCTCGCGCGGGGTCAGACCCGCCACCGTCCGGGCCCGGCGGCGCTGCTGCAGCGGCGCCGGGCTCGTCCCCGCCCGGGAGTTCACGGCGTCCTGCATGATCAGGACGTGGCCCGGGGAACCGGTGGACCCGCCGGACAGCGGCGTCCACCGGCAGCGGACGAGGACGCGCTGCCCGTCGCCGCGCAGGATGCTGCGCCACACGTCCTGCCGCACGTCCTGCCGCACGTCCTGCGGCGCCGGTTGCGTCAGCAACGCCGCCACCACGTCCGCGTCGCGCGTCAGCCGGCGCCCGTTCTCGTCCCAGATGTCGAGCGCCTCGAACCAGTGCCGGCCGAGCAGGTCGCGCGCGCCGATCCCGAGCAGGGCGGCGGCTGCGTCGTTGACCTCCTCGACGCGCAGCTGGGCGTCGAGGAAGACCACGGCTTCGCTCAGCGTGGCCAACAGCGTCCGGTGCCGCTGGTCCACAGAGGCGAGGCGCTCCTCCAGCATGACCCGGCTGGTTCCGTCACGACCGGACAGCACCACGACCTCGGCACGGTCCACCGGGTCCACGGCACGGGTCAGGGACCAGTCGAGCGGCACGTAGCGGTCGTCGGCGCCACGCACCCGCATGGCGTGCCGGACGGGGGCGCCGAGGCCGACCTCCGCGAGGTTGCGCAGGGCGGCGCGCAGGTCGTCGGGATGGACGAGATCCCCCAGCGCCTGTCCGGTGATCGCCTCGGGCGCGTACCCGAGCCGGACACGGACGGAGGGCGAGGCGTAGGTCACGACGTCATGAGCGTTGAGCAGCAGGACGACCTCGTCCAGCGCCTCCAGGACGCCCTGCCAGCGCACACGCTCGCGGACGGGGGCGCCGCCGATGAGTGCCACGGTGTCCTCCGTGTGATCGCGGGCCCTGGCGGGCACTCCTCCGGAGATGAACAAGTCGGGACGCGCTTTGCGGGTGCCGTGGCCAAAGGTTAAGGCGTGTCCGGCAGATCTGCGCGCCGGTGAGCACCCGCCGGTGATCTGGGATCAGCCACCTCACGATCGCGGAATCCCGCCGGGATCAGCGAAGGTCGGCGCAGTGTCGGCGCAGTGTCGGCGCAGTGTCGGCGCAGTGTTCCGGCGTCACGTGAGGAGGATTCCGCCGTCGACCGGCACGGTGATGCCGGTGACGTACGCGCTGGCGTCGCTGGCCAGGAAGATCAGCGCCCCGTCGAGCTCGCCCGGGGCACCCAGCCGCCCGGTGACCGTACGGGGCAGGACGACCTTCGCCAGCCAGTCCGCCTCGAACTGGTCGGTCATCTCCGAGGCGAAGTAGCCGGGAGCGATCGCGTTGACCCGGATCCCCTTGCGTCCGGTCCATTGCTGGGCGAGGTCGTGCGTGAGGCCGATGAGCCCGGCCTTGCTGGCCGTGTAGGCCGCCTGCGGCAACCCCATGCTGGTCAGGCCGAGCACGCTGGAGATGTTGACGATCGAACTGCCCGGCCGCATCACCCGTCCGCAGGCCTGCGCCATCCAGTAGCAGGCGTTCAGGTTGAGCTCGATCACCGACCGGAAGCGCTCGGGCGCCTCTCTCGTCGCCGGGGCGGACGTGCCCAGGCCGGCGTTGTTGACCAGGACGTCGACTCGGCCGAACTCGTCGATCGCGGCGCTCACGAGTGCGGTGCACTGGCCCGGGTCGGTCACATCCGTCCGAACGGCGAGCGCCCGGCGGCCCTCGGCCTCGACGAGCCTGCCGGTCTCGATCAGCTGGTCCTCGCGGCGCGCGCCGAGCACCACGTCCGCCCCGGCCTGGGCGAGGGCCCGCGCGAACTGGACACCAAGACCGCTGGACGCACCGGTGACGATGGCCACCCTGCCGTCGAGCCGGAACCTGTCGAGCACGGATTGCATCACGATTCCCTTCGATCAGCGCAGCCTGTCGGCTCGATCGGCGCGGCCTGTCGGCGGCGGTGTCAGGTCGCGAATGGTCATGACAGAGCGCGGCTTCGTCGGATGAGGAACTCGACGAGCGTGGGGATGGTGGTCCGCTGTGCTGTCCTGCCGACGATCAGGCCGACGTGGCCGCCGTCGAGGCGGAGTTCGTGCTTGTCTGCCGAACCGATCAGCTCCAGGACCGGGGCGGACGCCGGTTCCGGGATGATGTGGTCCCTGGTGCCGAGCACCGAGAGGAACGGCACCTCGATGTCGGCCAGGCTCACCCGGTCGCCGCCCAGCTCCATGCGTCCGGTCACGAGCGCGTTGTCGCGCAGCATCTGAGCCATCTGCCTGGCCGTCGCACCCGGGAACGGCACGTGGTCGGTCGCCCAGCCGGTCATGGCCTGGTGGGCGGCGACGTACTCGTCGCTCCACAACCGGTCGAGCAGGTTCACATTGGCGGTGATCTCACCCATCGGCGCCAGCGAGCGGAACCCCCGCAGGACGACCCGCGGCGGGATGTTGCCGTCGTCGCCGAGCACGGCGTCGACCTCCAGATCGGTGGTACCGAAGATGTCCCCGAGCGGGCCGAGCCGGCGGAAGTCGACGGGGCAGGCCACGACGGTAAGGCTGCGCAAGGGTGAGGACGGGTGGTGAGCGGCGTGCAGCAGCGTGAGCACGCCGCCCAAGCAGTAGCCGAGCAGGTTCACCCCGTCGGCACCCGACCGGCGACGGACCCTGCGGATCGCGGCAGGGATGGCGAGGTCGACGTAGTCCTCGAACCGGTTCGCGGCGTCGCGCTCGTCGGCGACCCCCCAGTCGAGCATGTACACGTCGAGCCCGGCGCCGACGAGCTGCTCGATGAAGCTGTTGCCGGGAGTGAGGTCGAGGATGTAGCTGCGGCTGACGAGGCTGGGGATGACGAGCAGCGGCGGGCTGTACCGCACATCGTCGTTGTGGTAGTGCCAAAGCTCGGCCCGGCCGCTGCTCCAGACCACGTCCTTGGGGGTCCTGCCGACGTCGGGCCGCGATACGCCGATGGCCATCTTGATGCCGTTGCGGGCACGCAGCGCCGTCCGCTCGACCTCACCCCGGACGCCGTGGATGATCGAGAGCTGATCAGCCGCCATCGGGTCGCACGTCCCCCCGCTCCTCGGCGTACTGGGCCAATTCGAGCCGGAGCAGGCGAACCTCCCGGTCCAGCTCGCCGATCCGACGGCGCAGCCGCTGGACGTCCGTGCCGGCCGGCAGGTTGACCGCGTGCAGGACCCGCGCGATCCACGAGTCCACGGACGTACCGACGGACGACCGGATATCGGCGACGAGCGCACTGGCCTGAGCGAAGCCCGCGGTGCGGACGAGTGCTTCCAGGCGCGGCTCCACCTCATGCTCGAGAGCGTCGTAGGCCGCACGAACGGACGGGCGCCTCATACCGGCCGTCCTCCGCGCAGCGGCCCACCCGCTACCGGAGCAGCGCGGCGACGGCCTGCTCGACCTTGGACACGTCCGGCGTATCGCCGGTGATCATGTCCAGGTACATGAAGGTCTCGCTGATCCGGACAACCACGATGGCCAGGTCGCGGACCGGCAGCGGCGGGTCCAGCCGGCCGGCCTCGATCTCCTCGTTCAGGAGACGCTCCACCAGATCGATCAGACGGTTCTGGAATGCGGACGCGCGGGTCGTCAGGATCCGCAGCGCCCGCTCCGGCTCGCGCTGAACGAAGCTCACGAAGAACGTCGACTCGTGGGCGGCCACCGCGAAGCCGCCGACCGCCGAGGCCACCCGCTGCCCGCCGGTCCCGCGCGCAGCCGTCACGGCCGCGGCAAACGTCGGCTCGGCCACGGACCAGATCACCTCGGCCAGCAGTTCGTCGCGCCCGCCGACCCAGCGGAACAGGGTCGCCCGGTTCACGCCGAGGCCGGCAGCCAGTTCCTGCATCTCGACCCTGCGACCCTCGATGAACGCCTGGCGCGCGAGCGTGAAGGCGGTCACCGCGTCGGGACGACTGGCGGCCGCCGCCAGGCGCAGCGACAGTGGCGTGTCGGTCATGCTCCACCTTTCCTGGCACTGACAGCCGCGACGCGACGGGACGCATCACATCGCCGTCGCTCGTCAGCAACATCCGAGGGTTCGTTGCACGGCACCAGCTGTGCGGCCTTGGTGCTTCAGCACCCCGTCGGCGGCCTGCCACCTGCGCCACCTCCTTGGTCCCCCGCTTGGTCCCCGGCTTGCAGCACATCTGCAATTGTTGCATATGGGCACCACAATCTGCAACGTTGCGCTCTAGCATCATCTCCTCGACATGGTGCTTCGGCCGGAGCCCACTCGACGTGGGCAGGATCGGGTCTGCGCCGGCGCCGCTCGTCCGGCGGTGGTCGAAGGTCAGACCAGGTAGCCGAGCAGCGCCACGGCGAAGCCGACGTAGAACGACCCCGCAGCGGCCAGCCGGGCTGGGGTGAGCCGGCCGCGGCGCAGGCTCGTCAACAGGTACCCGATGGCGGCCATGGTGGCGATCGCCGCCAGGATCAGTGGCACGTCGAAGAGCCAGGGCGTGACGAACAACCCGATCGCCGACGGGACGGTGGCCTGGATCATCATCGCGCCGGAGAGGTTGGCCAGGGCCAGCTCAGCCTTGCCCTGGCGGACCCAGATGATCGCGTTCATGGTCTCCGGGAGCTCCGTGGCGACCGGCGAGAGCAGCAGGGCCACCACGACCGGGGGGAGCCCGAGCGCCGGGCCCACCCACTCGAGCTGGCGCACGAAGACCAGCGACGCCACGAAGACCCCGGCCAAGGTCACCAGCGTCTGTGCGACGACGGCGACCGTCGAGGGGATCTCGCGACCGGGCTGGACCTTGAGCGGCCCGAGGTCCCCGGGGGAGGCCTGTTCGCCGCCGCCCGACACCTCACGGCGGAAGTACACCCCGTAGACGGCCAGGAACAGGAACCCGAACCACGGCTTGATCGCGAAGGAGACGAGTCCCAGGGCGAGGATCGCGGCGAAGATCACCAGGAACCAGGCCTGGTCGCGAGCCAGCCAGGCGGTATCGATCCCGGCCAGCTCGTCGACGTCCGGAGCCGTGGGGGTCGGCGGCTCCCCCCGAGCCGAGGGGGAGGCGGGTGAGGCGGCCACCGCGTCGGCGGCGGCCGCCACCACGACGAGCGCGCGCAGTCGCGAGCGCCGGCGCAGCAACAGGACGACCCCTGTGACGCCGTAGGCGATGGTGCCGACCACGAGCGGGCCGCCGAGAGCGGCCCCGACACCGATCTCCGCCCCCCGGTCCGGACTCCCGAAGAGCACAGCGACGAGCGTGACAACGCTCTCTGGCAGCGCGGTTCCGGCCGCGGCCAGCACCGTGCCGACGGCGACGGGGCCCACCTCGAGGCGAACCCCGAGCCACTCGACGGCGTTGACGAACCACTCGCACGCCAGGTAGATGACGACCGCGCAGGCGAGCAGCAGGACGAC
The DNA here is from genome assembly GCA_035541595.1 of Kineosporiaceae bacterium. Lineage (GTDB taxonomy): Bacteria > Actinomycetota > Actinomycetes > Actinomycetales > Kineosporiaceae > DATKNA01. The sequence continues at coordinate 9,995 of DATKNA010000125.1, read as the reverse complement.
GTGGAGCACATGGCTCCCTTCAGCGCCGCGGCCGGGGCGATGCCCTCGACCCGCGGACGCGCAGCAGCGACGATCCGACGGGTCGAAGGTCTCGCCCACCCGCACGTCGCCGCGTGCGGGCCCGGACGCCGGGAGCGCGCGGCGCTCCAGCATGTCGACGGCCCGGCAGGGAGGGCTACTCCCCTTCAACGCCCGGCAGTCTAGTCGCGGCCGCCGGTCCGGGGTGCCTGCGACGTGACGCTGTGCGCTGCACCGGATCGGTGCAGCGCACAACGTGCAAGGAGAGTTCTCCCCGCCTCAGGTCGTGGCCCCCGCGCCGTCGGCCGTGGTGGCGCCGGACCCCGACTGCGTGAGGTCGTACACCGTCACGCCGCCGACCGTGGTGCTCGGGAAGGTGCTCTCCACCCAGCTGGCGATCTGACCGGACGTCCCCGAGCCGCCGCCGGGGCCGAAGCCCCCGAAGCCGGGCCCACCGGCACCGCCGGCAAGGAAGTAGTGGATCTTCCCCGCGGCGACGAGCGCCTGGAACTGCTCGAGCGTCGGCGAGGGGTCGGAGCCGTTGAACCCGCCGATGGCCATCACCGGGCGGCCCGTCGCCAGTTGGACGCCGGCCGCACTGTTCGAGCCGACCGCCGCCGCGACCCAGGTCGAGGTCGTGTCCTGCGTCAGCAACGCCACCAGTTCAGCGTCCGGCGTGCCGGCTTCGAGCAGGCCGCCCAGGCCACCCTGCCGGCCCGCGAACCCGCCGGTCCCGCCGCCCTGGCCGGTGCCGGGCGTGAAGCCCGGACCTGCGAACCCCTGCTGACCCTGCCCGAATCCCCGCCCGAACCGCCCCCGGAACCCGCCGCCGCCCGGCCCGAAGCCGCTGGCCACCGCGGGGCCGGCCGACGGGATCGCGCCCGCGTGCGGTGTCGTCGCGGTGTCGACGGAGTACGCCGCCGGACCGGCGAGGCCGGCGACGAGCGCCAACCCGACGACTCCGGCCGACGCCTGCCGCCCGAGAGTCCGCCCCGCGAGCGGCAACAGCAGGCCCACGGCCGCGGCCAGGCCCGCGACCAGGACCAGAGCCTTCAGCCACGGAAGCCAGTCAGGTGACCGGTCGAGCAGCGCGCAGGACCAGAGTGCGGTGACGAGCACCACCGCGGCGAGCACGACCCGCGACTCCGGGCGAGCCCGGTACCGCCAGGCCATCCACGCTCCGATCCCGACCAGGCCGCCGATCGCGGGCGCGAGGGCCACCGTGTAGTAGGGGTGGATGATCCCCTGGGCCAAGCTGAAGACCAACCCGGTCACCACGAGCCAGGTTCCCCACAGCAGCACCTGGGCCCGGCGTCCGTCCGCCAGGGGGGCCCGGCGGGCCATCCACAGCAGGTAGCCGAGGAGGATCAGAGCCGCCGGGAGCAGCCAGGCGACCTGGCCGCCCATCTCCGCCGTGAAGAGCCGCAGGAGCCCGGTGGGGCCCCACATGCCGGCCTGGCCCTGATTCCCCCCGGCGACGACGCTGCCCGTCTCGTTGCCCGTCAACCGGCCCAAGCCGTTGTAGCCGAAGATCAGCTCGAGCTCGGAGTTCGTCTGGGAGCCGCCGATGTACGGCCGGGCCGAGGCGGGCCAGAGCTCGACGATCGCGACCCACCAGCCGCCGGCGACGAGCATCGCGGCACCGGCGCCGAGCACCTGCAGGATCCGCCGGCGCAGCGGTGTCGGCGCCGCCAGCAGGTAGACCACTGCGAAGCCGGGGACGACCACGAACGCCTGCAGCATCTTGGACAGGAACGCGAACCCCACCAGCGCGCCGCAGAGCATCAGCCAGCGCGTCGAGGCGGTCTCCAGGGCTCTGGTCAGCGCGTAGGCGGCGGCGACGAGGAGCAGGACGAGCAGCGCGTCCGGGTTGTTGAAGCGGAACATGAGCACGGCGACCGGCGTCGACGCCATCACCGCGCCGGCGAGCAGCGCCGCCGGGGCCTCGAACCGCCGCCGCACCGTGGCGTAGAGCAGGGCGACCGCGGCGACGCCCTCGAGAGCCTGCGGCACCAGGATGCTCCAGGCGTTGACACCGAAGATCCGGGCGAAGAGCTCCATGACCCACAACGACGCCGGCGGCTTGTCGACGGTGATCGCGTTGGCGGCGTCGAAGGAGCCGAAGAAGAACGCCTTCCAGCTCTGCGTGCCCGCTTGGACCGCCGCGGAGTAGAACGTGTTGGCCCAGCCGGACGCCCCGAGGTCCCACAGGTAGAGCACGGCGGTGGCGACCAGCAACCCGACGAAGGCCGGGCGCTCCCAGCGCGGACGGGCCGGGGCCGACGGCGTCCGAGGCGCCGGCCGAGCGCCGGCGGGGGCATCGACGGTCGTGGCGCCGGTCGGGGCGCCGAGGGTGGACGTCATCGGGTCTCCTCCAGGGGAACAGGTTGGGCGGGCCGCGCGGCCCGAGCGGCGGGTGCGAACACCCACCAGCGCATGGCCACGAAGCGGAGCGCGGTGGTCACCAGATTCGCGACCACGAGGACACCGACCTCGATCGCGCGGGTCGGCGTCGGATAGACGGCGTGGAGCAGCGCCAGCGCGGCCGAGCTCAGCGCCAGGCCGGCGCCGAACAGGGCCAGGCCGTGCAGGTGATGCCGGACGACGCCGGCCGGGCCGGACACCTCGAAGGTGAACCGGCGGTTGGCGGCGGTGTTGGCCAGAGCCGTGAGCAGCAGGGCGGCCGCGTTGGCCACCTGGGCAGGGACGGCGGCCCGGAAGAGCACATACAGCGCGAGATAGGCCAGCGTGCTCGCGACGCCGACCGCGGCGAACCGGACGGCCTGGCCCGCGAACGACGCACCCCGGTCGGCCGGTGCCGGCCGTCGCAGCTCCGCCCGGAGCTCGGCGACGGGCAACCGCCCGGTGGCGAGATCGCGGCCGAGGCGGGCCACCCCCTTCAGGTCCTCCATGGCGGTGGTCACGACGTCGACCCGGCTGTCCGGGTCGTCCACCCAGTCCACGGGCACCTCGTGGATCCGCAGCCCGGTGCGCTCGGCCAGGACGAGCAGCTCGGTGTCGAAGAACCAGCCGCTGTCGCGGACCAACGGCAGCAGGGCCCGGGCCCGGTCGGCCCGGACCGCCTTGAAGCCGCACTGGGCGTCGGTGAACCGGACCCGGAGCGCCAGCTTGAGCAGCCGGTTGTAACCCCGCGAGATGATCTCCCGCTTCGGGCCCCGGACGACGTGCGCGGAGCGGGCCAGCCGGCTCCCGATGGCCAGGTCGCTGTGGCCCGACAACAGCGGCGCCACCAGCGGGAGCAGTGCGTCGAGATCCGTCGAGAGGTCGACGTCCATATAGGCGAGCACGTCGGCGTCACTCGCCGACCAGACCGTCCGCAGGGCCCGGCCGCGGCCCTTCTCCTCCAGCCGGACGACGCGCACTCCGGGCAGGTCGGCGGCCAGGGCCGCCGCTGCCACAGGGGTCCGGTCGGTGCTCGCGTTGTCCGCGATCGTGATCCGCCAGCTGAACGGGAAGCGCTCCGTGAGGTACTGGTGCAGCCGCCGGATGCCCGGCCCGAGGTCCGCCTCCTCGTTGTACACGGGGACGACGACGTCGACCGCCGGCCGGGGGTCGGGGCTGCGGGCGCCGAGGATCGAAGCCTCGGCGAGATCTGCGGTGGCCATGGGACCGACGATGCCGGGCCCTGGTGGGACGGATCTGCAGGAACGCTGTACCCGATCTGTGAGCCCGCGTCAGGAGGAGATGCCCAGCTCACGGTCAGCGTGCGCCCAGCCCGGCCTCGGACCGTGGACCCATGACCGTGACCTTCGTCGCCTGGCTCGCCGTGGTGGCACGGCTCGCGCTGTCCGGTATCCGGCTCGTCCATCTCCGCAGGCGATCCGTGCCCGTGGTCTCCACCTCCGTCCCCGAACCCGCGCCGGTCCGCCACGTGGCCGGCCCGGGCGCGCAGAGCCAGAGTGGCTGGCGCCCCCGGGTCTCCTCCGGCTGCGGCCGCTGACCGCCTGCCGGCACCGCCTGCCGAACGGTCCGACCCGGCGTCAGGTCAGCGAGAGGGCCGCGAGCGCCGCGTTGACGACGCTGCCCGGCAGCATGTCGTGGAGCTCGTAGAGCTCGTGCACCGAGCCCGACTGCCCGAACTGGTCGACGCCGAGCGCGACGCAGGGCACGCCGAGGGCCGATCCCAGCCAGGCCATGGCGTGCGAGGCCGCGTCGTGCACGGTGACGACCGGGCCACGGTCGGCTCCCCCGAACGCCGTCCGCAGCGCGCCCGGCAGGCTCGGCGCGGTCGCCGTCCGGACGCCCTGGCGGAGGGTCCGCTGCCAGGCGGAGTACAGCCGGTCGAGCGAGGTGACGTCGACCACGTGCGCGGCGATGCCCTCGTCGGCGAGCTCGGCGGACGCCGCCAGCACCTCGGGCAGCACCGCGCCGGAGCCGACGAGGTGCACCACCGGCGTGCCGGGCTCGCCGAGCTCCGGATGCCCGGGATTGTCGGCGACCGCGTCCACCAGCCGGTACGCACCGGACAGAACGGCGCGACGCAGGACGGCCTCCCCGATCCGGGCCCGGGCGGCCTCGAAGGGAGCCTGGTCGATCGGCCTCGTGGTGAGCCGGAAGTAGTAGGCCCCGTCCTCCGCCGGCACGGCGGTCGAGGCTCCGCTGGGCCCGGCGGCGATCCGGCCGAGCGCATGGCACAGCAGCCAGTCCAGGGCCCCGGCGTAGGCCGGTTCCAGGAACGTCACGCCGGGCAACTCGAGGCCGACCGACGCCGTGATCGTCGACTGATGGGCGCCGCCCTCCGGGGCCAGTGTCACGCCGGACGGCGTCCCCGCCACCACGAACCGGGACCCCGAGTAGACCCCGTACACGAAGGCGTCGAGCCCGCGCAGCACGAACGGGTCGTACACCGTGCCGACCGGCAGCAGGGGCTGCGACGACAGGTCCCACGCCAGGCCCAGCTGACCCAGCAGCAGGAACAGGTTCATCTCGGAGATCCCGAGCTCGATGTGCTGGCCGCCCGGTCCCTCCGCCCAGCGCAGCATCCGGTCCTCGTTCCACGACCGCCGCTGCGTCGGCGCGAACACCCCGGTCTTGTTCAGGAACCCGGCGAGGTTGGTCGAGGTGGCGACGTCCGGAGCGGTCGTCACCAGATACGGCGTGATGGCCTTGTCGCGGGCGAGGTCGACGAGCACCCGACCGAAGACCTCCTGGGTCGAGATCGGCGTGCCGGTCCGCTGCCGGGTGGTCTCGGGAACGGCGACCGGCAGCACCGGCGTCCGGGGCGCGCGCGCGAGCGCCTCCCGGCGGACGGTGCACCAGATGCCGGCGGGCGAGGCTGGATCGAACCGGTCCCATTCGTCGTCGACCGTCAGCCCGGCGCCGGCGCGCAATGCGTCGATCTGATCGCCGGTGAGCAGGGCGGAGTGGTTGCGCGGGTTGCCGGCGATCGGCAGGCCCCAGCCCTTGACGGTGTAGGCGAAGACGACGCTGGGGCGGTCCGGCACCTGGTCGCACCGGCGGTAGGCGTCGAGGAGGGCCGGCAGGTCGTGTCCGCCGAGGTCCGTCACCAGCACCTTGAGGGTGGGCCGCTGCGTGCCCGGGCCGTCGTCGTCCGGGTAGGCGGCGGCGACCTCGGCCACGCCCGCCGGGGCGCCGTCGAGGAACTGCTTGCGCAGCGCGTCACCGGCCAGCCCGAACAGGGACTGGTACTGCTCGTTGGGCATCAGGTCGATCCACGCGCGCAGCGCCGCGCCGCCCGGCCGCGCATACGCCGCCTGCAGCGTGCGCCCGTACTTGACCTCGACCACGTGCCACCCGGCGGACTCGAACTGGCCCCGCCACTGCGTGATGCGGACGCCGGGGATGACCCTGTCCAGGCTCTGCCGGTTGAAGTCCACCAGCCACATCACGTCTCCGAGCCCGGTCGTGGCGGGGTCGGCGACCGCCTCCCAGACGTTGCCCTCGTCGAGCTCGGCGTCCCCGATGATCGAGATGAACCGGGACCGTGGGCGGGGCCCGAAGTGGGCGTCGACGTAACGGCGGGTCACGGCGGCGAACAGCGGCGCGGCGGCGCCGAGGCCGACGGAGCCGGTGGAGAAGTCGACCTCGTCGGGGTCCTTGGTGCGGGAGGGGTACGACTGGAGGCCGCCGCGGGCCCGCAGCGTCGTCAGGTACGAACGGTCGAGGTTGCCCAGCAGGTACTGGATGGCGTGGAAGACGGGCGAGGCGTGCGGCTTGACCGCGACCCGATCGGCGGCATCGAGGTGCGCGAACCACAGCGCGGTCATGGCGCTGACCAGGCTCGCGCTGCTGGCCTGGTGCCCGCCGACCTTGACGCCGTCGCCGGTCTGCCGCTCCCGGTTGGCGGCGTCGACGATCCGCGTCGACAGCCACAGCACCCGGCGCTGGATCTCGTCGAGCGCCTCGAGGTCGAGCTCGGCCGTCATGACTCCATGCTGCACACCCGTCGGGCCACTGACCACCAGGGCCGTCGCCCTACCGCGCGGACCAGCCGCCGTCCGAGGCCAGTACCTGCCCGGTGATCCAGTCCGCCTCGTCCCCGACGAGCCAGGCGACGGCACGCGCGGCGTCGACCGGGGTGCTCCAGCGGCCGCCCGGATGGCGGGCCACCACGGTCTGGCGTGTCTCCTCGTCCGCCCAGCCGGTGTCGTTCGGGCCCGGGTCGAGGCAGTTCACGGTGATGCCGCGGGCCATCAGGTGCACCGCCAGACTGCGGGTGACCTGGTGCAGGGCGCCCTTCGAGGCGACGTAGGGAAGCTCGTCCGGCATCGCGCCGTGGTACTGGCCGGACGTGAACAGCACGACCCGGCCGCCGGCCCGGCCGTCGTGCCGGTCCGCGAACGCCTTGACCAGCAGCAGCGTGGCCCTGGTGTTGACGGCGTAGCTGAGGTCGAGCTCGTCAGCGGTCAGCGCCTCCAGGCCCTGGTCGCTGTTGCGCGCGTGGTTGGCGACGAGGATGTCGAGCCGCCCGAACGTGGCGTGCGCGGTGTCGACGAGCGCAGCCGGCGCGGCGCGGTCGGCGAGGTCGAGGCTGACGTGCGCGGCACGCCTGCCTTCGCCGCGCAGCTCGTCGACCAGCGCGTCCGCGCCGCCCGGGTCGGCTCCCCACTCTTGCTCGGCGTCGTGCGGCAGCCAGGAGTGGACGAGCACGGCCGCACCGTCCTCGCCGAGCCGGCGCGCGACCGCCGCACCGATGGCGATGCGGCGGCTGGCACCGGTGACGAGGGCGACCCGGCCGGCGAGCGGTTCAGGATGCGGCATGCTCTCCATCGTCGAGCGTTGCCATGATCATGAGAAGGTCCACCCGGCGGCCTCAGCGAGGGCGAGGCCACCAGCCGGCGTCCCGGGCCAGCAGGGCGAGCACGGCCATCACGACGGCGATCAGGCCGAAGACCGGCTGGAAGACACTGAACCCGAGGAACGGGATCTGCACGGCCAGCTCCATGACGAGGCAGGCGCTGGCGACCAGCACGGCGACGGGCGCCCAGCGGGATCCGACGCCGGCGAGCACGGCCGCCGTCGCCGACGGCACGGTGACCGAGACGAAGAGCCAGAGGCCGGGCACGACCCAGCTCGAGAGGCCGAGCGACGAGATCGCCGACAGCGGCGGCGTGCCGACCCCGGCGACGAGCATGACCGTCCCGATCAGGCCGCCCAGGGCCACGAAGGCCTCCACCACGGTGAAGATCCAGCGATACGGACGGGGCGTGGCCGACGGCTGATCCGCCCGACGCCGCCGGGTCACCAGCCCGGCGGGCTCCGATGCGGTGGGCATGCGCATCACCTCGGTCCCAGACCACCATGACCGGGCCCGGGCCGGGCAGGGCCGTTGGTCCCGCGGGGGCGCCGATCAGGCAGTGGTCAGCCGGAAGATGGTCGACGTCCGGAACGTCTGCTGCGGTCGCACCACCGTGGAGGGGAAGTCGGGACGGTTCGGCGCGTCCGGCCAGTGCTGGGTCTCAAGGCAGAAGGCGTCGCCCTGGCGGTAGAGCCGCCCGCTCTTGCCCCGCAGCTGCCCGGTCAGGTGGTTGCCGGTGTAGAACTGCACGCCCGGCTGATCGGTCCACACCTCGAGCACGCGCCCGCTGACGGGCTCGGTGACGACGGCCGCCAGCGGGAGGCCGGCACGCTGCGGGACTCCCGCGGCGGCGCCGTCGAGCAGGTAGGTGTGGTCGTAGCCGCCGGCCAACGCCAGCTGGTCGACGCCGGCCCGCCAGCGCGCGCCGATCGGCGCAGCGGTGCAGAAGTCGAAGGGCGTCCCCTCGACCGGCGCGGGCCCGCCGGCCGGGATCGACGTCGCGTCGGTCGGCAGGTACCCGGAGGCGTTCAGCCACAGCTCGTGGTCGCCGATCGACCCCGCGCCCTCGCCCGCGAGGTTCCAATAGGCGTGGTTCGTGAGGTTGACGACCGTGGCGAGACCGCCGGGCGCCTCCTCGTTCGTCGCCCGGTAGTCCAGCCGGAGGCTGTCACCGTCGAGCCGGTAGGTGACGGCGACCGAGAGCCTGGCCGGGAACCCCTGGTCGCCGTTCGGGCTCACCAGGGACAGCCGGAGGCCGGCCGGCCCCGACGCGCCCGGCACCTCCTCGACGGACCACACCCGCGCGTCGAACCCCTGCTGGCCTCCGTGCAGGGTGTTCGGGCCGTCGGTCGGCGTCAGCGGGTAGATCTCGCCGTCGAGCACGAAGCGTGCGCCGCCGATGCGATTGGCGTAGCGGCCCACGATCGCGCCGAAGAACGGGCTGTCGGCCTCGTAGCGGCCGGCGTCCGCGAACCCCAGGACGACGTCGGCGCGGTGCCCCGAACGGTCCGGCGCGAGCAGGGACTGCAGCACGCCGCCGTAGGAGAGCACGCCGACCTCGAGCGCGTCGCTGCGCAGTGTGTACCGCTCGACCGAGGTGCCGTCAGCCAACGTGCCGAAGGGTTCGCCCACGGACTGTGAGCCTAGAGCCAGCACCGGCCGCGCCGCCCGACCGCCGGCGCGTCTCGACCCGGGAGCTCACCCCCACGCCGGTCGACGCGCGACGCCCACCAGGTGATCTGACGGTGGGGTGCCGCGCAGAGGACGGAACGTGAAGCGCTCCTCCCGCTCGACCACGAATCCCGCCGCGCGGATCGCCTCAGACGTGCGGCGGTTGGGATGGCACCCGGCCGCCGCCAGCGCCCACACAGGTGCCACGAGGTCCTCGAGGACCCCGGCCCAGCGCCGTGCCGATCGCACGTGCTCGTAGTACCGCAGTTCGCCGCCGGGGTGCAGCACCCGGGCGATCTCGGCGAGCGCGCGCGCCTGGTCAGGCACCGAGCACAGCACGAGCGAGGTGACGACGACATCGGCGGCGGCGTCCGCGACCGGCAGGTGGTCGGCGTCGCCTGCGAGCACCTCGATGGAGACGGACGCGGTCCGGGCGGCCCGCTCCGCCATGCTGCGAAGGGTGTCGTCGGGCTCGACGGCGACCACCCGGGTGACGGTCACCGGATAGAGGGGAAAGTTGCGGCCGTTGCCCGCGCCCACCTCGACGACGACCCCGCGAACTCCCGCCAGCAGCCGGCGACGATGCTCGCTCGCCCCGCGCTCGTCGGCCTCGAGGCTCGTCCGGGCATAGGCGCTCGCGAAGCGCGGATGCTGGAACCGGGCGAGGTCGTTCACCCGCCTAGGCTGCCACGGCTGATCCCCGTTCCCCGTCCGGTTCTCCATTGCGTGATCAACGAATCGTCGGCGTCGACCATGTCACGAATTCCTTGATCGCCACGAATTCCTTGATCACGGGAGGTCTGGGTGCCAGAGTTGCGGGCCGACGTGTCGACGGTCGGGAGCTGGGAGAGGCGCTCTTCGTCACGCGGGCCCAGCTCACCTCCCTGGGCTCGGCGTGACCCGAGCGGTCGCTCCGGCCGCGCCGAGGATGCCTACGCTGAATGCCGTGACCGACTGGACCTTCTTCACCAACCACGCGCATGTGTTGGTGTGCATCGCGCGTGATCCGGAGATCAGGGTCCGGGAC
>DATKNA010000124.1:0-2663 GCA_035541595.1 Kineosporiaceae bacterium | reverse complement strand
CCCGTCGCAGGGCCGGCCGGCAGGCAGCCCATGACGCCGGAGCGGGCCGCCGGAGCCGGTTCTCCGGCGTCCCCCGCGGCGCCACGCCCTGGTGCCCCGCGCCCCGGTCCCGCGCCGGCCTCGCGCCCGCAGGCCCCGGCGGCCCGGGGTGGCGAGGGTCAGGGCGGGCAGGCCGGCCAGGGTCAGCGGCCCGGTCCGCGGCCCGGCGCTCCGCGCCCGGGCAACAACCCCTTCGCCGCCAGCCAGGGCATGCCCCGCCCGGGCGGCGGTGCTCCGCGACCGGGCAACAACCCGTTCGCCTCGAGCCAGGGCATGCCCCGGTCCGGCGCGTCCGCGGGTCCGGGCGCCGGACCGGGGGCCTCCGGCGCGCGCCCGCCGTCCGGCGACCGTCCGGGCGGTCCGCGGCCTGCGGGCCCGCGGCCCGGCCCGGGCTCGATGCCCCCGCGGCCGAACCCGGGCATGATGCCCGGCCGGTCCGCCGTCGGCCGCCCGGGCCCGGGTGGGGCCGGCGCGGGCCGCCCGGGTGCGCCCGCACGCGGCGGCGCCGGCGGTGGCCGCGGCGGCTTCGGCGGTCGTCCGGGTGGTCCCGGCGGCGCGCCGGGTGGCGCCCCGGCCGGTGGTCGCGGATTCGGCAAGGGCGGCGGCGGGCGCGGCGGCACGCAGGGCGCCTTCGGGCGCGGCGGCGGTCGCCCGGTCCGTGGCAGGAAGTCGAAGAAGCAGCGCCGTCAAGAGTTCGACAACATGCAGGCGCCGATGGCGGGCGGCGTCCAGGTCCCGCGTGGGGACGGCACCACGATCGTCCGCCTGCGCCGCGGCGCGTCGCTGACCGACTTCGCCGAGAAGATCAACGCCAATCCCGCGAGCCTCGTCACGGTCCTGTTCCACCTCGGCGAGATGGCGACCGCGACCCAGTCTCTGGACGAGGACACGTTCGGCCTGCTCGGCGCCGAGCTCGGCTACGACATCCAGGTCGTGTCCCCGGAGGACGAGGACCGCGAGCTGCTCGAGTCGTTCGACATCGACCTCGAGGGCGAGGCAGAGGACGACGAGCAGTTCCTCGAGCCGCGCCCACCGGTCGTCACGGTCATGGGCCACGTGGACCACGGCAAGACGAAGCTGCTGGACGCGATCCGCTCGGCGAACGTCGTGGCGGGCGAGGCCGGCGGCATCACCCAGCACATCGGCGCCTACCAGGTGCACTACGACCACGAGGGCGTCGACCGGGCGATCACCTTCATCGACACCCCGGGTCACGAGGCCTTCACGGCGATGCGGGCCCGCGGTGCCAAGGTGACCGACATCGCCGTGCTCGTCGTCGCCGCCGACGACGGTGTCATGCCGCAGACCATCGAGGCGCTGAACCACGCGCAGGCGGCCGGCGTGCCGATCGTCGTCGCGGTGAACAAGGTGGACAAGGAGGGGGCCAACCCCGACAAGATCCGCCAGCAGCTCACCGAGTACAACCTGGTGGCCGAGGAGTACGGCGGCGACACCATGTTCGTCAACGTGTCGGCGAAGCAGCGGATCGGTCTGGAGAACCTGCTCGAGGCGATCCTGCTCACCGCGGATGCGGCGCTGGACCTGCGGGCCAACCCGGACAAGCCGGCGCGCGGCGTGGCCATCGAGGCCAGCCTCGACAAGGGCCGTGGACCGCTGGCGACGGTGCTCGTCCAGTCGGGCACGCTCGCCGTCGGCGACTCGATCGTCTGCGGCACGGCCCACGGCCGGGTCCGGGCGATGCTCGACGAGAACGGGGAGAACCTCGACGTCGCGTTGCCGTCGCGCCCGGTGCAGGTGCTGGGTCTGACGTCGGTGCCGCGGGCCGGTGACACATTCATCGTGGCGCCGGACGACCGCACCGCCCGACAGATCGCCGAGAAGCGGGAGGCGGTCGAGCGGGCCGCCACGCTGGCCAAGCGGCGCAAGCGGATCAGTCTGGAGGACTTCACCAAGGCCCTGGAGCAGGGCAAGGTGCAGACCCTCAACCTGATCCTCAAGGGTGACGTGTCCGGTTCGGTGGAGGCCCTCGAGGACGCGCTGCTGAAGATCGACGTCAGCGACGAGGTCGCGCTGCAGGTCATCCACCGCGGTGTCGGTGCGATCACCCAGAACGACGTCAACCTGGCGACGGTCGACAACGCCGTGATCATCGGGTTCAACGTCCGACCCACGGGCCGGGTCGGAGAGATGGCGGAGCGCGAAGGCGTCGACGTCCGATACTACTCGATCATCTACCAGGCGATCGAGGACGTCGAGGCGGCGCTGAAGGGCATGCTCAAGCCCGAGTTCGAGGAGGTGCAGCTCGGCAGCACCGAGGTGCGCGAGGTGTTCCGCAGCAGCAAGTTCGGCAACATCGCCGGCTGCATCGTCCGTTCCGGCGAGATCCGCCGGAACGCGAAGGCGCGGTTGCTGCGAGACGGCGTCGTGGTCAACGACAACCTCACCATCGACTCGCTGCGCCGCTTCAAGGACGACGTCACCGAGGTCCGCGAGGGCTTCGAGTGCGGCATCGGTCTGGGGTCGTTCAACGACATCCAGGTCGGGGACGTCATCGAGACGTTCGAGCTGCGCGAGAAGCCCCGCGCCTGAGACACACCCCGGGCTCGTGGTGATCAAGGAATAGGTGGCGATCAAGGAAGATCTGGCCCACTTGTTCCTTGATC
>DATKNA010000123.1:0-6662 GCA_035541595.1 Kineosporiaceae bacterium | reverse complement strand
CGGCAGCTCGACCTTCATCTCCACGCCCTCGGGTGCAGCCTCGCCACGGAACTCCGCGACGGCCTCCCCCACCAGCCTGACGTACAGGTCGAAGCCGACACCCTCGATGTGCCCCGACTGCTCGCCGCCGAGCAGGTTGCCGGCGCCGCGGATCTCGAGATCCTTCATGGCCACGTGCATGCCGGCACCGAGATCCGTGTGCTGCGCGATGGTCTGCAGCCGGTCGTGCGCCGTCTCCGTGAGAGGTCGCTCGGGGGGGTAGAGGAAGTACGCGTAGGCGCGCTCGCGGCCGCGACCAACGCGCCCGCGCAGCTGGTGCAGCTGCGACAGCCCGAGCAGGTCGGCCCGCTCCAGGATCAGCGTGTTCGCGTTCGAGATGTCCAGCCCGGTTTCGACGATCGTGGTGCAGACCAGGACGTCGAACCGCTTCTGCCAGAAGTCGAGCATGACCTGCTCGAGCCGGTGCTCGCCCATCTTGCCGTGGGCCGTGGCGATCCTCGCGTCAGGGGTGAGCTCGCGCAACCGGGCGGCGGCGCGCTCGATCGATTCCACCTTGTTGTGCACGTAGAAGATCTGGCCCTCGCGCAGCAGCTCCCGGCGGATCGCGGCGGCGATCTGCTTCTCCTCGTAGGGGCCGACGAACGTCAGGACGGGGTGCCGCTCCTCGGGGGGCGTGGCCAGCGTGGACATCTCACGGATGCCGGTGACCGCCATCTCCAGCGTGCGGGGGATCGGCGTGGCCGACATGGCCAGGACGTCCACGTCGGTCCGCAGCTGCTTGAGCTTCTCCTTGTGCTCGACCCCGAAGCGCTGCTCCTCGTCGACCACGATCAGCCCGAGGTCCTTGAAGCGCACCTCGCCCGACAGCAGCCGGTGCGTCCCGATGACGACGTCGACCTTGCCCTCCCGCAGCCCCTCCAGCGTCTCCGCGACGTGGGCGTCGGACTGGAATCGGGACAGCGGTCGGACGGTGACAGGGAAGTTCTGGTACCGCTCGGTGAACGTCTCGAGGTGCTGCTGGACGAGCAGGGTCGTGGGCACCAGGATTGCGACCTGCTTGCCCTCCTGGACGGCCTTGAACGCGGCCCGGACCGCGATCTCGGTCTTGCCGTAGCCGACGTCCCCGCAGATCAGCCGGTCCATCGGGATCGGCTTCTCCATGTCGGCCTTGACCTCCTCGATGCAGGCGAGCTGGTCGGGGGTCTCGACATAGGGGAAGGCGTCCTCGAGCTCGCGCTGCCAGGGCGTGTCCGGCCCGTACGCGTACCCGGTCGAAGCCATCCGCGCGGAGTAGAGCCGGATGAGCTCGCCGGCGATCTGCCGGACGGCCTTGCGGGCCCGGCCCTTCGTGCGCGCCCAGTCCGCGCCGCCCATCTTGTTGAGCTGCGGCGCCTCGCCCCCCACGTACCGGGTGACCTGGTCGAGGGAGTCGCTGGGGACGAAGAGCCGGTCCCCCGGGTGGCCGCGCTTGCCCGGTGCGTACTCGATGACCAGGTACTCGCGGGTGGCACCGCCGACGGTGCGCTGGACCATCTCCACGTACTTGCCGACGCCGTGCTGTTCGTGGACGACGTAGTCCCCGGGGCGCAGCTGCAGGGGGTCGACGACGTTGCGCCGGCGGCTCGGCAGCCGGCGCATGTCCTTGGTGCCGGACCGGCTGCCGGCGATGTCCGCCTCGGTGAGCAAGGCCACCTTGAGCGGCTCGGCGACGAAGCCGTGCTCGACCGGCGCGGTGGTCACGTGGACCACGGCGCGGTCCGGCGGGAGGTCGACCGACGGCGCCAGCCGGGCCGGCACGTCGGCCGCGGACAGCACCTCGACCATCCGCTTGGCCGGGCCGGGGCCCTCGGTGGTCGCGACCACGATCCACCCCGCGGACACCAGATCGCGCAGGTCCCCCAGGGCCTTGTCGGTGTCCCCCCGGTAGCCCGTCACCTCGCGCGCACCGATCGTGACGACGTCGGTGTCGGTGATCTCGGCGTCCGGGGTCAGGGCCGTCACCGACCACCAGGGCCGGCCCGTGCTCACGGCGTGCTCGCGCACCCGCGCGAGCGGCCAGTACGAGGACGTGGACAGGTCCACCGGGGAGCGCCCAGGGGAGTCGGGACCGGGGCCCAGGCTCGAGAGATCGACCGGCAGCTCGTTGCCGGCGGAGGCGTTCGCCCACGACGCGGAGAGGAACTCCTGGCTGGTCGCGACGAGGTCGTGCGAGCGGGTACGGATCCGCTCCGGGTCGACGAGCACGATGTGGGTGCCGTCGGGCAGCAGGTCGAGCAACGGCTGCATCTCGTCGACGAGGGCGGGAGCCAGCGACTCCATCCCCTCGACCGCGATGCCCTCGGCAATCTTCGCCAGCATGTCGGCGACGCCCGGCAATCGGGTCACCAGCGCCGCCGCTCGCTCCCGGACGGCGGCGGTGAGGAGGATCTCGCGGCATGGGGGCGCCCACAGGCCCTGCTCCGCGATCTCCAGCGAGCGCTGGTCCGCGACCGAGAACCAGCGGACCTCCTCGACCGCGTCACCCCAGAACTCCACCCGGAGGGGGTGGTCCTCGGTGGGCGGGAACACGTCGACGATGCCGCCGCGGACGGCGAACTCGCCCCGCCGCTCGACCATGTCGGTGCGGGTGTACGCGGCGGCCGCGAGCGCCTCCACCGTCGCCTCCAGGCCGGCCTCGTCCCCGGCGCGCAGCCGGACGGGGCGCAGCTCGCCCAGACCGCTGACGAGCGGTTGCATGACGGCGCGGATCGGTGCGACGACCACCTGGATCGGCCCGTCCCCACCCTCCTCGGGATGGGCCAGGCGACGCAGGACCGCCAACCGGCGGCCGACGGTGTCCGATCGGGGGCTCAGCCGCTCGTGGGGCAGCGTCTCCCAGGCGGGGAACTCCGCGACGGCGGCAGCCGGCAGGTAACAACGCACGGCGGCCGCGAGGTCCTCGCTCTCCCGGCCGGTCGCGGTCACCACCAGCAGCGGGCGGCCGGAGCCGCGGGGCGCGGGGGTGGCGAGCGCGGCGACCAGCAGCGGGCGAATGCCCGCGGGTGCCACGACGTCGAGCGCGGCCACCCGGCCTCCGCGAGCGGCCTCGACCGCAGTGGTCAGCCCAGGGTCGGTGTGGACCGCGTCGAGCAGTCCGGAGAGGGTCACGTACCTAGTTCTAACGTGTGGGTCCGACAGGTTCTCACGCGTGGGTCCGACAGGTTCTCATGCGTGGGTCCGACAGTCACGAGCGGGGCGAGGGGCCGACCGCTCGCCGACCGGGCCCCCACCTGTTCGGGACGGCGCCGTCGACCCTTCGGCACTCGGCCGTTGACCCTTCGGCACTCGGAGCAACACCGTGGGCTGCCGCGCCGTTCCCGGCTGCGTCACCTGATCTGCCGGGACCTGCGCTCGCCATTGACCCGCTCCTGGGCCCGGTCCCAGCCCTCTCGGACGACGAGCAGCACCGCGTCCACGGCCTCGCCGACAACGAAGGGCAGGTCCTTGCGTTCCGTCGGAGAGAAGTCGCGCAGCACGAAGTCGGCGGGATCCATGCGCCCGGGCGGCCGCCCGATGCCGACCCGCAGTCGGCCATAGTCCTTGGTGCCGAGTGACTGGCTGATCGACCGCAGGCCGTTGTGGCCGCCCTCGCCACCTCCGCGCTTGAGCATGAGGTCGGCGAAGGGCAGATCGAGCTCGTCGTGGACGACGACGAGCCGGGCGGGCTCGATCCTGAAGAACCGGGCGACGGATGTCACCTGGCCGCCCGACTCGTTCATGTAGGCGGTCGGGACGGCCAGTACGAACCGCTCGCCGGGGCGGCCGGCGGCCGGCGGGAGGCGTACCTCCGCCACCTGCGCCCGGGATCGGTGCGCCGAGAGTGTGACCCCCAGGTCGGCCGTGAGCTGCGCGACGACCATGGCACCGACGTTGTGCCGGTTGCCGGTGTAGTGGGTGCCCGGGTTGCCCAACCCGACGACGAGCCACGGCCCGGCATCGGCGTCCTCGATCATCACCCTCCTCGTCCGCAGACGTGATCATTCGCAGGGCCGCCGTGCTGATCTCGTGGGTGGTGCGGCCCGAGCTTCACTCCAGGGCGTCGTGACCGGAGCTCGTCGGGGAGTCCCAGGGGGAGGACATGGACGCCCGATGCCTGCGATACCGCGCCTTGCGCACCTCGTCGACAGAAATCGGCCCCTCGACTGGGGACTGGACGAGCAAGGTCGATACACCCCGTATCGCAGCACCCGGACAAGACCCGCACCTGTCGACAGCCTGCGCACGGCCGGCAGCGATCGAGTCGAGCGCGTCAGGACGAGCGCGTCAGGACTCGGCGCCGGCCTCGGCGACGACGTCACCTTCGGGCGCCTCCTCTGCCTTCTCCTCGGCCTCGGGCGCGCTGAGGACCGCGACGATCTGGTCCGGGTCGCCGGCCAGCGTGGCCCCGGCCGGCAGCGGCACCTGGCCGGCGCGGAACTGGGTGCCGGCCGGCGCGCCCTCGATCGAGAGCTCGACGGATGCCGGGATGCTCGTCGCCTCGACGGTGAGGGACAGGGTGTTGAGCTCGAGGGTCGTGATCGTGCCGGGAACGACCTCGCCGACGAGGTGGACGGGGACGTCGACGGTGACCTTCTCCCCCCGGCGCACCATGATCAGGTCCACGTGCTCGATCTCCCCCCGGATCGGGTTGCGCTGCACGTCCTTCGGCAGGGCCAGGGTGGTGCGGCCACCGCCGAGCTCGATCGTCAACAGGGCGTTGGAGTGCTTGAGCGCGAGCATCGTGGCATGGCCGGGCAGGGCGACGTGCACGGGCTCGGTCCCATGGCCGTAGAGGACGGCCGGAACCTTGTGGGCCCGACGCAGCCGGCGCGCGGCACCCTTGCCGAACTCGGTGCGGCTCTCGGCGGTCAGCTTGACCTCGGACACGCGGACTCTCCTCGTCGTCGGTGTGCGGTACGGCGGGCCCGCGGCAGGGCGCGCTCCACGGCGCACCGCGTCGATCACGGCGCCGCTGGCAGGCGGCGACCTCGCCGAGGCAACTCGGCAATCGTACTCGCAGACAGGCCCGGTCCCCGGCCACCGCCTCGACGGCGGGACCGGGGACCGGCAGGGGCGTCCGGGGCTCGCGCTCCCTCGAGGCCCGGACGCCGGCTCTACCGTCCCGTCGCCAGATTCGACGGTGCGGATGCCGGACCGGCACCCGAGGCGTTGGTCGCGACCACGGTGAACCGGTACGACCCGGCGACCGGCAGCGTCATGGCGTACGAGGTCAGCGACGGCGACAGCGAGGATGTGGTCGTCGCCCCCAGGACCGTGGTCCCGTCGGCGGCGTACCGGGTGGCCGTCACCACATAGCCGAGGATGCTCGAACCTCCTGTCGACGTCGGCGCCGTCCAGCGAGCCGTGGCCGTGATCGGGCTCCCCGCCGTGCCCGAGCTCGCCCGGCCGATGGTCGGCGCACTCGGCACCGTGGTCGTCGGCGTGACCGTCGCCGACCTGGCGGACGTCGGGCCGCTGCCGCCGGCCGTCTGCACGGTGACCTCGATCTGGTACGCCGTGCCGTTGGCCAGCCGGGTCAGCGTCGCGCTCGTGGCTGTCGCCGTCGTGGTCGTGCTGCGAGCCGGCGAGCTCGTCCCGGCCAGGAAGGCGCGCACCCGGTAGCCCGTCGGCGTCGTGCCCGCGAGCTCGGCCGGGGGCGCGAAGGTGACGGCCACCGACCCGTTGCCCGCGGTCACGCCGGTGATCGACGGCGCGGTCACGGTCTGTGAGCTCAGTGTCGGGGTCACCGGTGCCGACGACGCCGACGCCGGGCCCTGCTGACCGCCGGTGGCGTTCGCGGTCACGGCGTTGACCTGGAAGGTGTAGGCGGTGCCATTGATCAGACCCGGTACCGCCGCGACGGTCAGGGTCGGGCCGACGTTCACCGTCCTCGCCACCGTGGCCGTCGTTCCGACGAAAGCCTGGACCCGGTACCCGGTGATCCCGGGCACGCCGGCGGGCGGGGACCATCGGACCGTGGCCGAAGCGTTGCCGGCCTCGCCGGTGACGGAGGTCGGCACCGGGGCGAGCGCGGCCTGAGGCGTGACGGCGGCGGTCAGCTGGGACGCCGGCCCGGTGCCGACGGCGTTGACCGCCGCGACGTCGAACCGGTAGCTCGTCCCGTTGACGAGGCCCGTGACGAGCAGACTCGTCGCGGTGGCGGCCGCCGTCACCGAGCTGGCCGGCGTGGTCGACGTCCCCGGGTAGACGCGGACGACGAAGCCGGTGACCGGCGAGCCGCCGTTGGACCCCGGCGCCGTCCAGGAGACCGTGGCCGTCGCGCTGCCCGGCACCGCGGTCACGTTCGTCGGGACGCCCGGCACGGTGATCGCCGGGCCGACGAGGTAACCGCCGGCGGTGGTGGGCGGGACGACGGTGGTGCCGCCGCCGCTCCATCCGGACAGGGCACCGGCGTAGGGCTGCAGTCCGGTGCCCCCGGTGGTGCCGGCGGGGACGGTCAGCGGGACCTCGGCCGACGTCGCCGGCAGGTGGATGCCGGCGGCGTCGACGTAGCCGTCGGTGTAGCCGGGCGCCTTGGTGACGGCCTTCCAGGCGTTCATCCGGGTCAGCGCCTGGCCCTCCTCGGCCATCGTGGTCTGCACCAGCGGCGTCTTCGTGGTGTCGTAGGCGCCGGTGTAGGTCGC
>DATKNA010000122.1:0-6048 GCA_035541595.1 Kineosporiaceae bacterium | reverse complement strand
ACCGTCGCCAAGGAGGTGGAGCTGGAGAACCCGTACGAGAACCTGGGGGCCCAGCTCGCCAAGGAGGTCGCCACCAAGACCAACGACGTCGCCGGTGACGGCACGACGACGGCGACGGTGCTCGCGCAGGCGATGGTCAAGGAGGGCTTGCGCAACGTCGCCGCCGGGGCCGCCCCGGCCGCCCTGAAGCGCGGCATCGACGCGGCCGTCGAGGCCGTGAACGACCGCCTGCTCGAGGTCGCCCGCGAGGTCGAAGGCAAGGAGGAGATCGCCCACGTCGCGACCATCTCCGCCCAGGACGGCGAGATCGGGGCGCTGATCGCCGAGGCGTTCGACAAGGTCGGCAAGGACGGCGTCATCACCGTCGAGGAGTCGTCGACGATGGCGATGGAGCTCGACTTCACCGAGGGCATGCAGTTCGACAAGGGCTACATCTCGCCGTACTTCGTCACCGACGCCGAGCGGATGGAGGCCGTCCTCGAGGACGCGCACGTCCTGGTCCACCAGAACAAGATCTCGGCGATCGCGGAGCTGCTGCCGCTGCTGGAGAAGGTCCTGCAGGCCGGCAAGCCGCTGTTCGTCGTCGCCGAGGACGTGGAGGGCGAGGCCCTCTCGACGCTCGTCGTCAACAAGATCCGCGGAACGTTCACGGCCGTCGCCGTCAAGGCTCCCGGGTTCGGGGACCGTCGCAAGGCGATGCTGCAGGACCTGGCGATCCTCACCGGAGCCCAGGTCGTCTCGCCGGAGGTCGGCCTCAAGCTCGACCAGGTGGGCCTGGAGGTGCTCGGCACGGCGCGGCGCGTCGTGGTCACCAAGGACGACACGACCGTGGTGGACGGCGGCGGTTCGCAGGAGGCCGTCGACGCCCGCATCGCCCAGATCCGTACCGAGATCGAGAACACCGACTCCGACTGGGACCGCGAGAAGCTGCAGGAGCGTCTCGCCAAGCTCGCCGGCGGCGTGTGTGTGATCAAGGTCGGCGCCCACACCGAGGTGGAGCTCAAGGAGAAGAAGCACCGCATCGAGGACGCGGTCAGCGCCACCCGGGCCGCCATCGAGGAGGGCATCGTCGCCGGCGGCGGCTCGGCGCTGCTGCACGCGGTGTCCGTGCTCGACGGGAACCTGGGCCTCGAGGGGGACGAGGCCACTGGCGTGACGATCGTCCGCCGGGCCAGCGCCGAGCCGCTGCGATGGATCGCCGAGAACGCGGGCCACGAGGGCTACGTCGTCGTCGAGAAGGTCCGGGGCCTGCCGCTGGGCCACGGCCTCGACGCGGCCGAGGGGGAGTACGTGGACCTCGTGGCACAGGGCGTCATCGACCCGGTCAAGGTGACCCGATCCGCGCTGCGGAACGCGGCCTCGATCGCATCCATGGTGCTCACCACCGACACGCTGGTCGTGGAGAAGAAGGAGCCCAAGGAGGAGGACACCGGCCACGGCCACGGCCACTGAGTCGGGCGGCCCTCCCGGTCCACTCTCCGAAGCTGCCTCAGAACGAGGCCCGGCCCTGACGGGCCGGGCCTCGTCGCGTTCGAGGAGGGCGGACCGTGATCAGACCGCCAGCGGCATCGGACGGCGCCGCCCTGTGGCGTAGATGGCCTCGCGGTCGTCCTCGGTGAGGCCGCCCCAGACTCCGTACGGCTCGCGCACGGTCAACGCGTGCTCCCGGCACTGCCGCATCACCGGGCAGCCCGCGCAGATCGCCTGGGCAGCGGCGTCACGGTTGCGGCGCGCGGGGCCTCGCTCGCCCTCGGGGTGGAAGAACACGGTGGGGTCGGCGTCCCGGCACGCGCCGCGCAACTGCCACTCCCACAGGTCCGCCACCGGCCCCGGGAGCCTGGAGATCTCTGCCATGCCAGTACACCTCGCCCCGATCCGTCGCGCCGATGCCCGACTGCGCTGTCCGCGACCTTAACAACCGTTGCACGCATTATTCAAGTACATCGCGCCATGGGTTGTTCAACATCGGTCCCGTCGCAGGACCGTGGTCGGACCGCGGCCCGAGCGGCGTGCTCGGTAGCCCAGCGCGGGCCCCCGGACCGGGGGACGGTCGCCGACGGCCGGTCCGCCTCCGGGGGCCATGTCACGACCTGCGGACCCCCGGCGCCCGCCCCGCACACCTGATCCCGAACCTTGATCGACAACCTTGATCGACAACCTTGATCGACGATCCTGATCGACGCGGCGTCGCCGTGCTCGTCTCGGGGTCTCCGCTGGCGTGGCCCGGGCGGCCCCCGGACAATCGAGGCCATGGCGACGACGCGCCGCGACGGCGAGGGTCTCCCCGCGCCGACCCTGACGGTGGCTGCCGTGGCCCGCCGCCTCGGCGTCGCCCCCTCGACCTTGCGCACCTGGGACCGACGCTACGACCTGGGGCCGTCGGCGCACACCGCGGGCTCGCACCGGCGCTACGGTCCGGACGACCTGGCGCGCCTCGTGGTCATGCGCCGGTTGACCCTCGAGGGCGTCCCTCCGGCGGACGCCGCAAGGATCGCCACGGCCCACGCCCCCGAGTCGGACCCCGGTCCCAGGAGCGAACCGGACCGGGGCGGTCCGGCCGGGCCGCAGGTGCCGGACGACGCCGGCCGCGGCACCGCTCACGAGGCGGAGCCGATGCCGCAGCGACGGGCCACCCGGCGCGAGCCCTCCCCGGCGCTGCCGCCGGGCCCCGGCGGGCCGTCGGCCGTCACCGCTCGTGCGCCACTCGGGGAGCCGCTGCGATCGCTGGCCGTCCCCGCAGCCCGCACCGGGCACTCCGTCGAGCTCGGCGCCCACCGTCTCGAGAAGGAGATCGCCCGGCGGGCCGGTCCGGCGGGGGGGTGGACCTTGGCGGACGCGGGCTTCGGGGTGGGGGCGCGGGCCGTTCGCCCGGGGGCCCGGGCCGGCGGCGGCCGCGTCGTCGCGCTGCCTGACGGCAGTCCTGCCGCCCGTGGCCTCGCCCGCGCGGCGATGTGCCTCGACAGCGGCGAGGTTCACCGGATCTTCGGCGACGCCGTCCGCTCGCGTGGCGTCCGGGATGCCTGGGACACGATGGCGATGCCAGTTCTGCAGTCGATCGGTGAGCGCTGGCGCGTCACCGGCGACGGCGTCGACGTCGAGCACGCCTTCTCCGAGGCGGTCGTGGCCGTGCTGCACGCGGTGACCGCGGGCCTGCGCCGGCCCCGGAACAGCCGTCCGGTGGTGCTCGCCTGTGCGGAGGGTGACTATCACACGCTCCCGTTGCACGCGCTGGCTGCGGCCCTGGCGCAGGAGCAGATCGGCGTCCGCGTCCTGGGGGTGGGCATGCCGACCTCGGCGCTGGTCTCCGCCGTGCGGCGGAGCGGCCCGGCCGCCGTCTTCGTCTACGCCAGGTTGCGCGTCACCGATGTCGAGGTGCTCGACCTCCTGCCCCGCCAGCGCCCCGCCCCCCGGCTGGTCCTCGGTGGTCCCGGCTGGGGCGACCGGCTGCCGGCGTCGGCGACCAGCGTGACCTGCCTGGGCGAGGCCGTCGACACCCTCATCGAGGCCCTCGGCCTCTGACGCCGGCCCGCTCACCGCCGGCGGCGGCGCCCCGTCGCGCGCCCGGTTCCCTCAGGTTGACCCGTCCTGCTGACGACATCTTCCCGTGTCGGGCCGTCCCGCGGGGGACGGCGGCGGGAGCCTCCCGCGCCGACGTGGGACGAAAGGGGCAACCGTGGCGACGGTGCTCGTCTGTGACGACTCCGCGCTGGTGCGCGAGACCCTGCACCGCGTGCTCGTGACCGTGCCCGGCGTCACCCGCGTGGTGGACGCCTCCTCGGGCGAGGAGGCGCTGGCGCGCTGGCCTGTCGAGCGTCCCTCCGTGGTGCTCATGGACGTCCGGATGCCCGGCCTCGGCGGCGTCGAGGCCACCCGCCGGCTCCTCTCCCGCCATCCGGAGGCCGTCGTCGTCATGGTCACCGTGGCCGAGGACGCCGAGGGCGTCGCGCGTGCCGTCGCCAGCGGCGCGCGAGGGTATGTTGTCAAGGACGCGACGCGGGAGGAGATGGCCGCCACAGTGGTGCACGTGCTCTCCGACGCCGTCTGGCGTCGTGCGGCTCCGTCCCCCCGCGCCGTCGAGGGAGCCGGTCCCGCGCCGGCCCTGACCGAGCGCGAGATGCAGGTGCTCACGGGTATGAGCCGCGGGCGCAGCAACGCGGAGATCGGGAAGGAGCTGTTCCTCTCCGAGGACACGGTCAAGACGCACGCCCGCCGCCTGTTCCGTAAGCTCGCCGCGGCGGACCGGGCGCAGGCCGTGGCCGTCGGGTTCCGCTGGGGTCTGGTGCGGTAGCCGCGGATGGCCGCGCCCGGGGACGCGTTCGGCAGATCGGTAACGCGAGGGCGGAGCCGCGCGATACTGCGAACGGAGGATGCCGCGCAGGATCTGCAGCGGCTGGCCGCGTTCGCGGTGGACGGGGACGCGCAGGCCGTCGAGTCGTTGCTCGGCGCGGTCCACCGGATGGTCCACCGGTACTGCCGGGCGCGGTTGGCTCGCTTCCCCGGCGCGGAGCACGCAGCGGACGACGTGGCTCAGGAGGTGTGCATCGCCGTGCTGTCGGCCCTGCCGCGGTACCGGGACGAGGGCAAGCCGTTCGAGGCCTTCGTCTACCGGATCGCCGCGAACAAGGTCGCCGACGCTCAGCGCGGCAGCTACCGGGCGCCGCAGCCGCACGCGGAGCTGCCGGAGATGGTGGACCTCTCCGACGGCCCCGAGGACCTCGCCCTGCGCGCCAGCGACGCCGCCCAGGCCCGCGCCCTGCTCGACCTCCTTCCAGACACGCTGCGCGAGCTCATGGTGCTGCGGGTCGCCGTCGGGCTGTCCGCCGACGAGACCGGGCGGGCCCTCGGGATGAGTCCAGGTGCGGTGCGGGTCGCGCAACACCGGGCGCTCCAGCGGCTGCGGTCCGCTGCCGGGCAGCCGGCAGGTGGTCAGCCGTGACCGCCCCGTACGACCCCTTCGAGGCCGGCCAGCGTGAGTCGCTGCGCTCGACGGACGCCCTGCTCGACCGGATCGGCACCCGCGCACCCACACCGGACGACCTCGACGACCCGGTCCTCGCCGCGCTCGCACTCATGGCGGCAGAGATCGACCTGGACCCCGTACCCGTCGACGCCACCCGGGCGGCGATCCAACGGCGGGTCCCCGGTCTCATCTCCGGCCCCGGCCGCCGCCCCACCGGCCCACGTCCCGCCGCGACGGTTGACGATGCGCCCCGGGTCGGGAACGACCCGTACGGCGTCGGGCGTGCCGATGACCCGTGGCGAGTCGCCGACGGGTACCGCGCGGACGGGGACCGCGCGGACGGGCACGACGCGGACGGGCGCGACGCGGACGGGCGCGACCCCGATGGGACTCTCGCCCACGGCGCCGCCCGTGACGACGCGGCCGCGGGTCTCGAGATCGACCTGCGGGACCGGCCCGGCTACGCACACGCTCGTGACGCCCTGCGCCGCCGGCTCTCGGCGGCGGGCGACCCGGCCGGCGCCGGCTGGGCCGTGTGGCCACCACGGCGTCTGCGCGGACGGCGTCATCGCCCGGGCCCGGCCATGGCCGCTGTGGCTCCGCCACGGTCCCGACCCTCCACCCCCTCCGCGCACCGGGCCGGCTCCGCCGTGCCGTCCACGCGCCCGCCCGCCACGGTTCCCCCCGCCCGTCGCGAGCGCCGGATGGGCCCCCTGACCGCGCTCGTCGTCGCGCTCGCCGCCATCGTCCTCGGAAGCGGCGTCTCCGCCGCCGTCACCGGCGGCCGGTCCGTGAACCCCCTGACCGGCGTGCAGGAGGTCGTGGCACAGCTCACCACGGGTCGCACGGCCGAACAGACGGCGACCTACGACCGCGACGTCCAGCTCCTCCACGAGGCCAGGGCGGCGGCGTCCGGCGGCGACCGGGCGACCATGATTGGAAAGCTCGCCCAGGTCAGCACGGCGGGACTCTCGCCGACCGACGCGTCGTCCATCGAGGGGCAGCGCCGGCAGGTGCCGACTCTGCTGCCGCCCCGGTAGGGCGGCCGCACGGCCGGTGGAGCGGGCCGAGGCCGCCTCTGCCGTCCC
>DATKNA010000121.1:0-2084 GCA_035541595.1 Kineosporiaceae bacterium | reverse complement strand
CGGATGGGGGATCGGGCTGTAGGGTGTGGCGAAGCTCCGGTGTGTGCGACGCCGAACGCCACCGGGGCGGGCCGGGAGGGCCATGAAGGCGGTCGTCTTCTCTCGCTATGGAGGGCCGGCCGCCCTTGAGCTCGTCGAGCTCGACAGGCCGACGCCGGCTGCGGGCGAGGTCCTGATCAGGGTTCACGCCGTGTCCATCAACGACTGGGACCTCGGCCTTCTCCTGGGTGCCCCGGTGGTGAACCGCCTGCAGGCCGGGCTCCTCGTCCCGGGCAGGAGGAGGATTGTGGGATCCGACGTCGCCGGTCGGGTCGAGGCGGTGGGCCGCGGCGTCGGGGTCTTCCGCCCGGGGGATCTCGTCTACGGCGATCTGAGCGGTCGCTGGGGCGGTTTCGCGGAGTACGTCTGCGCGCCGGTCGAGAGGTTGACGCCCAAGCCGGAGGCGATGACATTCGTGGAGGCGGCCGCGCTCCCGCAGGCGGTCGCGCTGGCGCTGCAGGGCCTCGTCGACGTCGGCCGGCTGCGCGGCGGCGAGAAGGTGCTGATCAACGGCGCGGGAGGCGGCGTCGGCACGCTCGGGGCGCAGATCGCCAGGTTGAGCGACGCGGAACTCACCGGCGTCGATCGTGGCAGCAAGCTGGAGAAGCTCCGCGCGCTCGGATTCGACCACGTGCTCGACTACACGCACGAGGACTTCACGCGCACTGGGAGGACCTATGACCTCGTCCTGGACGTCAAGACCCGTCGATCTCCGCTCGGCTACCTGCGCGCGCTGACCCCGGGCGGCCGGTACGTCACGGTCGGGGGTTCCCCTTCACGTCTCGTCCAGACGCTGTGCCTGGGGCCGTGGATCACGATGCGGACCGGGAAGAGCACCCGCGTCGTGATCCTCAAGGCGAACAAGGACATGGCGCACGTCAACGAGCTGTTCGAGTCGGGCGCGCTCAGACCGGTCATCGATCGCACGTTCCCGTTGCACGAGGCGCGGGACGCGATGCGCTACTACGCCGAGGGAGACTTCGTCGGGAAGATCGTCGTCACCGTACCCGGCGCGGACTGAAGCAGAGTTCGCTGCTTCGGGAGCAGGCTCACGGTTGTCCTTCTGCGGACGGCCAGCTGCGCCCCGATACCGCCATGTGGGGCGGCCCGACCTGCGCGAGGCCAACGCCGAGGCCGCCGCCGACACGATGCGCAACGCCGGATTCGACGTGAGCACGACCATCGTCGACGTCTCGTCCCGCGGATCGGTGCACGCGCTCGTCGAGACCGCGATCGGACACGGCGCCATCACCAGCGTCGTCCACGCCGCCGGCGTCTCCCCCAGCCAGGCCCCACCAGAAGCCATCCTCGCGGTCGACCTCTACGGCACAGCCGTCGTGCTCGAGGAGTTCGGCAACGTCATCGCGCCCGGCGGCGCGGGCGTCGTCATCGCCTCGCAGTCCGGCCACCGCCTCGGCGCCCTCACCCCCGAGCAGAACGCCGCGCTGGCCACCACCCCGGCCGACGAGCTGCTCAGGCTCGCCATGCTCCAGCCCGACCAGGTCACCGACACCCTGCACGCCTACCAGCTCGCCAAACGCGGAAACGCCTTACGTGTCATGGCCGAAGCCGTCCGCTGGGCCATGCGAGGCGCCCGCGTCAACACCATCAGCCCCGGAATCATC
This sequence comes from Kineosporiaceae bacterium, assembly GCA_035541595.1. Taxonomy (GTDB): domain Bacteria; phylum Actinomycetota; class Actinomycetes; order Actinomycetales; family Kineosporiaceae; genus DATKNA01. Next base: position 420 of record DATKNA010000121.1, on the reverse strand, counting down.
ATCACCCCGCTCGCCGTCGACGAGCTGACCGGACCACGCGGCGAGGGCTACCGGCGGATGATCGAACACAGCCCGGTCGGCCGGGCCGGAACCCCGGACGAGGTGGCCGCCGTCGCGGCCCTGCTCATGGGCCCCGACGGCGGCTTCATCACCGGCAGTGACGTCCTCATGGATGGAGGCGTCACCGCCTCCTACTTCTTCGGAGAACTCGCGCCGCAGCCCTAGACGAACCCCGTGGCGCCCAGGACCGCGGACCTACCTACCGCGGGGCCGAACTCACCGACCTGCTCGCCCCCGCCCCGGCAGCCCGGTTCGCGCTGATCACAGGGGCGCAGGTCGCCGTTCGAGTTGCCACTCCATGCCGCACCAAGGACCAGCACGCGGGGTAGCGTGATCGGACGGCCGCCACCGCGGCCGGAG
>DATKNA010000120.1:0-3555 GCA_035541595.1 Kineosporiaceae bacterium | reverse complement strand
TGTCGCCGGTCCGGGGGTGGGGGCGGTCCGGGGGGTGTCGGTCTGGGGGGTGGCGGTCTGGGGGGGTGGCGGTCTGGGGGGTGGCGGTCTGGGGGGTGGCGGTCTGAGGGGTGGTGGTCTGGGGGGTGGTGGTCTGAGGCGTCGTGGTCTGGGGGGTGGCGGTCTGAGGCGTCGTGGTCTGGGGGATGGCGGTCTGAGGGGTGGCCACACTCCGGTGGGTGTCGACGATGTGGCGGGCGTCTGCGATCTGCGCGGTGGCCGCGTGCAGCGCCTCGGCGTGCCGGGCGTCGATGACCAGGCGCCAGCCCGCCGACGCCAGCGCACGCGCGAGGGCGAATCCCAGGCCCTGTGACGCCCCGGTGACGAGCGCGACAGGGGCGGGACTTGTGGCGGTCGAGGTCATGCCGGCATCGTGAAACCTCAAGTGGACTTGAGGTCAAGGAGCTCTGAACAGCGTCATGCGGGCGACGGACCTTCTCGGCATCGGCGAGCTCTCCCGCCGCTCCGGCGTCGCGCCCTCAGCGCTGCGGTACTACGAGAACCTCGGACTGCTCACCAGCACACGCTCGCCGTCCGGACGGCGCCGGTTCGAGCGCCACACGCTGCGCCGGCTGGCCTTCGTGCGCGCCGCCCAGAACGTCGGCCTCACCCTCGACGAGATCGCCGAAGCGCTGCGTACCCTTCCCGAGGCCCGGACACCGACGACAGCCGACTGGGCGCGGCTCTCCCGGGGGTGGCAGGCGCGCCTGGACGAGCAGATCGCCGCCTTGCAGGCCCTACGGGACGGGCTCGGCTCGTGCATCGGCTGCGGTTGCCTCTCCCTGCGCCGATGCCGGCTGTCCAACCCCCGGGACGACGCCGGTGCTCAGGGCGCCAGCGGAGCGGCCTACCTTGCGCCCGTCCTCCGCCGGCCCGCACGTCGCGAGCAGACGGCCGAGTGACACTCGGTTCACCGGCGCACGTGCGTTCGCACCGGACCCCCCTCCCGCCACACGTCGATCAGCAAGCGGTCGCGTTCCTCGCTGAGCCGGACGACGACGGCTTCGGTGAGCTCCACCCGGAACAGCTCGAAGTCGCCCGGTGGCACCTCCTCCGCGGCGTCGCGGAACGCCGCCTTCTCCTTCTCGTCGCTGACCTCGACGGCCCGGCCGGCGATCTTGGCGTCGCCGGTCCAGACCTCGGGATCGTCCGACCCGGAGTGGATCGCCACCCGGGGGTCTCGGCGCAGGTCTGCGAACCGTTTGTTGCCGGTCATCCCGCCGAGGTACACCTGCCCGAGCTTGATCGGCACTTCAGTGCCACTGATCCGGGGGCTGCCGTCGGGGCGGATAGTGGCCATGGTCTTGTGCCGATGCGCGTCGAACCGTTCGGCAACTCGCACCGCCAGCTCCGGTGCCTGCGCACTGAACTCCTGCCAGCTCGTCACGACCGTCAGCCAAGCAGGCGCCACCGACACTCGCGGTGCGGTGCCGGTCGCCGCCCGCGCCTCGAAGTGATCGGCGGTGACCCGTCCTCGGAAGGGTGCGCCCACGAACGGGCCTGCCGGCCGGTCTGGTCCGAATGGCCCGCTGGCCCGCCGGTTCCAGAGGCTGTGATCGCCACCGTGGCGGAGTGATGCCGCGTCGCGTCCTGGTCCGCCCAGTTCGGCCACGACGAGGGCGGGATTCCTCCGCCGGGGTGGCGATCTTGGCCGGGGTGTCGGGGCCGGGGGCGTCGACCTCGCGCAGCGACCGGAAGCGCGTCGACCTCGCGCAGCGACCGGAAGCGCGTCGACCTCGCGCGGCGACCGGGGCGTCGACATATCGCGGGCCGGCTGTGCCTTGGCGGCGTCCGGCATCGGAACCGTGTACGGTAAGAATCGTGCGCGTGGCGGTCCTCCTCCTTCGCCGCCGCGGCGGGGCCCACTAGGCCGGTCCTCCCGCCGCGGAGGTCCCGCGCGCCGGCCGACGTCCGACGCCCCCGCTGCCCGCTGTGCGACGCCGGGGCCTCCCCGCTCGAGCCGACAGAACCGTGAGGCGAACCGTGCACAACACCCAGCAGCCGTCCGGCATGCCGTTCAGGCGTTACGTACCCTTCCAGCAGCAGATCATGGTCGACCTGCCTGACCGGGCTTGGCCGACGAAGCAGATCACGAGAGCCCCCCAGTGGTGTGCCGTCGACCTGCGCGACGGTAACCAGGCGCTGATCGACCCGATGAGTCCTGAGCGCAAGCGGCGCATGTTCGACCTGCTCGTGCGGATGGGGTACAAGGAGATCGAGGTCGGGTTCCCGGCGGCGAGCCAGACGGACTTCGACTTCGTCCGGCAGCTGATCGAGGAGGACCTCGTCCCGGACGACGTCGTCATCCAGGTGCTGACCCAGAGCCGGGAGCACCTCATCGAGCGGACGTTCGAGTCCATCAGGGGCGCCAAGCAGGCCGTGATGCACCTCTACAACTCGACGTCCGTCCTGCAGCGCAGGGTCGTGTTCGGCACCGACATGGACGGGATCGTCGACATCGCCCTGGAGGGCGCTCGGCTGTGCAAGAAGCTGGGCGACGCGGCCGCCGCCGACGGTACCGAGGTGTACTTCGAGTACTCGCCCGAGTCGTACACGGGCACCGAACTCGAGTTCGCCGCCCGGATCTGCAACGAGGTGCTCGGGGTCTTCGAGCCCGCGCCCGACCACAAGGTCATCGTCAACCTCCCGGCCACGGTCGAGATGGCGACGCCGAACGTCTACGCCGACTCGATCGAGTGGATGCACCGCCACCTCGCGCACCGCGAGAACGTCACGCTGAGCCTTCACCCGCACAACGACCGCGGGACGGCGGTGGCCGCCGCGGAGCTCGGCTATCTGGCCGGCGCCGACCGGATCGAGGGCTGCCTGTTCGGCAACGGCGAGCGGACCGGCAACGTCTGCCTGGTCACCCTGGGCCTCAACCTTTTCAGCCAGGGCATCGACCCGATGATCGACTTCTCGGACATCGACGAGATCCGTCGGACCGTGGAGTACTGCAACCAGCTCCCCGTGAACGAACGCCACCCGTACGGCGGGGACCTGGTGTACACCGCCTTCTCCGGCTCCCACCAGGACGCCATCAAGAAGGGGTTCGAAGCGCTCGAGCGCGACGCGACCGCGGCCGGCGTCCCGGTCGACGAGTTCACCTGGGCCGTCCCGTACCTGCCGATCGACCCGCAGGACGTCGGCCGCACCTACGAGGCCGTGATCCGGGTTAACAGCCAGTCCGGGAAGGGCGGCGTCGCCTATCTCATGAAGCACGAGTACCACCTCGACCTGCCGCGCCGGCTGCAGATCGAGTTCAGCCAGGTCGTGCAGCGGGTCACGGACGCGCAGGGCGGCGAGGTGTCGCCGCAGGAGCTGTGGCGGATCTTCCAGGACGAGTACCTACCGGCCGGTGAGGTGTCGGTTGCGGACGTCGTCGGCGTCGGGCCGGCCGCCAGCGGGTCGGGGGAGCGCTGGGGCAGGTTCCGCATCCGGGGGATCCGTCAGGCGAGCGAGGGCGCCGGGTCCGACAAGCTCTCGGTGGACCTCGAGGACCACGGCGCGCCGGTG
>DATKNA010000119.1:0-23322 GCA_035541595.1 Kineosporiaceae bacterium | reverse complement strand
GGGCCCTCGGGGGCTCATCGAGTCGATCCTGCCGATGACGGTCTTCTCCGTCGCCTGGGCCTTCACCCACGACGTCCCGCGGTCCGTCCTGGCCGCCCTCGTGCCGTCGGTGATCCTGGCGGCCTGGCGGCTGATCGCCCGGGAACCGCTGACCCAGGCGGTCTCGGGCGTGCTCGGCATCGCCCTGGGCGCCGGGATCGCCCTCTACACCGGCCGCGCGCAGGATTTCTTCGTCCCCGGCATCGTGAAGAACGTGGGGTTCGGCGCCGCATACGCGGCCTCGGCCCTGGTCCGGTGGCCCCTGGTCGGCCTGGTCCTCGGCGTCACCCTGGGGGAGGACCTGCGCTGGCGCCGGGTGCGGCCGCGGATGCGGGTCTACCAGCAGGCGACCTGGCTGTGGGCGGGCATGTTTGGGGTGCGCGCCCTGGTGCAGGGCCGGTTGTACGCCGCCGGCGACGCGACGTCGCTGGGCTTCGTCAACGTTCTGCTGGGGTTGCCGCTGTTCACCCTCGCCGTGGGCGCGACCTGGCTGCTGGTGCGCCGGGTGCCACCCGCCCGGCCCGAGCCGGACGCCGGCGGGAGCGGGGTCCGCCCGACGGCCGAACCCGTCAGTGATGAGGCCGGCCGGGGCTGAGCAGATCCTGGAGCTTGTCCTCGCTCTCCGGCACCGTCACGAACATCAGCTCATCGTTGGCCTCGAGCGTGTCGTCCGAGCTCGGCGCGATCGGCCGCTCCTCGCGGATGATGCCCACGAGCACCGTGTCCGCGGGCAGCTGGAGATCGCCGACCATGGATCCCACGACGGGGGAGGTCGGCGGCAGGGTGAGCTCGACCATCGTCGCCTGACCCTGCTGGAACGTGAAGATCCGGACGAGGTCCCCGATGGAGACCGCCTCCTCGACCAGGGCGGTCATGAGCCGGGGCGTGGAGACGGCGACGTCCACCCCCCAGGCCTCGTCGAACATCCATTCGTTCGTCGGGTTGTTGACCCGGGCGACGGTGCGGGGGACGCCGTACTCGGTCTTGCTCAGCAGCGAGACGACGAGGTTGACCTTGTCGTCCCCGGTCGCCGCGACGACCACGTCGCAGTCGGCGAGCCCGGCCTCGTCCAGCGAGGCGATCTCGCAGCCGTCGGCGAGCAGCCACTGCGCGTCCGGCACGCTGGTCACCCGGATCGCCTGTGGGTCCCTGTCGATGAGCAGGACCTCGTGACCGTTCATCAGCAGCTCCCGGGCGATGGAGCGGCCGACGCTGCCGGCGCCGGCGATCACCACCCGCATCAGGGATGCACCGCCTTCGGCGGCACGGTGAGCACGGCCTCCGCGCGCTCCAGCTGATCCTCCCGAACGACCATGTGCACCAGGTCCCCCTCCTGGTAGACGGTGTCCGGGCCTGGGACGAGGCCCTCGCCCAGGCGAGTCAGGAAGGCCACCCGCCCGCCGCTGGGTTCCTCCAGGGCGGCCATGCGCCGGCCCACCCACCCGAGGTGGACCTGGACCTCGGCCAGCACGATCGTGCCGGAGGCGTCCCGGAACTCCGGCGTCGCGTCGACCGGCAGCAGCCGCCGGGCCATCTGGTCGGCGGTCCATCGCACGGTCGCGACCGTCGGGATGCCCAGCCGCTGGTAGACCTCGGCCCGGCCGGGGTCGTAGATCCGTGCCACCACCTTCGACACGCCGAACGTCTCCCGGGCCACCCGGGCGGACAGGATGTTGGAGTTGTCCCCGCTGCTCACCGCGGCGAAGGCGTACGCCTCCTGGATCCCGGCCTCCAGCAGGGTGTCCCGGTCGAACCCGACGCCGACCACCCGGCGTCCCTCGAAGCCGGAACCGAGCCGCCGGAAGGCATCCGGGTTCTGGTCGACCACCGCGACGGAGTAGCCGCGGTCCTCGACCAGCTGCGCGAGGGTGGAGCCGGTCCGGCCACAACCCATGATCACGAAATGCACGACGGTTCCCGTCCGGACTCCCGGTCGGCGGCGCAGGCGGCTCCTGCGGCGACGGGCCCGACGCTACACGCCGGAAGGCGAGGCGGAGGAGTGCCTACCATGCCTGACGTGCTGCCGCTCACCGACGCCATGAAGCGCCTGCTGGTCGGCCGGCCGGTCCACACCGAGCGGCTCGCGGAGACCCTGCTCCCGAAGCGCATCGCGCTGCCGGTCTTCGCCTCCGACGCCCTGTCGTCCGTCGCCTACGCGCCGGACGAGGTGTTCCTCACCCTGGCCGTGGCCGGCGTCGCCGCCTACACGGCCTCGCCCTGGATCGGGCTGGCGGTCGCCTTCGTCATGCTCATCGTCGTCGCCTCGTACCGGCAGAACGTGCACGCCTACCCGTCCGGCGGCGGGGACTACGAGGTGGCGACCACGAACCTCGGCGTCCGGGCCGGCCTGACCGTCGCGAGCGCCCTGCTGGTCGACTACGTGCTCACGGTGGCCGTGTCCGTGTCCTCCGGCGCCCAGTACGCAGCCGCCGCGATCCCGCTGCTGCGCGGGCACCAGGCCCTGTTCGCCGTGGTCGTCGTGCTGGTGCTCATGACCATGAACCTGCGCGGCGTCAAGGAGTCGGGGACCCTGTTCGCCGTCCCGACCTACCTCTTCATGGCCGCCATCATCGGGATGGGGCTGATCGGCCTGGTCCGGTTCGCGCTCGGGGACCTTCCGATGGTGGAGAGCGCCGAGCTGGAGATCAAGCCCTCGCCCGAGTTCTCCGCTGGCCTCGCCGGCCTGGCCTGGGCGTTCCTGCTGCTGCGGGCGTTCAGCTCCGGATGCGCCGCCCTGACCGGCGTCGAGGCGATCAGCAACGGCGTCCCGGCCTTCAAGGTGCCCAAGAGCCGTAACGCGGCGACCACGCTGGCCATGCTCGGCGGCCTCGCCGTCACCATGCTGATGAGCATCATCCTGCTGGCCAAGGCGATGCACGTACGCTTCGCCGAGGACCCCGCCACCCAGCTGCTGCGCGACGGCCGGCCCGTCGGGCCGGACTACGTGCAGGACCCGGTGATCGGCCAGATCGCCAAAGCCCTGTTCAGCGGTTTCCCGATCGGGTTCTACGTCGTGGCCGCGACGACCGGCCTGATCCTGGTGCTCGCGGCGAACACCGCGTTCAACGGCTTCCCGGTGCTCGGCTCGATCCTGGCCCGCGACGATCTGCTCCCGCGCCAACTGCACACCCGCGGGGACCGGCTCGCCTACAGCAACGGGATCATCTTCCTGGCGCTCGCCGCCGCCACCCTCATCATCGCCTTCGACGCGGAGGTCACCCGGCTGATCCAGCTCTACATCGTCGGTGTGTTCATCTCGTTCACGACGAGCCAGACCGGCATGGTCCGGCACTGGACCCGGCTGCTGCGCACCGAGCAGGACCCCCGGGTGCGCCGGCACATGCAGTGGTCCCGGGTCGTCAACGCCATCGGCCTGACGATCACCGGGGCCGTCCTCGTCGTCGTGCTGGTGACGAAGTTCGTCCACGGCGCCTACCTGGCCCTGCTGGCCATGGCCCTGCTCTTCGCGCTCATGCTCGCGATCCGCAAGCACTACCTGTCCGTCCGCCGGGAACTCGCGGTCGGCCCGGGGCAGGAGGCCAGGGCGCTGCCGTCGCGGGTCCACGCGATCGTGCTCGTCAGCAAGCTGCACAAGCCGACGCTGCGCGCGCTCGCCTACGCCCGGGCGTCCCGGCCGTCGTTCATCGAGGCGGTCACGGTGCGGGTGGACGCCGACGAGACCGAACGGCTCATGCACGAGTGGGACGCCCACCGGATCCCCGTTCCGCTGCGCGTGCTGGACTCGCCCTACCGGGAGGTCACCCGCCCGGTCGTCGACCACGTGCGGCGGATCCGCCGGGACAGCCCCCGCGACCTGGTCGTGGTGTTCGTCCCGGAGTACGTGGTGGGCCACTGGTGGGAGCAGATCCTGCACAATCAGAGCGCCCTGCGACTCAAGACGCGGCTGCACTACACGCCCGGCGTGATGGTCACCAGCGTGCCGTGGCAGCTGGCCTCGTCCGAGGGACTCGGCGACCGGGACGACACCTTCGCCGGCGCGGTCACCCGAATGGGTGGGCCCGCCCCGGCCGAGCCCTCCGACACCACCGCCGGGGACGCCGGCGGTGACGTGCCGGCCGTGGTCGGACACGACCGCCCGGACCACGGCGGCCCGCCGTGACACGGTCCGGGCCACGGTCCGTGACATGGTCCGGGCCACGGTCCGGGCCACGGTCCGCGGCGCCTCCTGCGGTGCCCGCCCGGCAGGGATCGGCCGACACCGTCCGGCTGCGGATCGCAGCGGTGGCGCACGGCGGTCACTGCGTGGGGCGGCACGAGGGCCGCGTCGTCTTCGTCCGGCACGCGCTGCCGGGCGAGCTCGTCGACGTCAGGCTGACCCGGGCCGGCGACGCCGACCGGTTCTGGCGGGGGGACGCGGTCGGCGTGGTCGAGGCCTCGCCGGACCGGGTCGACCCCCGGTGCCCGATCGCTCGGCCCGGCGGTTGCGGCGGGTGCGACTGGCAGCACGCGTCCACCGCGGCGCAGCGCCGGCTGAAGGCCGACGTCGTCCGCGAGCAGCTGGCCCGACTCGCCGGGGTCGAGCTGCCGGACCTGGCGGTCGAGGCCGTGCCCGGGGACGACGACGGCCTCGGCTGGCGCACCCGGATACGGTTCGCCGTCGACGGCTCGGGCCGGGCCGGCCTGCGCCGGCACCGCTCGCACGACATCGTGACCATGGACGGGTGCCCGATCGCGCACGCCGAGCTGAACGCCCTCGGTGTCCCGCGGGCGCGCTGGACGGGAGCGGGCGCCGTCGACGTCGTCGTTGCCCCTCGTGACGGCGGGGTCGAACGGATGGTCGTCGTCCAGCCCGCCACCGCCGGCACCTCCCCGGCGATCCCGGCCCTGGGCGCGCCGGCCTCGCTCGCCCGGCGCGGCGACCAGGGGGTGCAGCGGATCCGCGGGCGGGCCTGGGTGCAGGAGCAGGTGCGCGTGGCCGGGGTGCGGCGTGCGTTCCGGGTCTCGGCCGCCGGGTTCTGGCAGGTCGACCCGGGAGCCGCGCAGACGCTGCTGGACGCCGTGCTGGCCGCGACGATGCCGGCGGCGGGGGAGCGGGCGCTGGACCTGTACGCCGGGGTCGGGCTGTTCGCCGCCGGCCTGGCCGCCGCGGTGGGGCCGCACGGTCTCGTCCTGGGGGTCGAGACCGACGCCCGTGCGCTCGCGGACGCCCGCCGCAACCTGCACGACCTGACGCAGGTGCGGCTGGTGCAGTCCCGGGTGGACGACGCCCTCGCGGGGCCGCCGGCGGTCGAGCCGGTGCTGGCGGCCGGCATGGACGTGGTGGTGCTCGACCCGCCACGCACCGGCGCGGGCCGGGTTGTCGTCGAACGTCTGCTCGCGCTGCGCCCGCGGGTCGTCGCCTACGTGGCGTGCGATCCGGCGGCCCTGGCGCGGGACGTCGCGACGGCGGCCGCCGGCGGCTACCGGCTGGCGGGCGTGCGGGCCTTCGACCTGTTCCCGATGACGCATCACGTGGAGTGCGTCGCCACCCTGGTGCCCCGCTCGTGACCCCTCGGCCGATCCGGCGGCCGCGCGTGCCGTCTCGGCGAGCCTCGGCTGCGCCCGGCCGCAACGGCCCGGATGAACCGCCGGGGGGCGACCTCGGGAGCTCGCGATCAGCTCGTCCGTCCGTTGGGCGCACCGGCCTTGCCGGCCGGGTCGTCGACCAGATATCTTGATGTCAAGATAGTTTGGTGGTGCCGCACGCTGCCGGTGACGCGGCGCGTCCCGGTCTGTCACGGACTGGGGCAGGATGAGGCGGACGGCACCCACGCCGGCACGCCACGACGCGAGGGAGCGACCCGTGAGCCAGGGCACGAGCAACGACAGCTTCGGCGCGAGGGGCACGCTGGAGGTCGGCGACACCACGTACGAGGTGTTCCGGCTGGCCCCCGTCGAGCGAGCCGTGGCGGGCGCGGCGAGCCTGCCCTTCAGCCTCAAGGTGCTGCTGGAGAACCTGCTGCGCACCGAAGACGGCGCCAACATCACCGAGGGCCACATCCGTGCCCTGGCGGCCTGGGACCCGCGGGCCGAACCCGATACCGAGATCCAGTTCACGCCGGCACGTGTGATCATGCAGGACTTCACGGGCGTCCCGTGCGTCGTCGACCTCGCCACCATGCGCGAGGCGATGGCCGACCTGGGCGGCGACCCCACCCGGATCAACCCCCTCGTCCCCGCCGAGCTCGTCATCGACCACTCCGTGATCACCGACGTCTTCGGTCGCGCCGACGCACTGGAGCGCAACATCGAGTTCGAGTACCAGCGCAACCACGAGCGCTACCAGTTCCTCCGCTGGGGGCAGACGGCGTTCGACGAGTTCAAGGTGGTGCCCCCCGGCACCGGCATCGTGCACCAGGTCAACCTCGAGTACCTCGCCCGGGTCGTCATGACCCGCGAGGTCCGGGGACGCGACGGAACGGTCCTGCGGGCCCATCCCGACACCTGCGTGGGGACCGACTCGCACACCACCATGATCAACGGCCTCGGGGTGCTCGGCTGGGGTGTCGGCGGCATCGAGGCGGAGGCCGCGATGTTGGGCCAGCCGGTGTCGATGCTCATCCCGCAGGTCGTGGGCTTCAAGCTCACCGGCGAGATCCCGCCCGGCGCCACGGCCACCGACGTCGTCCTCACGATCACCCAGCTGCTGCGCCGGCACGGCGTGGTCGGCAAGTTCGTGGAGTTCTACGGCGAGGGGGTCACGGCGGTACCCCTGGCCAACCGCGCGACCATCGGGAACATGAGCCCGGAGTTCGGCTCGACCTGTGCGATCTTCCCGATCGACGACGTGGCGCTGGACTACCTGCGGCTCACCGGCCGAAGCCCGCAGAACGTCGCCCTGGTCGAGGCGTACGCCAAGGAGCAGGGGTTGTGGCATGACCCCGCGCACGAGCCGCGCTACTCGGAGTACCTCGAACTCGACCTCTCGACCGTCGTGCCCAGCCTGGCCGGTCCCCGCCGCCCGCAGGACCGGGTGCTGCTCTCCGAGGCCAGGACGGCGTTCCGTCAGTCGCTGCGAGACTACGCCGGAGCCCCCGGGTCGGGCGCGGCGGCCGTCGGGAACGGCGTCGACGAGGCCTCGGAGGAGTCCTTCCCGGCCAGCGACTCGCCGGCCGTGGGCAGCGACCGGCTCGGCAGCGACCGCCTCGGCAGCGCCCGAGGCCGCCCGGTCGCGGCGCCCGATCCCGTCCCGGCGCCGGTCGGCGCCGACCGGGCCAGCACCCCGACTCCGGTGCGGACTGCGGACGGGCGCGAGTTCGAGGTCGACCACGGGTCGGTGGTCATCGCCTCGATCACGTCGTGCACGAACACGTCCAACCCGTCGGTGATGGTCGCCGCCGGGCTGCTCGCCAAGAAGGCGGTCGAGCGCGGCCTCGCCGTCGAGCCGTGGGTCAAGACGTCGCTGGCGCCCGGAAGCAAGGTCGTCGTCGACTACTACGAGCGGGCCGGGCTCATGCCGTACCTGGAGAAGCTCGGCTTCCACGTCGTCGGGTTCGGCTGCACGACGTGCATCGGAAACTCCGGCCCCCTCTCCGAGGAGATCTCGGCCGCCGTCCAGGAGAACGACCTCGCCGTCGTCTCCGTGCTCTCCGGCAACCGCAACTTCGAGGGCCGGATCAACCCGGACGTGAAGATGAACTACCTGGCCTCCCCACCGCTGGTGATCGCGTACGCGCTCGCCGGGACGATGAACTGGGACGTCGAGGCCGAGCCGCTGGGCACGGGCACGGACGGCACGCCGGTCTACCTGCGCGACATCTGGCCGTCCCCCCAAGAGGTGGAGGCCGTCGTGGCCGACGCGATCAGCCAGGACATGTTCACGAAGGACTACGCCGACGTGTTCGCCGGTGACGAGCGGTGGCGCTCGCTGCCGACGCCTACCGGAGACACCTTCGCGTGGGACCCGGACTCCACCTACGTCCGCAAGCCGCCCTACTTCGAGGGGATGGGCGCGGACCCGGCACCGGTGACGGACGTCGAGGGGGCCCGGGTGCTCGCCCTGCTCGGCGACTCCGTGACCACCGACCACATCAGCCCCGCCGGCTCGATCAAGCCGGACAGCCCCGCCGGGCGGTACCTCGTCGACCACGGCATCGAGCGCAGGGACTTCAACTCCTACGGCTCCCGCCGCGGCAACCACGAGGTCATGATCCGCGGGACCTTCGCCAACATCCGGCTGCGCAACCGGCTGCTGGACGGCGTCGAGGGCGGGTACACGCGCAACTTCCTGACCGGCGGCGAGCAGACCACGATCTACGACGCCGCCCGGGCGTACGCTGCCGACGGCGTGCCGCTGGTCATCCTGGCCGGCAAGGAGTACGGCTCCGGGTCCAGCCGGGACTGGGCGGCCAAGGGGACGGCTCTGCTCGGGGTCCGCGTGGTCCTCGCGGAGAGCTACGAACGGATCCACCGCTCCAACCTCATCGGGATGGGGGTCCTGCCGCTGCAGTTCCCGTCGGGGGCGTCCGCGGCCTCGCTCGGCCTCGACGGTTCTGAGACGTTCTCGGTCTCCGGCGTCACCGCGCTCAACGACGGGACGACGCCACGCACGGTCGCCGTCCGGGCCGTGAAGGAGGACGGTCGCGAGGTGACCTTCGACGCCGTCGTCCGGATCGACACGCCCGGAGAGGCGGACTACTACCGCAACGGCGGCATCCTGCCCTTCGTGCTCCGCCAGCTCGTCAGCGACTGACCCCTCGCTCCTCCCCGTGATCAAGGAATGGATGGGCCAGAGATTCCTTGATCACCGCAGGCGCCGTTACGAACACGTGACCCGCACGTTGCCTGATCGAGCTTTCAACCAGCAGGTGCCGGGAATATGTTGCGACCCACAACATATCCGTGGCCCTGCCGGCAGGGCGTGGTGTGTGCGGGCGCCGCGACCGCGGCGCCCCGATCGTGACGACCCGTGCCGGGTCGCAGGAAGGACCGAAGCATGCGCATGCGTTTGGTTGGATTCGTCGCCCTGGGCGCGGTCGGGGCACTCGGCCTCGCGGCCTGCGGCAGCTCCAGCAGCGGTGGCAGCACGAGCTCGGGCGCGGCGGCGGGCTCCTCGTCGAGCGCCGCCGGTGTCCAGGTGGGCGTGATCCTGCCCGACACCCAGTCGTCGCAGCGGTGGGAGTCGTTCGACAAGCCGTACCTGCAGCAGGCGTTCGACGCCGCCGGCGTCAAGGCCGACATCCAGAACGCCCTCGGCGACAAGAGCAAGTTCGCCACCATCGCCGACTCGATGATCCAGGAGGGTGTCAAGGTTCTGATCATCACGAACCTCGACAGCGCGTCGGGCGCCCAGGTCGAGTCCAAGGCGAAGAACGCGGGCATCAAGACCATCGACTACGACCGCCTGACGCTGGGCGGCAGCGCCGACTACTACGTGTCCTTCGACAACGTGAAGGTCGGCGAGCTGCAGGGCTCGACGCTGATCAGCTGTCTCACCGGCAAGAACGCCGCCCGGATCATCGAGATCAACGGGTCGCCGACGGACAACAACGCCACCCTGTTCAAGCAGGGCTACGACTCCCAGCTCAACCCGAAGTACGCGGCGGGCTGGAAGAAGGTCGGCGACCAGTCGGTGCCGAACTGGGACAACGCCCAGGCGGGCACGATCTTCGAGCAGCTGCTGACCGCGGCCGGCAACAAGGTGGACGGCGTCCTCGTCGCCAACGACGGCATGGCCCAGTCCGTCATCACGGTGCTCAAGAAGAACGGCCTCAAGGTCCCGGTCACCGGCCAGGACGCGACGCCCGACGGGCTGCGCAGCGTGCTGCTCGGCGACCAGTGCATGACGGTCTACAAGGCCGTGAAGAAGGAGGCCGCAGGTGCGGCCGGGGCCGCGATCGCCCTCATCAAGGGCGACTCGGTGGCGACGACCGGCACCGTCAAGGACACCCAGGCCAACCGCGACGTCCCGTCCGTCCTCCTGATCCCGGTCGCCATCCAGGCACCACAGGTCAAGGACGTCGTCGCGGACGGCTTCGTGCAGGCCAGCCAGATCTGCACCACGGCGGAGGCCAAGGCCGCGTGCACCAAGTACGGCGTGAAGTAGCGGTGAGGTAGCAAACGGTCGCCCGCCGGAGGGACCGTCGCCGCTCCCTGGTGACAGTCCCTCCGGTGGGCGTTACCGTCGCGTTACCGTCCGGCCCCGTCGGATGTGAGGACCGTCCCTACGCCGCGCGGGGCGCGGCCGAGAGCGAGGTTCCGTGTCTGAGTCCCCCCTGCTGGAGATGACGGGCATCAACAAGAGCTTCGGGCCCGTCCACGTACTGCACGACGTCGACTTCTCGGTCCACCCGGGCGAGGTGACGGCCCTCGTCGGCGACAACGGCGCGGGCAAGACGACCCTGGTCAAGTGCGTCGTCGGCATCTACCCGATCGACAGCGGCGAGATCCGCTTCGACGGCAAACCCGTCACCGTCCACAGGCCCCGTGACGCTGCCGCGCTCGGCATCGAGGTCGTCTACCAGGACCTCGCGCTCTGCGACAACCTCGACATCGTCCAGAACATGTTCCTGGGCCGCGAGCTCCAGCAACGGGGCGGTCTGCTGGACGAGAGCGAAATGGAGCGGCGGGCCCGCAGCACCCTGGCGAGCCTGTCGGTGCGGACCGTCAAGAGCGTGCGGCAGGTGGTCTCGAGCCTGTCCGGCGGCCAGCGGCAGACGGTCGCCATCGCCAAGTCCGTGCTCTGGAACAGCAAGGTCGTCCTGCTCGACGAGCCGACGGCGGCGCTCGGCGTCGCCCAGACCGAGCAGGTGCTCGCCCTGGTGCGCCGGCTCGCCGACGCCGGCCTCGGCGTCGTGCTCATCTCGCACAACATGAACGATGTCCTCAAGGTCTCCGACCGGATCGCGACGCTGTACCTGGGCCGCCTCGCGGCGGAGGTCATGGCCAAGGACGTGACACAGGCCCAGGTGGTGGAGCTGATCACCAGCGGCAGATCCGGAGACATCGGTCTCAAGCCCGCCGAGGCAGCGGCGACGACGATCTGAGGAGCCGGCTATGACCACCGACCAGAACAGCGACCCGGGCGCGTCAGCGACAGCCGGCCTTCCTACGTCCAGCTCCGTCACCGGCGAGCCCGACCTCGCCGAGGCCGACTTCGCGCGGGACACGGGCGCGACCTCATTGGGGGACTACGTCCGCGACTGGTGGGCCCGGGTGCGCGGCGGCGAGGTCGGTGCCCTGCCCGCGATCCTGGGTCTGGCCGTCCTCGGACTGATCTTCAGCTTCGCCTCCGACCGTTTCCTGTCGGTCAACAACCTCGCGAATCTGGTGCAGCAGGCCGGCATCACGGTGTTCATCGCGATGGGCCTGGTGTTCGTGCTGCTGCTGGGCGAGATCGATCTCTCCGCGGGCACCGCGAGCGGCGTGTGCGCCGCTGTCATGGGCCTGACCTTGGTCAACAACGGCGACCTGGAGAAGGCCCTGGGCCGGCCCACCTTCATCGTCGTGCTGCTCTTCCTCGCCGCGGCTGCCGTCGCCGCCGGGTTCAGCAGGCTGTGGTACGCCGTCGGGATCATCGTCATCGGCGGCGTCATGATGGCCTTCAAGATCGGCACGACCAATCAGATCGTCGCGATCTTCCTCGCCGTCGCCTGCGGCGTCGCCATCGGCTCGGTCACCGGGTTCCTCGTCGCCCGGATCGGGATCCCGTCGTTCGTCGTCACCCTGGCTCTGTTCCTCGGCTGGCAGGGTGTGCTGCTGCAATTCATCGGGAACGGCGCCGCCATCCCGACGAGCCAGTTCAACATCATCAACGCCATCTCCAACGGCAACGTCCCCCCCTTGTGGGGTTGGGTGCTCTACATCGTCTTCGTCGGCGGCTACATCGCGTTCACGGTGACGCGCACCCTGCGGCGGCAGGCACAACGGCTGTCCGCAGAGCCGCTCACCCTGGTGCTGGTCCGAGGGGCGGTGCTCGCCGTCGTCGGGGCGATCGCGGTTGCGCTGCTCAACCAGAACCGCAGCCCCAACCCGAACTTCCCCATCGAGGGCATGCCGTACGTCCTACCGCTGATGATCGCGCTCATGGTCTTCTGGACCTTCGTCCTGTCGCGGGTGCGGTTCGGTCGCTACGTCTACGCCGTCGGTGGGAACGCCGAGGCGACGCGCCGGGCCGGTGTCGATTTGTCCCGGATCAGGCTGGCCTGCTTCGCCATCTGCTCGTGCATGGCAGCCGTTGGGGGCATCGCGCAGGCGTCACGGTTGGGGAGCATCCCGTCCGACGCCGGCGGCGGCAACACGCTGCTCTACGCCGTCGCGGCCGCGGTGATCGGCGGCACCTCGCTGTTCGGTGGCCGTGGGCACGCCCGGGACGCCGTCATCGGCGGCTTCGTCATCGCGATGATCCCCAACGGTCTCGGCCTCTTGCCGAGCCTGCCGGCCTCGGCGAACTTCATCATCACCGCGCTCGTGCTCCTCCTCGCCGCCAGCGTGGACGCGCTGTCGCGGCGCAGGGCGGCCGCGGCCGGCCGCTGAGCGCCGTCCGGCCAGACGCGAAGGCGCCCAGCATGGACGGCGCCACCTCCCGGCGGCCCCAGACGCAGCGATCTGGGGCCGCCCAGGAGGAGGTCCGCCGGCACAACCTCAGCGCCGTCATGCGCATCGTGCACGCCGCCGGCACGATCACACGCTCGGAGCTCACCGAGCGGATGGGCCTGAGCCGGAGCACGATCAAGGCGCTGGTCGCCGAGCTGGTCGCGCTGGGCGCCTTGACGGAGACCGAGCCGGCCGGCACACGCGCCGGGGCCGGCCGGCCCTCCCTCGTGGTGCGCCCGCCCCGCTCCTGCGCGCACGTCCTGGCGGCGGACGTCGGCGTCGACCGGGTCGTCGTCGGCGCCTACCGGCTGGGCGGGGGCTTCACCGCGAGCGAGGAGCGCGTGCTCACCGGCCACGCTCCCAGCGTCGAGCAGGTCATCGGCCTCCTGGTGGAGCTCGTGGCCGCCGTCCGCTCCGCCGGGGAGGTGGCCGGTGTGCTCGGGCTCGGCGTCGCCCTGCCCGGGATCGTCCGCGCCCCCGACGGCTTCGTCCGGTTCGCCCCGAACCTGGGCTGGGTCGACGAGCCGTTCGGGGCCATGCTGGGCCAGGCACTGCCCGGGTTGCGCCTGATCGTCGGGAACGACGGCGACCTCGGCGCGCTCGGCGAGCACCTGCGCGGAGCCGGGCGCGCGGTGGACGACCTGGTCTACGTCCACGGGGACGTCGGCGTCGGTGCGGGGTTCCTGCTCGCCGGTCGCCCGGTGAGCGGGGCGTCGGGGTACGCCGGCGAGGTGGGGCACATGGTCACCCGGCCGGACGGGGCGGTCTGCCGGTGCGGGGTGCGGGGCTGCTGGGAGACGGAGGTCGGGGCGGCGGCGGTGGCCGCCGCGCTGGGCCGGCCGCTCACGTCCGTGCGCGAGCTGGCCGAGCACGTGCACGGACCCCTCGACCGCACCGGGACCGCCGCCCTCGACGCGATCGCCGTCGCGCTCGGCCGCGGCGTCGGCGCGCTCGTCAACCTGCTCAACCCCCGGATGGTCGTCCTCGGCGGCCTGTTGAGCGACGTGTACGAGATCGCCACCGACCGGGTGCACGCCGGCGTGGCCGCCGTCGCCCTCCGGGCCTGCTTCGACGAGGTACGGCTCGCGGCGGCGGCCTGCGGCCCGGACGCCGTGCTCGTCGGCGCGGCCGAGACGATGTGGCAGGACCTGCTGGAGGACCCCGCGGCCACGCTCGCCGTCGCGTCGTGACCGAGCGGGCGCCGGTGCCACCAGGATGGCCGCAGGCGGTCCGGCCACCGGGGGCCCCGCACTGGGAGAGCACGGCCCTCAACTGGCTGCTCGACCTCTGCCCGCCGGAGTACCGGGGCTATCCGGTGCTGTTCCGGCATCCGGCGGTGCTCGCTTGGCTGGCCGGGCGCCACGTGGACGGTCAGCTCGACGCGATCCGACGGGCGCTGGCCAGCGCGCGCGCAGAGCTCGCCGCCGTCGTGCCACCGCCGGCGCTGACCGAGACCCTGGAGGTCGTGGAGTCGGAGCAGGCCCGGCTGGTGTCCGCGCAGCGCGCAGTGGCCCTGGTGGCGCAGGCGCTGCGCGGGGTCCGGTTCGTTCCCCGGCTCTGAGCGACGATGGGCGACAGGTGCGGCCGGTGCGGCGCCGGGCGCCGCCGTCGGGGACCTGATCCGGCGGGGTCGTGGTGGTCAGCGCCACAAGGCGTCGAGCTGGGCGGCCACCCTGTTGGCGGCGTCGACCGCGGCACGGTCGACGTCGACACGTCCTGGTCCCGCCGCTGGGCCCGTTGCCGGCCCCAGCCGCTCCACCATCCGGGCGCGGACGCCTTCACTGAGGAAGCGCGAGGGCTGCGACCAGGAGTGCAGGTCGTCCCGGCCACGCTGGTGATGGTGATAGCGCTGCGGCACGTAGACGTGCAGGGCCCGACGCGGCCGCGTGACGCCGACGTAGAACAGCCTTCGCTCCTCCTCCACGCCGGACGGGGAGGTCAGCGCCATGTCGCTGGGCATGTTCCCGTCCGAGGCGTGGATGAGGTGCACCACGTCCCACTCCAGGCCCTTGGCGGAGTGCAGGGTCGACAGGACGAGCCAGTCCTCGTCGACCGACGGATGCCCGGCGAGGTCTCCGGTCGAGACGGGCGGCTCGAGGACGTGGTCCGCGGCGACGTCGGAGAGTCGCGGCGCGTGCGCCACGGCGGCCACGACCGCGTCGAGGTCGGCGAGGCGAGCCGCGGGATCCGGATACGCCTGGGTCACCATCGGTGCGAGGGCCGCGCGGAGGCGCTGGGCATGCGCGGGCGGGGCCTCGTGCGGGAGCCGGGGGAGCGCAGCCACGACGGCGTCGGCGAGCGGCCGAGCCGAGGCGGCGAGCTCCGCCGCCGCGAGCGGCCACCGCAGCAGGACCTCGCCCTCCGGGCCGGCCGCGTCGTCCCGCACCCCGAGGACGCTCACCGCCCGCCGAGATGTCGCCGGCCCGACGCCTGGCAGCAACTGCAGCACCCTGAACCAGGCGAGCTCGTCCCGGGCGTTGTCGGCCAGCCGGAAGACGGCGAGCAGGTCCTTCACGTGGGCCGCCTCGAGGAACCGCAGCCCGCCGTACTTGACGTAGGGGATGCGGCGAGCGGACAGCTCCAGTTCGAGGGCGGCGGTGTGCTGGGCGGCGCGCATCAGCACCGCCTGCTCCTTGAGCGCGATCCCCTCCTCCCGGTGTGCCAGCACCTGCTCGCACACCGCCACCACCTGGTCGTCCTCGTCCCGGCAGCGCCACAGGGCCGGAGGCGCCACGACGCCGGCCGCCGCGGCGGCGCGCAAGACCGCCGTGAAACCCTCGGGGGCGTCGTCGGCCACGGCGTTGGCGACGTCCAGGATGGGCTGGCCGGACCGGTAGTTACGCTCCAGCACGATGGTCGTGGCCCCCGGGAAGACGACCGGGACGTCGAGGATGTGGCGCGCGTCCGCGCCCCGGAAGCCGTACACCGCCTGCGCGTCGTCACCCACCACGGTGAGCCGGTGGTCCTCGGCGCGCAGGGCGGCGAGGATGTCGACCTGCAGGGCGTTCACGTCCTGGTACTCGTCGACGAGCACGTGGTCCAGGCCTCGGCGCAGCCGGGGGCCCGCGACGTCGTCGAGGACCGCGGCGCGCCAGTAGAGCAGCAGGTCGTCGAAGTCGAGGACGGCGGCGGCCTTCTTGCGGGCGACGTACCCCTTGCACACCTCGACGACGTCGTCCAGCCGGTCCGCCGCCCAGGGCACAGACTCCGCGAGCACCTCGGACAGCGGCCGGCCGGTGTTGACGGCCCTGGAGTAGGTCTCGAGCAACGTCGCCTTGCGCGGGAACCGGCGGCGGTCGGCTGTCGCGACGCCGAGATCGGTGCGGACGAGGTCGAGCAGATCCGCGGCATCCGCCTGGTCCACCACCCCGAAGCCCTCGGGGAGCCCGAGCCGATGGGCGTGACGCCGCAACACCTGGTGCGCCACGGCATGGAAAGTGCCCCCGCGCACGCGACCGGCCGCCGCCGCCACGGGGGAGCGCCCCGCCGCCAGCAGGGACTGCGTGCGCGCCAGCATCTGCCGAGCGGCGCGCCGGGTGAACGTCAGCAGCAGGACGCGGTCGGGCGGAACGCCCGATGCGACGAGCCAGGCCACCCGGGCGGTGAGCGTGGTTGTCTTGCCCGTCCCGGGCCCGGCCAGCACGCGTAGCGGTCCGCCCTCGAAGGTGGCCGCCGTCCGCTGCTCCGGGTTCAAGCCGTCGAGGACGTCGAACATGCGTTCGACCGTAGCCGATCAGCCGGCCCGCGCTCGAGCGGTCCGACGACGCCGCGCCGGGCGAGTACGAAGATCAGCGTTCCTCCTGCCGTCCACAGCTCTCGTCCCGCTGTCCACAGCCGCCGCCCGGCCACGCGAGGCGCGCGCGTGCCCGTGCTCCTAGACTCGCCAGAGCCGGGGCGTACCACCGGCACGAGGAGGAAGCGGACATGGTGGCGTTGGAGTCGATCGACGGTCCCGACGACCTCAAGCGGCTCACGCCCCAGGAGCTGGCGGACCTGGCCACGCAGATCCGCGCCTTCCTGGTGGCCCAGGTCACCAGGACCGGGGGGCACCTCGGTCCCAATCTCGGTGTGGTCGAGCTGACCCTCGCCCTGCATCGGGTCTTCGACTCGCCGGCAGATCCCATCGTCTTCGACACCGGCCATCAGGCGTACGTGCACAAGCTGCTCACGGGCCGGCACGACTTCTCGGGTCTACGCCGCCGCGGCGGCCTCTCCGGTTACCCGAGCCGCTCCGAGAGCGTGCACGACGTGGTCGAGAACTCGCACGCCTCCGCGGCGCTCTCCTGGGCGGACGGCATCGCGAAGGGGTTCCAGCTGCGGGGGGAGCACGACCGGTGCGTCGTCGCCGTCGTCGGTGACGGCGCGCTGACGGGCGGGATGTCGTGGGAGGCCCTGAACAACATCGCAACGAGCGGCCGCTCGGTGGTCGTCGTCGTGAACGACAACGAGCGGTCGTACGCCCCCACCATCGGTGGCCTGGCGCACCATCTCTCGACGCTTCGGACGACGCAGGGCTACGAGCGGTTCCTCGAGTGGGGGCGGGCCGCGCTGCACCGCGGGGGGGCGCCTGGCCGGCTGGCCTACGAGGCCCTGCACGGCATGAAGAAGGGCCTCAAGGACGTCGTCGCGCCGCAGGGTCTCTTCGAGGACCTCGGGCTGAAATACCTCGGGCCGGTGGACGGCCACGACGTGGCGGCTCTGGAGCACGCCCTGCGCCGGGCCAAATCCTTCGGCGGCCCGGTCCTGGTGCATGCGATCACGCACAAGGGTCGCGGCTACGCGCCGGCGGAGAACGACGAGGCCGATCGCTTCCACGGGATCGGTGTGCTCGACCCCGACACCGGCCGACCGCTCGCCGTCACGGGACCCACGTGGACGGACGTGTTCGCGGACGAGATCGCGGACATCGCCGACGAGCGGCCGGACGTGGTCGGGATCACCGCGGCGATGCTCATACCGGTCGGTCTGCACCGCTTCGCCGCGCGACACCCCGAGCGGGTGTTCGACGTCGGCATCGCCGAGCAGCATGCGGTGACGAGCGCGGCGGGGATGGCCTTCGCCGGCCTGCACCCGGTCGTAGCCGTCTACGCGACCTTCCTCACCCGGGCCGTCGACCAGGTGCTCATGGACGTCGCGCTGCACGGGGCGGGGGTGACCTTCGTGCTCGACCGCGCCGGGGTGACCGGGGACGACGGCGCCAGCCACAACGGCATGTGGGACCTGTCCCTACTGCAGGTCGTCCCGGGCATCCGCGTCGCCGCCCCGCGCGACGCCGACACCCTACGCGCCGAGTTGCGCGAGGCGGTCGCCGTGGACGACGCCCCGACGGTGGTGCGATATCCGAAGGGGACACTGCCGGCCGCCGTTCCCGCGGTGGGACGGGTCGGCGGAGTCGACCTCCTGCGTCGCAGGGGCGAGGAGGACGTGCTCGTCGTCGCAGTCGGCGCCATGGCGACGCTCGCGCTCGACGTCGCGGACCGCCTCACCGCGCAGGGGATCGGCGTCACGGTCGCCGATCCCCGCTGGGTCCTGCCGGTCGACGCCGCGCTCGTTCCGCTCGCCGCGCGGCACCGGCTCGTGGCGGTCGTCGAGGACTCCGGCCGTGCAGGCGGCGTGGGGACCGCCCTGCAGCAGCGCCTGGCGGACGCCGAGGTGAACACGCCCGTGCGCGGCTTCGGCATCCCGCAGCGGTTCCTCGCGCAGGGCGGGCGCGCCGAGGTCCTCGACGACGTGGGCCTGTCCGCGCAGGAGGTGTCCCGCCGCGTGGTCGAGGCGGTCGCGCGCCTCGACGCACGGCTGGAGGGTGTCGAGCTCAAGGGCTGACTTCGGGCGACCTGTGTGCACCTGTCGGGGTCATCTCAGTCCGATCGACGCCGACCGGCGCACACACGTCGCCAGGGGGTGACCGCGTCAGGCGGGGACGCTCGCCACCCCGCGTGGCAGGAACCGGCGGCCGGTGACGCGCTCGGACACCCCCGTGCGGTCGAGATACGGCGTGATGCCGCCCAGATGGAACGGCCAGCCGGCACCGAGGATCATGCAGAGGTCGACGTCCTGTGGCTCGGCGACGACGCCGTCGTCGAGCATGATCCGGATCTCCTCCGCGAGGGCGCCGAGGGCCCGGTCGCGCACCTGCTCCTCGGTCAGCGCGGCGTCGCCCTGCACCAGCAGGGCCTTCGTCTCGTCGTCGACGTACGGGCGGCCGCGTTCGTCCCAGGCGTAGATGCCGCTGCGGCCCGTCTCGACGATCCGGCGCAGGTTCTCCGAGACGCGGTACCGGTCGGGGAACGCCTCGTGCAGGGTCTCCGCCACGTGCAGGGCGACAGCCGGCCCGACGAGCTGGAGGATCACGAACGGCGACATCGGCAGGCCGAGCGGGGCGAGCGCCCGGTCGGCGACCTCCACCGGGGCGCCGTCGTCGACCGCGCCGGTGACCTCGCCGAGGAGCCGGGTGAGCAGCCGGTTGACCACGAACGCCGGGGCGTCCTTGACGAGCACGCAGGACTTCTTGAGCTCCTTGCCCACGGCGAACGCGGTGGCGAGCGTCCCGTCGTCGGTCCGCTCGGCGCGGACGACCTCGACGAGCGGCAGGACGGCGACCGGATTGAAGAAGTGGAAACCGACGACGCGCTCGGGGTTCTGCAGGTCCGCCGCCATCGCCGTCACGGACAGCGACGAGGTGTTGGTCATGAGCACGCACTCGGGCTTGACGACCGCTTCCACCTCGGCGAGGACCTGCTTCTTGACGCTCAGCTCCTCGTACACGGCCTCGACGACGAGGTCGGCCTCCGCGAACGCCTCCTTCGAGGTCGAGCCGGAGACGAGGGCCTTGAGCCGGTTCGCCGTGTCGCGACTGATCCGCTTCTTGGCGCGGAGGGTGTCGATCTCGCCGTTCACGTAGCCGACGCCCTTGTCGACCCGGGCCTGGTCGAGGTCGGTGAGGACGACGGGTACCTGCAACCGGCGGACGAAGAGCAGGGCGAGCTGGCTCGCCATGAGCCCGGCACCCACCACACCCATGGAGGTCACCGGCCGGGCCAGTGCCTTGTCGGGGGCCCCGGCCGGCCGCTTCGCCCGTCGGTTGACCAGATCGAAGGCGTACAGCGACGCGCGCAGGTCCTCGCCCATCACGAGATCGGCCAGCGCCTGGCTCTCGGCCTCGAACGCGGTGCCCCGGTCCGCCGTGCGGGCCAGCCGGATCAGATCGAGCGCCCGGTACGGCGCCGGAGCGGCGCGGTGGACCTTGCCGTCGGCGATCTTCCTGCCGACCTTGAGCGCACCCTCCCAGAGCTGCTCGTCCCGGTCGACCGGCGCCCGCTGCACGCTCTTCCGGCCGGTCAGGACGTCGCCGGCCCAGACCAGCGCCTGCTCGAGGAAGTCGGCCGGTTCGAAGACGGCGTCGAAGATCCCCAGCTCGCGGGCCTTCACTCCCGACATCATCGTGTTGGTGTTCAGCGCGTTTGCGATGATCACCTCGACGGCCTTCTCGGGGCCGACCAGGTTGGGCAGGAGGTAGGTCCCGCCCCAGCCGGGCAGGAGCCCCAGGAAGCACTCCGGCAGGGCGATCGCCGTGACGCCGGACGAGACCGCCCGGTAGGTACAGTGCAGGGGAAGCTCGAGGCCGCCGCCGAGGGCCGCGCCGTTGACGAACGCGAAGCTCGGCACGGGCAGCTCGCCGAACCTGCGGAACACATCGTGCCCGAGGCGGCCGATCGCCAGGGCGTCCGCACGGCTGCCGCCGGCGCCGAGCATGGTCAGATCCGCGCCGGCGGCGAAGACGAACGGTTTGCCGGTCACGCCGACGGCGACGATCTCCCCGGCGTCGGCCTTGGCGGCCACCTGGTCCACCGCGGCGTCGAGATCGGCCAGGCCGGCGGGGCCGAAGGTCGACGGGCGGGTGTGGTCGCGGCCGTTGTCCAGGGTGATGAGGGCCATCAGGCCGGCGCCGCCGGGCAGGTCGACGTCCCGGACGAGGGCGCGCGTGACGACCTCCTCGGGGAGCCCGGATCGGTCCGTCGTCGGGGTCGTCATGCCGCCTCCTCGCTCGCCGGTCGGCTCTTGGGCTCGTCGTCATCGGTGTGGTGCGGGTTCTCCCAGAGGACCGACCCGCCCATGCCGATGCCGACGCACATCGTGGTGAGGCCGTAGCGGACCTCGGGGTGCTCCTCGAAATGCCGCGCCATCTGGGTCATCAGCCGGACGCCGCTACTCGCCAGCGGGTGTCCGATCGCGATGGCACCGCCGTCGGGATTGACGCGCTCGTCGTCGTCCTTGATCCCGAAGTGCTCGAGGAACGTCAGGACCTGGACGGCGAAGGCTTCGTTGATCTCGAAGAGGCCGATGTCGTCGATCGACAGGCCGCTCTTGGCCAGCAGCTTCTTCGTGGCGGGGACCGGCCCGAGGCCCATGACCTCGGGATCGACGCCCGCGAAGGCATAGTTGACCAACCGCATCCGCACGGGGAGGCCGAGCTCGGCGGCGGTGTCCGCGGCGGCGAGGATGCAGGCCGTGGCGCCGTCGTTCAGTCCGGCCGAGTTGCCCGCCGTCACCCGGCCGTGCGGCCGGAACGGCGTCTTCAGCGTCGCGAGATCCGCCATGGTCGTCCCGGGGCGGGGTGGCTCGTCCCTGGTGGCGAGGCCCCAGCCCTGCTCGGTGCTCCGGACGGCCACCGGGACCAGGTCCCGCTGGAGGCGGCCGGACTGGTAGGCGGCGGCGAGCTTGGCCTGGCTGGCGACGGCGAAGGCGTCGGCCCGATCCTTGGTGATCTCCGGGAAGCGGTCGTGCAGGTTCTCGGCGGTCTTCCCCATGACCAGGGCGGAGGGGTCGACGAGCTGCTCGGCCACGATCCTCGGGTTGGGGTCGACACCCTCGCCCATCGGGTGGTGGCTCATGCGCTCGACTCCGCCGGCGATGACGACGTCGTAGGCGCCGAACGCGATGCCGGACGCCGTCGTCGTCACCGCGGTCATGGCCCCCGCGCACATCCGATCGATCGCGAAGCCGGGCACGCTTCTGGGCAGGCCGGCGAGCAGCGCGGCCATCCGGCCGATCGTCAGCCCCTGGTCGCCGATCTGGGTGGTCGCCGCGATGGCCACGTCGTCGATCCGCTCCGGTGGCAGCTGGGGGTGGCGGCGCAGGAGCTCGCGGATGCAGTCGACGACCAGGTCATCGGCGCGGGTCTGGGCGTACAGGCCGTTCGCGCCGGCCTTTCCGAACGGGGTCCGGACGCCGTCGACGAAGACGACGTCGCGCAGGGAGCCGGGCACGTGAGTCCTCCTCGACGCGGTGATCGGGGGCCGCCGGGCGCGCCTGCTGTGGGCACCGGGGGCACGATCCGATGCTACTGGACGGTAACCTTCACGGCGGGAGCACCCTGTGAGGTGCCGCACATCATCACCCGCCCCACACGGGCACGTGATCATGCAATCCCCGCTGATCATGCAATCCGTGTCGATCACGTGACTGTCCAGTTACATGAACGACACGGATGGGTCCAGGGAGATTCTGCTGATCATGTAGGTGGCGGGCCGGTGCCGGCGAAGGGCGATCCGGTCAGGACGATCGGGCGATGTTGCGGCCGCCGTACGCAGCTCGTCGACAGTTGCGTGTCCGGCCGGGGCTGTCGTACGGACTGGACCCGATGCCCCGGACAGGCCCGACGAGCGCGCTTTGCGCTGACAGGACGGGACACGGCAGGTAAACGCCGATGCCAGGGAGGACGCGGCAGGGGTCAGCCGGTCAGAGCAGCAGCAAGCGCGGCGGCCGTCAGGAAGATCTGCCAGGGGCGGGCGCCGCGCTCGGCGAGGAAGGCCCGGACGGCGGCCTCGTCGGCCGGCTGCGGCGGCGCCCAGCTCAGCCGCCGGACGACGTCGGGGGAGAGCAGGTTCTCCACCGGCACGGTGTGCTGGGCGGCGAGCGCAGCGACGGCGGCCCGGGCGCGCGCCAGCCGGGCGGCGGCGGCGGGGTCGCGGTCTCCCCACACCCGCGCTGGCGGCGGCCCCTCGGCGGGCAGGGTCGGCGGCGGTAGATCCGCTTCCGGCAGCTCGAGCGCCCGCCCGACGGCGTCCGCCCACACGTCCGCATACCGGCGGGACCCCCGGCCGGTGAAGGTCGACATCGCCATCAGCGCACGCCGACCCGCCGGCTGGGCCATCGCGGCCTCGACGATCGACGAGTCCGGGATGATCCGCCCGGGCGAGACGTCCTGCGCCCGGGCCAGCTCGTCCCGGGCGTTCCACAGTTCGCGGACGATCGCCAGCTGACGGCGCGTCCGCAGCCGATGCATCCCCGACGTCCGGCGCCACGGATCGTTACGCGGCCCCGCCGGAGCGAAACCGACGAGCGCCTCGAACTCCTGGCGGGCCCACTCGAGCTTGCCCTGCCGCTCGAGCTCTGCACCGAGGGCGTCCCGCAGGTCGATGAGCACCTCGACGTCCAGCGCGGCGTACCGCAGCCACGGCTCGGGGAGCGGGCGGACCGACCAGTCGACGGCGGAGTGCTCCTTCGCCAGGCTGAGCCCGAGCAGCTCCTCGACCGCGGCCGCCAGCCCCACCCGCGGCAGCCCGGCGAGCCGCGAGGCCAGCTCTGTGTCGAACAGGCGGGTCGGGCGCATGCCGACGTCCGCCAGGCACGGCAGGTCCTGGGTGGCGGCGTGCAGCACCCATTCGACGCCCTCGAGCACGGCCCCGACGGCGCTGAGGTCGGGCAGAACGGCGGGATCGATCAGCAGCGTGCCGGATCCGGCACGCC
>DATKNA010000118.1:0-8040 GCA_035541595.1 Kineosporiaceae bacterium | reverse complement strand
GGCCCGATCGGCGCACCACCGGGGTCGGCGATTCCCGGAAGCGGTTTCACCCGTCCGGCCCCTCCAGTTCCGCGTCCGGACGCCGACGGGCAGGGCGCACCCGATGTCTGGCGGAGCGGCGCACGGGGGAGGCCGGAGAATGCTCGCTCGGGTCGCGGCGAGCAGCGAGCCCGATCCACCCGGAAGGAGGACGGCCGTGAACGTGTCCGGAGTGGGCGCGACGCCGCCCCCGCCACCGTTGCCTCCCGTCACCGCAACCGCACCGGCGGTGGCGACCGCGTCGTCGGATGCCCGCCCGCGCAGCGCCGAGCGCGGCGCCGGCGGCGGCGCGGCCGGCCACCCTGTGGGACGGCCGTCGGCGCAGTCCGAGGGCTCGCGCACGCCGTCGCCCGAGGCCCCGCCCCTGCGGATGATCACTGTCACGGAGTTGCGGGTGATGCTCGGCCAGCTCCCCGTGAGCGCCGCCCTACGGCCCGAGAACGACCACACCGCCTCGTGACATCGCCCGCCCCGCGCCTGGCCGAGCACCCGGGTGCCTGCTGCGATCGCGTCCTGGTCAGTGCGGGAACGAGGTCTTCGCGGGCGCCTGCAGGTCGTCGGCGTAGCGGCGGATGAGATCGAGGTTCCGGTCGGCGAGGTGGTCGAACGTCTGCGCGACGTTCGAGCCCGGCGTCAGCGAGGCGAGCGCCCGCTCGGGGTCGAGGCGCGCGGCGACCCAGCCTTCGTGGGAGGCGGCCCGCGCGACGACGTCGGCGATCGGCGTCACGACCATCGAATTGCCGAAGTAGATGGTCCCGGCGGGGTCGAGGCCCGTCGCGTTCGCGCCCACGACGTACACGTGGTTGTCGTAGGCCCGGGCGCGGTTCGTCAGCTCCCAGAGGTCCGCGCTGCGAAGCAGCGCCGACGGCCGGGCGATGACCTCCGCCCCGCGCACCGCGGTGATCCGGGACAGCTCGGGGTAGTCGCCGTCGAAGCATATGATCATGCCGATCCGGCCGAGCGAGGTCTCCACGACACACACCTCGTCGCCCGCGGTCACCCAGCCGCCCTGGTCGCGGCGCTCACCCGGGAAGGGGTGCGTCTTCCGGTAGACGCCGAGCACGTCGCCGGTCGGAGCGACGAGCACGGCCGCGTTGTGGACGACCCCGCGAGGTGCGCCGCGCTCGTACGTCCCCCAGACGACGTGCACGCCGAGGTCGCGGGCGGCCTGCTGCAGCGGCGCGGTGACCGGCCCCGGCACGTCGCTGACGAGGTCCCACAGGTCCTCGGCACCGGCACCGGTGACGAAGCCGGTCGATGCGGTCTCCGGCAGGACGACGAGTTCGGCGCCCGTCTCCTCGACGCAGCGACGGACCCACTCGGCGCCCTTGCGGCAGTTCGCGGCGACCGTGTGCGGCGTCAGCGGACCGGGCACGGGGGCGATCTGGACGGCGGCGACCGTGAACGCGCGCATGACGGACCTCCCGGGCCGGACGACGGGCAGCCTCCGGCCAGCCTACGTGGCGGTGGTCAGCCCCGACGGCCGCCGAGACGCGCCCCGACCCAGACGGCGACCAGGGCGATCGCGGCGCCGATGACGACACCGGCCAACTGCGTGGCCAGCACGTCGAGCCGCCCGTCGCCGGCGCCGGCCGACGGCGGGCGGGTGAAGACGGCCGGTACGGCCACCGGTGGCTCGGACGGGCCGATCGAGCCGCCGACCGGAGTTCCGACGGGGGCGCTGACCGCCGCGACCGCCGGGGCGCCGACGCCCGCGCCGGCATGACCGGTCGGGGCTGGGCCGGTGGACTCGGTGAGGACCGCCTCCACCGCCGTGAAGAACTCGCCGGCCGTCCTCTTGGCGACGCCGGCGAGGACGCGCTGCCCCACACCGCCGACGGCGCCGCCGACCACGGCGTCGGCGTCGTACCGCAGGCGGGTGCGCCCGTCGCCGGCGTCGTCGAGAGTGACCCGGACGTCGGCGCTCACCGTGCCGGGGGCCCCCGCGCCGGACGCCTTCAGCGTGAAGGCGCTGGGCGGCACCGGGTCGGTCAGCGCGACGTCCCCGAGGTAGGTGCCCTTGATCGAGGCGACGCCGGCGGTGACGGTCATCCGATACCGGTCGTCGCCGACGGCTTCGAGTCGCTCCACACCGGGAATGGTGCGGACGAGGACGGCGGGGTCGTTCAGAGCAGCCCAGACGCGGTCAGGTGAGGCGTTGATCGTCGCGGTCCCGTTGATCTTCACTGTGGTCCTCCTGGGGCCGAGTCCCGTGACACTACTGCGCTGCCGGCGGTCGGACGCTCCCGGCGGAGCGCGCCGCTCACCCCGGTGAGACGCCGTCGAGATCGATCCGCATCGCCACCGGACACGGACGGCGACCGAGTCGTAACTTGATCGACGGGGATTGCATGATCAGCGAGGATTGCATGATCACGGGGGGGAGGGCGCGTGGGACTCGCGAAGCGCGAAGAGCTCCGACGGCGAGATCGGCATCCGGCGGATCGGGATGCCCTCGGCGTCCTCGACGGCCGCTGCGAAGACGGCCATGCCGGGGATGACCCCCGCCTCGCCGGCACCCTTGATCCCGAGCGGGTTGAGCGGCGACGGCGTCTCCATGTGGTCGGTCTCGATCCGGGGGACCTCGGTGGCGTAGGGCATGAGGAAGTCCATGAACGACGCGTTGAGGATCTGGCCGTTCTCGTCGTACTCGACCTTCTCGTAGAGGGCGCCGCCGACGCCCTGTGCCACCCCGCCGTGGATCTGACCCTCGACGATCATCGGGTTGACGAGCGTGCCGCAGTCGTGCACGACGCAGTACCGCAGCACCCGGATCTCAGCGGTGTCGGGGTCGGTCTCGACGATCGCCGCGTGCATGCCGCTGGCGAACGTCGAGCGGATCGGCGAGTAGTAGTCGGACGCCTCCAGCCCGGGCTCGTCGTCGTCCGCGATCGGGGGCTTGTCGTCGGACCCTCCGCCGGCGAACTGGGTGGCCGCGGCGGCCGAGGCGTCGAAGGCGTAGCGCAGCGGGTTCGACAACACGGCCACCGTCGCGAGCGGGATCGACGTCGCCGGCGCCCCCACGACACGGACCACGCCGTCGACGATCTCCAAGTCGCCGGGGTCGACCTCGAGTGCGTCCCCCGCGATGCGCAGCGCCTTCTCGCGCACCCTGGTCGCGGCGAGTCCCACTGCGTTGCCGCTCATCACCGCGGCCCGGGAGGCGAACGTCCCGACGGCGTATCCGAAGCGCCGGGTGTCGCCGGAGGTGACGTACACGTCCTCCATCCGGACGCCGAGGGTGTCGGCGGCGATCTGCGCGAAGACGGTCTGGTGGCCCTGGCCCTGCGTGGTGAGACCGATCGACACGTTGACCCGCCCGGACGTCTCGACCTGAACGTGCGCGCCCTCGTACGGGCCGACCCCCGTGCCCTCGACGTAGCAGGCCAGGCCGATGCCCACCCGCCGGCCCTCGGCCCGGGCGGCCTCCCGGTAGGCCGGGAAGTCGTCCCACCCGACGAGGGCCTTGATCTTGCGGAGCATCTCGGGGTAGTCGCCGGAGTCGTAGATCAGCGGCCGGCCGTCCTGGAAGGTCAGGCCCTGGTCGTAGGGGAATTCGTCGGGCTGGATGAGGTTCGCCGCCCGGACGTCGGCGCGATCGAGGCCGAGTTCGGCGGCGACGGCGTCGATCGTCCGCTCCATGGCGAAGACGCCCTGCGGGCGCCCGGCACCACGGTACGGCGTGACGATCACGGTGTTCGTGTAGAGCGAGAAGAACTCGACCTGGTAGGCCCCGGGCTTGTAGGGGCCGAGCAGCTGGGTCGAGGAGATGATCGGGACGATGATCCCGTACGGCGTGTAGGCGCCGTTGTCGTGCCAGAGCGTGACATCCAGGCCGAGGATGCGGCCGTCGTCGTCGAAGCCGACCCGGACATGCTGCAGCTGCCGGCGCTCGTGCGCGCTGGAGATGAAGTGCTCGCGCCGGTCCTCGATCCAGCTCACGTCGTGGCCGAGCAGCCGGGCCGCCCAGGGGACGAGCACCTCCTCCGGCCACGGATGCATGATCTTGACCCCGAAGCCGCCGCCGACGTCCGGCGTGATGCACTCGACCTTCGCCAGCGGAAGGGCGAGCTTGGTCGCGACCGCCGCGCGGACTCCGGTCGACGTCTGCGTCGCCGACCAGATCCGCATCGAGCCATCGTCGGCGTCCCAGCGGGCGACGACGCCGCGGCCCTCCAGGGGGGAGCTCATGCTGCGCTCGACGTCGAGGTCGAGCTCGAGCACGTGGGGCGCGGCAGAGATCGCGGCGGGGGCGTCACCGGTCGCCTGCACCATGTGCGCCGCGACGTTTCCGGGTACGTCGTCGTGCACCTGCCGCTCGCCGGCGCGGGCCGCCTCGATGCCCACCACCGGCGGCACCGGCTCGTACTCGACCCGGACGCGGTCGACCACGTCCTCGGCGACGTAGCGGTCGGTGGCGACGACCATCGCGACCGGCTCCCCCACGTGCCGGACCACGCCGTCGGCCAGTGGGTATCCGGTCCGACCGTGACTGAGGTCCGGGTGCGGGACGAGCAGCGGGAGCCGCTGCGAGACGCGCGTCCCGTCGCGCGCGTCGGCCTCCACGAGGTCGCTGTAGGTGTAGACGGCGACGAGCCCCTCGACGTCGACCGCGTCGGTCACGTCGACGTCCAGTACCCGCGCGGAGGCGTGCGGGCTGCGGACGAACGCCGCCGCCAGCGTGCCGTGCACGAGGTCGGCGACGTACTTGCCGCGACCGCGCAGCAGCCGGTCGTCCTCCCGACGCTGCACTCGGCTGCCGACGAGCGGCGAGTCGGCGGGCGACCCGGCGAGCGACCCGGCGGATGACAGGGCAGCCGGGTGGGCCGTCGGCTCGACCGAGGTCATGCCCGGCCCCCGCGGCCCGGCTCGCGCGTGATCTGCGCGGCGCGCAGCACCGACGCGACGATGTTCTGGTAGCCGGTGCACCTGCACAGGTTGCCGGCCACGGCGTCGCGCGCCTCCTCCTCGGAGGGGTCCGGGTGCTCCTCGAGGTAGGCGGCGACGGTCGTGAGGAAGCCGGGCGTGCAGAAGCCGCACTGCAGCCCGTGGCACTCCTTGAACGCCCGTTGCACAGGATGCGGCTCGCCGCCAGGCCTTGCCAGCCCCTCGACGGTCGTCAGCGCCTGACCGTCGACGGAAGCGGCGAGCAGCAGGCACGACCGGACCGGCGTCCCGTCGAGCAGCACCGTGCAGGCGCCGCACACGCCGTGCTCGCAGCCCACGTGCGTGCCGGTGAGACCGAGGTCGTGGCGCAAGGCGTCCGACAACAACCGGCGGACGGGGACCTCGACGGCGTACTCCGCCCCGTTGACGACGAGCCGCACCGCGACCTGCTGTTCGGTGCTCACGCCGCGTCCCGCCGCCCTGGGCCGGCGGCGGACGCCGACCACGCCGCCGCGAGCGCGCGGGCGGTGAGCACCCGGGCGAGGTGCCGCCGGTACGCCGCCGTCGCGTGGATGTCGCCCTCGGGGTCGAGCCCCGCCGTCGCCTGCGCCGCGGCGTCCGCCCAGCTCGCGGCGTCGGCGCCGGGGCCGACCGGCGCAGCGCCGGGAAGCTCCCGGACCGACGGCGTCGGCCCCGTCGACACGTACCCGAGGCGGGCCCGGACCGCACCCGCCGACCCGTCGCCGGCGGCGTCCGCGGGTTCGACGACGGCCGCGACGCCGCACACCGCGTAGTCGCCGTGCCGGCGCGCTACCTCCAGGAACGCCGTCCCCGCCCCGGCGGCGGCCGCCGGGAAGAACGCCTCGACGGCCAGCTCGCCCGGCCCGACGGCGGACTCCAGCGGCCCGAGGAAGAAGTCCGCGGCCCCCACCCGTCGGCGGCCCGCCGCCGATGCGAGCGTCACGTGGCCACCGAGGACGGCCAGGACGGCCGTCATCTCCCCGCTGGGATCGGCGTGGGCCAGCGACCCCACCGTGGTCCCCCGATTGCGGATCGTGGGGTGGGCCACCAGCCGCAGGGCCTGCCGCAGGAGCGGCTGGACCCGGGCTGCGCCCTCGTCGCGCTCGACCGCGGCATGCCGCGCCAGTGCTCCGACCCGCACGCCGCCCGGGCCGGCCCGCACGTACGCGAGCTCGGCGAGCCGGTTGACGTCGACCAGGTGCGCCGGAGCCGCCAGCCGCATGGACAGGATCGGCAGCAGGCTCTGGCCGCCCGCGAGGACCTTGCCGTCGCCGCCGACCTCCGCCAGGACCGCGAGCGCCTCGTCGACGGTCCCGGGGCGGTGATAGGCGAACGGCGACGGCTTCACGACGGCATCCTCTCCGCTGGCACCGGCAGTCGGTACCGACAGTGTCCACGCCGACGGACCACGTCCGGCGCCGAATCGTGATCGTCGCCGCCGGCGGCGTCAGGGCTACCGTGCATCTGGCGAGTGCGATCGGCGCTCGTGCGCCGGCGCACGCCGGTCGGCGCACCGCGGACGGGCCAGGAGGACAGGTGCAGCCCCAGCCGGAGTCGCGCACCGCTCCCGCGGCCTTCGACGAGTCCCTGCGTCCGCTGCTGGCCGGCTCGCCGGCACCCGCGCGCGTGGTCGTCGTGACCCCCACCGCCGCCTACGCCGCGGTGCGGCGGTCCGTCGGCAGCGTCGGCCCCGTCGGCCCCGCCGGCTCGGGTGGTCAGGATCCGCTCGAGATCCTGGCGCTCCTGTCCTCCAGGGCCGTGCGGTTCCCGGGAGGTGTGCTGCCCGCGGTGGACGCCGACGACCTGCTGGCGAGGCTGCGCCCCGGCGCCGTGCTCGTCGTCGGCGGGGGCGGGGTCCACCTCGAGGGGCTTCGGCTCGTCCCGGCGCGCTGGTGGGACTCGACCGTGGGTCGCATCGACGTGCCGACGCCGGCTCCCGGCGTGCCGCGGTACGGGGCGGCCCTGCCCGCCTTGCCGGACGCCGTCCGCCCGGGCACCCGCGCGCTGGCGGAGGTGCTCGCCGCGGGCGCCGCGCCGCGGCACGCGCTCGACCACGCGGCGGGCGGCCTCGTCGGGCTCGGCCCCGGTCTGACCCCGGCCGGTGACGACGTCGTGGCCGGCGCGCTGGTCGCGCTCGCCGCCGCGGGCGCCACGCGCTCTCGTGACCGGCTTGCGGCCGCGGTCAGGCCGTTGCTGGACCGGACCACGGTGGTCTCCGCGGCTCTCCTGCGACACGCGGCGGGCGGCCGCGCGATCCCCGAGGTGGCGCGCTACGTGACCGAGCTCGCCAGTTCCGTCGCGGGTTCCCGGGCGGGCCGTGACGCCGTCGGCGCCGTCGGGCAGGATCTGCTGCGGGTGGGGGCGAGCTCCGGCATCGCCCTCGCCCATGGCGCGCGGATCGGCCTCCGGGCGGCCGGCGTCCCGGTACCGAACGCTTCGGAGGCGGTGTGACGACCCAGCGGGAACGCATCGAGGTGCGCCGGGGCGCCTACCACGACTCCGTCACCCTGCTGCAGGCCAGCCGCACCGTGGCCGACGTCCAGGGGGTGACGGCCGCCCAGGTCGCGATGGCCACCGACCTCAACGTCGAGGTGCTGGGCCGGATGGGGTTCCAGGTGCCCGCGGGCGCCGGGCCGAACGACCTCGTGGTGGCCGTCCGCGCGGTGGACGAGGAGGCGCTGGCCGCCGCGGATGCGGCCCTCGCCGGCGTGCTGGCCGGCGGGCGGGCCGGCGGCCTGGTCGACGCCGGCACTGCCGTCCGCCCCCGGACGACGGGTGCCGCGGCGCGGGCGGGCGGTGCCACGCTGGCCCTGATCTCGGTCCCCGGGCAGCATGCGTTCCCGGAGGCCATGGACGCCCTGGAGGCCGGGATCGACGTCCTCGTCTTCAGCGACAACGTGCCGCTCGACGCCGAGGTCCGGCTCAAGGCCGAGGCGGAGCGCCGGGGGTTGCTCGTGATGGGCCCGGACTGCGGGACGGCCCTGGTCCACGGCGTCGGGCTCGGCTTCGCCAACGTCGTCCGGCCGGGTCCGGTGAGCCTCGTCGCAGCCTCCGGCACGGGCGCCCAGCAGGTCATGAGCCTGCTCGACGCCG
>DATKNA010000117.1:0-10918 GCA_035541595.1 Kineosporiaceae bacterium | reverse complement strand
GGGAGCG
Source organism: Kineosporiaceae bacterium (assembly GCA_035541595.1). GTDB lineage: Bacteria > Actinomycetota > Actinomycetes > Actinomycetales > Kineosporiaceae > DATKNA01. The sequence goes on along the minus strand of DATKNA010000117.1, from coordinate 10,911 downwards.
GGCCGGAACGCGTGCACGGGGAGCGGGCCGGAACGCGTGCACGGGGGGCGGGCCGGGAACGCGTGCACGGGGAGCGGGCCGGTGCGGCGCCGACTCATGACGGCGGTCACCCAGTCGCGACAGCGGGCGACCGTTCGGTGGCCAGCAGTGCCGCCCCGATGATTCCGCCGTCGTTGCGCAGCTGCGACGGGACGATCGGCGTCCGGATGTCCAGCAGCGGGAGGAACTTGTCGACCTTCTTGCTCACGCCGCCGCCGACCACGATCAGGTCGGGCCAGAGCAGTCGCTCGATCGACTGGAAGTACCGGGTCAGCCGCTTGGCCCACTGCTGCCAGGTCAGGTTCTCCCGCTCGCGGGCGCTGTCGGCGGCACGCGTCTCGGCGTCCCTGCCGTCGACCTCGAGGTGCCCCAACTCCGTGTTCGGCACGAGCACCCCATCAACGATCACGGCGCTGCCGATCCCGGTCCCGAGCGTGGCCATGAAGACGGTTCCGGACACTCCCTTGGCGGCTCCGAACTTCGCCTCCGCGTAGCCGGCGGCGTCCGCGTCGTTGAGCACGGTGACCGGCCGTCCCAGGGCGTGGCGGAGCAGGCGCTCGACGTCCGTGTCGATCCAGGACTTGTCGACGTTCGCCGCGGTTCGCGCCACGCCGTGCTGGATCACGGCCGGGAAGGTGACGCCGACCGGGCCCGTCCCGGCCGCGTGGCCGAACGAGGCGACGATCTCGGCCACGACGGTGGCCACGGCCGGCGGCGTCGACGGCGACGGGGTCGGCGTGCGGACGCGCTCGGCGGTGAACACGCCGGTGACGACGTCGACGGGGCAGCCCTTGATGCCCGACCCGCCGATGTCGATGCCGAACCCGGACGTGGAACCCGTGGAAACCGTCATGGAAGCAGCCTACGAGCGATCGTCGAGGCCGCCCTGGCGTTGCTCACGGCACGGTGAGGATCTCTGCGCCGGTCTCGGTCACCAGGACCGTGTGCTCGAACTGGGCGGACCGCAGGCGGTCCTTGGTGACTACCGTCCAGCCGTCGTCCCACATCTCCCACTGGTACGTCCCGAGCGTGAGCATGGGCTCGACGGTGAACGTCATTCCCGGTTCGATCACGGTGGGGTAGCTCGGCGCGGCGTCGTAGTGCGGCACGATCAGGCCGGAGTGGAACGCTGTGCCGATGCCGTGGCCGGTGAAGTCCCGGACCACGCCGTACCCGAACCGCCTGGCGTACGCCTCGATCACCCGTCCGATGACGTTGATCTGCCGACCCGGCGCGATCGCCTTGATCCCGCGCATCATCGCCTCGTGCGTGCGCTCGACGAGGAGGCGGGACTCCTCGTCGACGTCGCCCACGAGGTAGGTGGCGTCCGTGTCGCCGTGGACGCCCAGACCGTCGACCGTGAGGTAGGCGGTGATGTCGATGTTCACGATGTCGCCGTCCTGCAGCACCGTCGAGTCCGGGATGCCGTGGCAGATGACCTCGTTGACACTGGTGCACAACGACTTCGGGAAGCCGCGGTAGCCCAGGGTCGAGGGGTAGGCTCCGTGGTCGATCAGATACTCGTGGCCGATCCGGTCGAGCTCGTCGGTGGTGACACCGGGCGCGACGTGGGCCGCCACCTCGGCCATCGCCCGCGCCGCCAGCCGGCCGGCCGCACGCATGGCGGCGATGGTGTGCTCGTCCTTGACCTCGGGCCCGTCGTACTGGCGGGGCGCCGGCCGGCCCACGTACTCAGGCCGCGGGATGGAGGCGGGCACAGGGCGCCGCGGTCCGACGACGCCGGGAACGAGCGTGCCGCGAGGCGCCGTGCGAGCCGTGGAACCGGTCGAGGGGGGCATACCAGCAGTCTAGGTGGGGCCTGATGCCGAGGAGCTTGCGCGCGTGCTCGCCGGGCCGCGCTGCGGGGCGGACCGGGTCAGGCGTCCGGCGGCAGCTCCCCGGACCCGCGCACCACGAGCCGGGAGGGGATGGTGTACACGGACGGCGGGGAGGTATCGCCGCGGATCCGGTCGAACAACCTCTGCGCGGCGGTGCGCCCGAGGGCGGCGGCGTCCTGCCCCATCACGGTGAGGCCCGGTTCGATGACGGCCGCCATGGGGAGGTCGTCGAAGCCCACGAAGGCGATCCGGTGTTGCAGCTGCACGTCGTGCAGCGCCTCGACGACGCCCACGGTGACGAGGTTCTGGCTTGCGAAGATCGCCTCGGGCGGCCGGGCGGCAAGAAGGTCCAGGGCTGCGGCGCGCGCGTGCGCGCTCGTCCTGAGGCCGTGCCGGATCAGCTCGGGGTCGGCCTCCAGGCCGTGAGCCGCCAGCGCGTCCCGGAAGCCCAGGAATCGCTGCTCGGCGGTATGGATCAGAAGGTCGTCGCCCAGATAGGCCAGCCGACGACGTCCGGTCCGCAGCAGATGCTCGACGGCGGCCCTGGCACCGGCGCGGTTGTCCGTCACGACGGCGTCCGCGACCAGGGGGGACGCGGGGCGGTCGAGGAAGACGAACGAGGTGCCAGCCTGCTGCTCGGCGACCACGTAGCGATGGTCGCGCCCGGCCGGCATCACGATGAGACCGTCGACGCGCCGGTCGATGAGCCGCCGGGCAAGCTCCCGCTCACGCCGGGGGTCCTCGTCCAGGCTGGCGGCCAGGACGAACACGCCCTGCTCGCGGGCGTAGTCCTCGACAGCGCGGTACACGGCCGCGGCGTACGGGTTGCCGACGTCCTCGAGCAGCAGCCCGATCGTATCCGTCCGGCCGTTGGCCCGGCGCAGGCTGGCCGCCGTGAGGTTGGGCCGGTACCCCAGCTTGTCGGCGGCCGTCCGGACGCGCTCCACGAGCTCGGGGGCCACGGTCGGGACGTCGTTGAAGACCCGCGAGACGGTCTTGATCCCTACACCGGCGAGAGCGGCGACGTCGCGCATCGTCGCGCGCCCGCGACGCTCGAGCGCCTCGTCCGAGGAGGTCATCGTGATCCTTCGAGGGCTGGCGGGAGGCGCCGCGATCTCAAGCAGAAAGTATTCAGTCTAGAACACAGTGTAGCCACCGTCGATCACCAAGATCGACCCCGTCATGAAGCACGACGCCGGGCTCGCGAGGAACACCACGGCGGGAGCGATCTCCTCGGGGGCGGCGGCGCGCTGCTGGGGGGTGTCTGCGATCCACCGGGCGGCGAACTCGGGCCGGTCCACCGGGGACATGTCGGTACGCACGTAGCCGGGAGCCACGGCGTTCACCCGGACCCCGAACGGGGCCCACTCCGCGGCCAGCGACTTGGTCAGGTGGTGCACGGCGGCCTTGGACGCGTTGTAGGCGGGCTGCCACTGCGGGCGATTGACGATCTCGCCCGACATCGACCCGACGTTGACGATCGCGCCCCCGCCGGCCGCCACCATCGCGGCGCCGAACACCTGGCAGCCGTGCCACACGCCGGTGAGGTTGACGTCGACGACCTCGTTCCACTCGGCGTCGGTCACCTCCAGTGCCGGTCGGTGGATGCAGGTGCCCGCGTTGTTGACGAGGATGTCGACCCGCCCGAAGTCCGCGGCGATCCGCTCGGCCGCGTGCTCCACGGCTGCCCGGTCCCTGACGTCGGCGGTGAAGGCGGCGGCGCGAACCCCCTTGTCCGTGAGCTCGCGGACGACGGCCCCGCTGGCGCCGTCGTCCCGTGCGAGGACGGCGACGTCAGCGCCGGCCTCGGCCAGGGCGCGGGCGAACGCCCGCCCCAGGCCGCGGTTGCCGCCGGTGACGACGGCCACCCGGCCCGGGAGGGCGAACGAGTCGAGCACGCTCATCCGGCGCACCCGGTTCTCATCGCTGTGCGGAAGGGCCGGTCGGAGCTCCCTGTGCACGGCCTGAGGCCGCCGCCTGGTCGGTGCCGGGTTCGGCGGCGTCCAGGGTGGTGGCGCCGGTCATGATGGCGACCGCCTCCGCCGGCGTGTGCGACTGCGGCGTGATCACGCCCGCCCCGCGGCCCAGACGCTGGATGTGGATGCGGTCGGCGACCTCGAAGACGTTGGGCATGTTGTGGCTGATCAGGATGATGCCCATCCCACGCTTCCGCAGGTCCCTGATGAGCCGGAGGACCTGACCGGTCTCGCGGACCCCCAGGGCGGCGGTGGGCTCGTCGAGGATCACCACCTTGCTGCCGAAGGCCGCGGTTCGGGCGACCGCGACGACCTGCCGCTGGCCGCCGGAGAGTGTCTCGACCGACTGGTTGATGTTCTGCAAGGTGCGGATGCCCAGCTCGTCGATGAACTCCTTGGACTTCCGCCTCATGCCGCCCGTGTCGAGCATCCGCAGGACGGATCCGAGGAAGCCGGCGCGGCGCTCCTCGCGGGCGAGGAAGAGGTTGCTGGCGATGTCGAGGGCGGGTGCGACGGCGAGCGTCTGGTAGACGGTCTCGATGCCCGCTTCCCGGGCCTCTTGGGTGCTCCGGAAGCTCACGGGCTGCCCGTCGACGAGGATCTCGCCCGCATCGGGGGTCATCGCGCCGGAGAGGCACTTGATCAGGGTGGACTTGCCGGCGCCGTTGTCACCGATGACGGCGAGCACCTCACCGGAGTACAGATCCATGTCGACGCCGGCGAGGCCGACGACGTGGCCGAAGGTCTTCACCAGGCCTCGGGCCTGGAGGACGGGCCGGCGCTCCGTCGAGGGGCTGGCCGTGGTCATGACTTCACGCTCCGGATCCACTGGTCGGCCGCGACGGCGGCGATGACGAGGACGCCGATGGCGAGGACCTGGTAGTTCGGGTCGACGCCGGCCAGTGCCAGCCCGTTGTTGAACACCTGGACGATGAGTGCGCCGATCAAGGAGCCGATGATCGCGCCCCGGCCACCGAACAGGCTGGTGCCGCCAATGACGACGGCGGTGATGCTCTCCAGGTTGGCGTTGAGCCCGGCGTTGGGGTCGGCGCCGTTGATCCGGCCGATGAGGATCCAGGCGGTGATGCCCACCACGGCGCCGGCGACGACGTACGCGGACAGCAGGACCCGGTTGGTGTTGATGCCCGCGAGGCGTGCCGCCTCGGGGTCGTCGCCGGTGGCGTACAGGTGCCGGCCCCAGGCCGTCTGCTGAAGCACGTAGGCGAATATCGCGTAGAGCAGCAGCATCATGAGGACGCCGACCGTGATGTTGAACCCGCCGCCGCCGATCGTCTGCCCGGTCCACGTGAGCAGCCCGCCCGGGTTCAGGGAGATGGTCTGGCCGCCGGCGTAGATGAGCGTGAGCGCGGTGTAGATGCTGAGCGTGCCCAGCGTGACGATGAACGGCGGCAGCTTGATCCGGGTCACCAGGACGCCGTTGATCGTCTCAGCCACCAGCGCGACGACGAACCCGGCCAGCAGGGCGAGGATGCCCGGCGCTCCGTTGTCGTTCACGAGCTTCGCCATCACGAGGGAGGCGAGCACCATCACGGCCCCGATCGACAGGTCGATGCCGGCGGTGAGGATGATCAGGGTCTGGCCGACGGCCAGGGAGCCCACCACCGCCGTCTGCTGCAGGATGATCGAGATGTTCTCCAGACGGAAGAACCGTGAGTTCGCCAGGCCGAACACGATGCAGGCGAGGATCAGCACGATCAGCGGGCTGAGCCACGGCAACCGGTGCAGCACGTCGTGGATGCGCCGGCCCGGGGTATCACGCGGTCTGAGGAGTTCCTCAGCGGTTCCTGGTTCCTCGACGACTTGCGTCATGAGATGTATCCCTTCGGGCAGGTGGGCTACGTCAGTGGTCGGGAGTGTGACGATCCGCGGTCGGGCCCGGGAGGCGGGTCGCGGGCCCGACCGCGGGTCAGTCAGGTCAGCCGCCCCAGCAGGCCTTGGCGGCGTCGGCGGGGGTCTGAGTGGTCTGGCCGGGCAGCGCGTTCGCCGAGACCAGCGCCGTCCCGGAGTCGATGAAGTCCTTGCCCGCGGGCAGGGTCGGCTTCGCGCCACCCTTCGCGACCGATGCGACCGTCTGGACGCCGAGCGCGGCCATCTTGCCCGGGTACTGCGCGGAGTCCGCGGCGATGGTGCCGTCCTTGACCAGGCCGTTGACGTACTTGCAGCTGCCGTCGATCGTCACGACGACGACGTTGCTCTTGCCGGCGGCCTTGAGTGCCTGCAGAGCGCCGTCCGCGGACGGTTCGTTGATCGTGTAGACGACGTTGATGTTGCCGTTCGCCGACAGGCAGTTCTCCATCGCGGTCTTGCCGCCCGGGATGGCGCCCTGTGTCGGCTGGTGGCAGACCACCTCGTAGTCGCCGCCCTTGCCGGTGCTGTACTTGCCCGTCTTGGCCTCCTGGCCGTTCTGGGTCTTGCTCCCCGGATCGATTCCCATGCCCTCGAGGAAGCCGTGATCCCGCGCGATGTCGACGGAGACGATCTGGTTGTTGAACAGATCGAGCATGGCGATGACCGCCTTCTGCCCGGCGAGCTTCGCGGCGGCGTATTGCCCGATGAGCTTGCCGGCCTGCTCGTTGTCCGTCGCGTAGGTGATGTCCGCCGTACTGGCCGGGGTCAGGACCGTGTCGAGCGCGATGACGTAGATCCCTGCCTGCTTGGCTCTCTGCAGCGCACTGTTGATGGAGTTCCCGTTCGTGGTGATGAGGATGCCCTTGTCGCCGCGGGAGATGGCGTTGTCGATCGCCTCGATCTGTGACTGGGCGTCGCCGTCCTGCTTGCCGGCCGCGACCGTCAGCTTGACCCCCGCCTGGTCGGCCGCCTTCTGCGCGTCCTTCTGCATCGACACGAAGTACGGGTTCGTCAGGGTCTTGAGGATCAGGGCGACGCCGACCTGGCCGCCGCCCCCGCTACCGGACGCGCTCGAGCCGCCGGAGCTCGACGAGCCGCAGGCCGCGAGCGCCAGTGACCCGCCGAGGAGGGCCACGGTGGCGATCACGTTGCGCCGCCCGATCCACCGGTGCCGCCGAGGGTGCGCTGTTTCCATACCAAGTCCTCTCCGGATCTTCGCCCGGTCGCGAGTCCGCCCGGACAACGTTGTCTGACAGGTATAGCGCAGTGACTCCGGGTCGAGTCAACACCCGGCCGGACATCTTGTGGTCACGGAAATGTAACTCTTCGGACGCCGCCGCAACGCGTTCGAAGAGCAAATTTCGGATCGCAGCAGGCCGCGGCGGCTGCAAGCGTTTTCCTTCCCGGACCGCCGCCAGGGCCGCCTCCCGCAGTCGGAACCATGCCACGGGAGACAACGATGTCTGTCGTGCGCCGTCGGCCGCGGAGCCCTGGCTCAGCCGGGCGCCCGGCCCGGCCGGGCCGTCGCTCTCGTCGAGGAGTGTCGCCGGGTGCCGGACTGCCGACGATCCACGCCAACCAGGTGAGTCCCGCCCAGGCGGTGATCACCCCCTGGACCAGGACGTCGCCGACGCGAGGAACGCGGCCAGCGCTATGACCAGCAGGCGAAGCCGGCGAGACCGCGCGCGAGCACCAGGTGGCGACCATGTCCGCCCGGACCGCGGCGCAGGGAGGCCGAGAGCCGGCGGTCACGGCTCAGCTCCCGTTCGATCCCCTCGAGCTCGCGTCGCTCGCGGTCGGTCAGCACACACGTGACCAATTCCCTGTCGAGGTCGTCCGTATGCCACCTGGCGTCCGCGTGCAGACTTCGTGGGTGGGCCGGTGGGTGCTGCACGTCGATCTCGACCAGTTCATCGCGGCCGTCGAGGTGCTGCGGCGGCCCGAGCTGCGCGGCCTTCCGGTGATCGTGGGTGGTGACGGCGACCCGACCAAGCGGGGTGTCGTCAGCACGGCCTCGTACGAGGCGCGGCGGTTCGGCGTCCAATCCGGCATGCCGCTGCGCACCGCCGCCCGGCGCATCCCCGATGCCGTGTTCCTGCCTGTGGACCGGGCGGCCTACGAGGTCGTCTCGGCACGGGTGATGGCCGTGCTCCGCGGGATGGACGCCGTCGTCGAGGTGCTCGGTTGGGACGAGGCGTTCCTCGGCGTGGTGACGGACGACCCGGAGGCGCTCGCGCGGGACGCGCGGCAGCGGGTGCGCGACGAGACACGTCTGGAGAGCACGGTCGGCATCGGGCGGAACAAGCTCCAGGCGAAGATCGCAACAGGCTTCGGAAAGCCCGCGGGCGTGTACCGGCTCACCGGCGAGACGTGGTTCGACGTCCTGGGCCATCGGCCACCGGACGCCCTGTGGGGGATCGGTCGGCGCACCGCCGTGCGGCTGGAGGCCGAGGGCGTGCGGACGGTGCGCGACCTCGCCGGAGCGGATCCGGACCGGCTCGCCCGGGTGTTCGGGCCCACCATCGGCCCGTGGCTGGTGCGCATCGGCCAGGGTGTGGACGAGACCCCCGTCTACGGCGGGGAGTACGTGCCCCGGTCCCGCAGCCGGGAGGTCACGTTCCAGCGCGACCTGGACGACTGGCAGGTCGTCCGTGAGGAGACGGCGCGGATGGCCCGCCTGGTCGCCGAGGACGTCGCGGCGGACGGCCGCCCCGTCGCGCGTGTCGTCGTCAAGGTGCGGTGGGTGCCGTTCACGACGCAGACCCGGGGCCGGACGCTGGCCGAACCCGCCACCGGCACCGCGGCGATCGAGGCGGCGGCGCTGGCGGCGCTCGAGGGATTCGGCGGACGCCGCCGGGTGCGCCTGATCGGGGTGCGCGCGGAGTTCGCCTGAGCAGGACACGAAGGGGCTTCGCCGTGTGGTCGCCACTTGATAGGCAAGAATCCGCTTTCCTATTATCTCGGGGTGGGCGACGTCTTCAAGGCCATCGCGGACCCCACCCGGCGCGCGATCCTCGACGAGCTCACCGAGCGGAACGAGCAGACCCTGTTCGAGCTCTGCTCGAGGCTCGTGGCCAAGCATCGGGTCCCGTCGTCGCGGCAGGCGGTCTCGCAGCACATCGACGTCCTGGTCGCGGCCGGGCTCGTCGAGACGCGGCGGGACGGCCGCCACACGTTCCACCACGTCGATCCACGCCCGCTTGAGCAGATCCTCGATCGTTGGCTCCCGGGGCGTACGGAGGACCAATGAAGATCACCATCGCGAGCGTCCTCGTCGACGACCAGGAGAAGGCGCTCGCCTTCTACACCGACGTCCTGGGCTTCCGGAAGAAGACCGATCTCCCGCTGGGGGAACACCGCTGGCTGACCGTGGTCTCACCGGACAGTCCCGACGGCGTCGAGCTGCTGCTCGAGCCTGACGAGCACCCCGCGGCCAAGCCGTTCAAGGCCGCGCTCGTCGAGGACGGCATCCCGTTCACCTCGTTCGGCGTCGACGACGTCCAGCGGGAGTACGAGCGCCTGACGGCGTTGGGCGTGCGCTTCACGCAGGCGCCGACCGCGGTGGGACCGGTCACCACCGCCGTCCTGGACGACACCTGCGGGAACCTCGTCCAGATCGCCGCACGGGCAGCGCACTCGTAGCGGCGCCGGCGGCGCAGACCGCCCGGCGCCCGGCTGCGCTGATGTCGATCGGGCGCCGGCCGGTTCGTCATGGGGTCACGGAAGGGCCGAACGAGCCCCGGGTCCAGAAGGGCGGACGCCATGCGGTACACACTCCTGCTGCACTACCCCGAGGAGACGGCCGAGTCGATCGGCGCGGAAGCCATCGAGGAGGGTCAGCGGGCCTTCCAGAGCTACGCGGCCGCGCTCGACGCCGCCGGCGTCCTGCTCTCCGCCGAGGTGCTGCAGCCCTCGATGAGCACGACCACGGTTCGCGCCGTGAACGGCAGCCTGCAGGTGCAGGACGGCCCGTTCGCCGACACGAAGGAGCAGCTCGGGGGGACGTTCGTGATCGACGTGCCCGACCTGGACGCGGCGCTGCAGTGGGCGGGCAAGGCGCCGTCGGTCCGGTGGGGAGCCGTCGAGGTCCGTCCGGGAGCCGTCCGCTACGCCGACGGGGCGTGGCGACCGAACGCGTGACGCGTCCGCTGCCGGAGGCGGCACGGGCCGCGGAGCGAGCTGCCCGTACGTCGTACGGGCGGCTCGTCGCGCTGCTCGCGGCCCGCTCCGGTGACCTCGCCCTCGCCGAGGACGCCCTGGCGGGAGCCTTCGAGCAGGCACTCACGACATGGGCGGCCACGGGCGTGCCGCGCAACCCCGACGCCTGGCTGCTCGCCGTCGCCCGCAACCGGCAGCGCGATGTCTGGAAGTCGCCGGCCTACCGGCGCAGCGCTCCGCTCGACGAGCTCACGGAGGTCGCGGTGTCCGCGCTGGACCATCCCGTCCACGACCCGTTCGCCGAGATCGACCCGGGCGCCATCCCCGACCGGCGTCTGGAGCTGCTCTTCGTGTGCGCGCATCCGGCGATCGACCCGGCTGCGCGCACCCCCCTGATGCTGCAGGCCGTGCTCGGGTACGAGGCGGCGCGGATCGCCAGGGCCTTCGCGGTGCCGCCCGTGGCGATGGCGCAGCGTCTGGTCCGTGCGAAGCGGCGGATCCGTGATGCGCGGATCCCCTTCGCCGTCCCCGGCCGCGACGCGGTGCCCGAGCGGCTCCCGGCGGTGCTCGAGGCGGTGTACGGCTGCTACGCGCTCGAGCGGTCGGGCCCGGCCGCCCTCGCGGGGGAGGCGCGGTACCTGGCCCTGCTCCTCGCCGTCCTGTTGCCTGAGGAGCCGGAGACGTGGGGGCTGGCCGCACTGGTGACGCTGGCGTCGGCCCGCCGGAGGCTCCCGGGCGGGCGGTTCGTCCCACTGGACGAGCAGGATCCCCGCGACTGGGACGCCGATCTCATCGCCGAAGGCCAGCGGTACCTGCGTCGCGGGGATGCCGAGCGGGGTGCCGCGCCGCCCGGACGGTTCCAGCTGGAAGCAGCGATCCAGGCCGTGCACTGCGCCCGTGCGCAGACCCGCGCCACGGACGGCCCTGCCCTGCTCACCCTGTACCGCGCGCTGGTCCGGGTCGCACCGTCGCTGGGTGCGCGGGTGGCGCTCGCCGGCGTCCGCGGGCAGGTGGAGGGGCCGGGGGCGGGC
>DATKNA010000116.1:0-10416 GCA_035541595.1 Kineosporiaceae bacterium | reverse complement strand
AGGCGGCGGGGCGTCACCAGAAGGTCGGTTCTGGCGGTCCCCTTGTCGCTAGACGGCGCCGGCGCCGTTACCGGGCCCGGCGTCGGTGGAGCCGTCGTCGCTGGAGCCGTCGTCGGCGGTGTCGGCGGTGTCGTCGGTGTCGTCCGAGCTGTCCGAACTGTCGCCAGTCGTGTCGGCCTGGTCGTGGACGACGTCGTCGTCGGCGTCCGCGGTGCAGTCATCGTCCCCGGGACCGCCGTCCTCGAGGTCCTGGCCCGCGTTCCCGTCGATGACGTCGTTGCCGTCGTCGCCGTAGAGCCAGTCGGTCCCGTCCCCGCCGAGCAGGACGTCGTTGCCCGCTCCCCCGTGCTCACGGTCGTCGCCGCGGTCGCCGCGCAGCTGGTCGTTCCCGGTGTCGCCGTCGATGACGTCGTTGCCGTCGCCGCCGGTCAGCCGATCGTTGCCCAGGCCGCCGGTCTCGGTGTCGTTCCCGTCCCCGCCGGTGACCGTGTCGTTGCCGGCTCCGCCGCTCAGGGTGTCGTCGCCTGCGCCGCCGACGACGACGTCGTTGCCGTCGCCGCCGTCCTCGTGGTCCGTGCCGGCCCCGCCGTCGAGGGTGTCGCGACCGGCGCCGCCACCGAGCGAGTCGTTCCCGGCGCCGCCGAGGATCACGTCGTTCCCGGGCCCGCCGCGCAGGTCGTCCGCTCCGGCCGACCCGCACACGAGGTCGTTCCCGCCGCGGGCGTCGACGACGTGCCCGGCAGCGAGCACCACGATCACGTCACGTCGCTGCGTGCCCCGGACGACGTGCGGCGAGGCCGTGGTGACGACGATCGTGGCGGGACGCCCGAGGCAGCGGACCGTCGGCGGCTTCGGCCGGTGGGTGGGCCGGTGGCGGTGGCCCAGAGCCTGGGCGTCGGACGGGCTCGCCATGGCGAGGATCATGAGCGGGACCGTCAACAACGAGCCGGCGACGACGCGTCGGTGCATGCGGGCATCTCCCTCGTCCGGGGGCACGTGCCGCCCCCGTCGGCGGTCCGCCTGCCGGCTGTAGCGTCGGCGATCCAGATCACCCGTCCGACCGCACAGCCTCGGTCACGACGTGGACGACCACTCAGACGCCGTGATCAACGGGAATTGCATGATCAGCGGGGATTGCATGATCACGAGAAGGGAGCAGGTAGAGCGTGCGGTCAGGCGGCGCGGGCGACGACGGCCTCGGCGTAGGCGCGCAGGGCGTCATGGGCCGCCGACGGCGGCAACGGCGCGAGGGCGGCCACAGCCGCCCGGGCCCACCCGACGGCCTCCTCCCGGGCCCGCTGCGTCGCCGGGTGGGCGGCGAGCCGGGTGACGGCGTCGGCGAGCACGGCGTCGTCCGAGAGGTCCCCGTCGAGGACGGCGAGGAGCGCGGCGGAGTCGGCGTCCCCGGTGTGGTCGACGTGCCGGCGCAGCAGCAGGACGGGCAGGGTCGGCACGTGCTCACGCAGGTCGGTGCCCGGGGTCTTGCCGCTCGTCGCGCCGTCGCTGGCGAGGTCGATGACGTCGTCCGCGAGCTGGAAGGCCACGCCGACCTTCTCGCCGTAGTCGGCCACGACGTCGAGGACCTCGTCCTCGCAACCGGCGAACATCGCGCCGAACCGGGCGGAGGTGGCGATCAGCGACCCGGTCTTGTCCGACAGCACCTGGATGTAGTGGGCCACGGGGTCGTCGTCCGCCGCCGGCCCCACGGTCTCGTGGAGCTGGCCGAGGCAGAGCCGCTCGAAGGTGGCGGCCTGGAGCTGGACGGCCTGCACCCCCAGGGCCGCCACGACCCGGGAGGCGCGGGCGAAGAGCAGGTCGCCGGTGAGGATGGCGACCGTGTTCCCCCAGACGGCGTGCGCCGACGGCGCCCCGCGGCGCAGCGGCGCGGAGTCCATGACGTCGTCGTGGTACAGCGTCGCCAGGTGGGTCAGCTCGACGACGACGGCGGCCTCGAGGATCTCCGGCCGGGTTGGGTCGCCGAGGTGCCCGGCGATGAGGGTGAGCATGGGCCGCACCCGCTTCCCACCCGCGAGCACCAGGTGGCGGGAGACGTCGTCGGCCAGCCGGTCCGCCTGCCCGACCGCGTCGAGGAGCCGGGTCTCCACCCCGGCGAGGCCGGCCCGGACGGCGTCGTCCAGGGTCGGCTCGGCGAGACGGAGGTCCAGCGCCGCGGTGACGGGTGTCGGGCCGGCGCCGGTCATGGCGTCACCGCAGGAAGAGCGACGCGCTGGTCGCCGGGTCGAGCAGGACGGACGGGGCCACCCCGAGGAGCACGGTCACCGTGGCGCAGACGGCGATGGCGATGCTCGTGGCCCGGCCCGGCAGCGCCACCACCGTCGACGAGCCGGTCGGCTGGGTGAAGTACATGAGCACGAGCACGCGGACGTAGAAGAACGCCGCGATCGCGCTGGCGAGGCCGCCGATCAGGGCGAGCACCCAGCCGCCGCTGCCGATGGCGGCGGCGAACACGGCGAACTTGCCGATGAACCCGCTCGTCAGGGGGATCCCGGCGAACGCGAGGAGGAACAGGGCGAACACCGCGGCGACCACGGGGTGACGGCGCCCGAGCCCCGCCCACTGCGAGAGGTGGGTGGCCTCGCCACCGACGGTGCCCTCCTCGCCGGCGTCGCGCACCAGCGTGATCAGGGCGAACGCGCCGATCGTGGCGAACCCGTAGGCGAACAGGTAGAACAGCACGCCCGAGACGCCGCTGCGGCTCATCGCGAGGATGCCGACCAGGATGAAGCCGGCGTGCGCGATCGAGGAGTAGGCGAGCATGCGCTTGACGTCGGACTGCACGATGGCGATCACGGAGCCGACCGCCATCGTGATGATCGCGACGGCCCAGAGCACCGGGGACCAGTCCCAGCGCGCGTCCGGGACCGCGACGTAGGCGACGCGCAGCAGAGCGCCGAACGCGGCGACCTTGGTGCAGGCGGCCATGAACCCCGTGACGGGGGTCGGCGCTCCCTGGTAGACGTCCGGCGTCCAGACGTGGAACGGAGCGGCGCTGACCTTGAAGAGCAACCCCACCGCGAGCAGGGCGATCCCGAGCAGGAGCAGGGATTCCTGGCCCAGGACGCCGCCGGTGCCGTTGCCACTGATCGCGTCGGCGATGGCCGGCAGCCGGACGGAGCCGGCGAACCCGTAGAGCAATGCGGTGCCGAACAGGAAGAACGCGGAGGAGAACGACCCGAGCAGGAAATACTTCAGGCTTGCCTCCTGCGACAGCAGGCGGCGGCGACGGGCCAGGCCACACATGAGGTAGAGGGGCAGCGAGAGCACCTCGAGGGCGATGAACCTCGTCAACAGGTCGTTCGCCGCGGGGAAGAGGAGCATCCCGCCGACCGAGAACATCAACAGCGGGAAGACCTCGGACTGGACGAGGCCGGCGCGCCGGGCCTGCGCCTCGGCCGAGGATCCCGGGACGGCGGAGGCCTGCGGTGTGAACGAGCCGCCCGGTTCGACCGAGTGATCGGCCATGGTCAGGACGGCGATCACCGCCAGCACCAGGATCGTGCCCTGGAGGAAGAGCGCGGGGCCGTCGACGACGACGGCTCCGCCGACGGTGCCGGCACCGGCCGTCACGCCCCGCCGATCGGACACGGCGAGCAGCAACACCGCCACGAGCGCCCCGACGAGTCCGACGACCGCGATCCCGACCTGGACGACGAAGCGCGAGCGGCGTGGCAGGAAGGCCTCCGCGATGACCCCGATGACCGCCGCGGCGAACACGATGAGCATGGGCGACGTCAGGCGGTAGTCGATCGACGGCGGCGCGAAGCTCGCCGCCGGGAGGGCGGACCGGACGCCGGCCACGTCGGCGAGGGCGGGGCTCACTTGGTGGTCCCTTCGGCGGCCGGCTGAACGCCCGGCACGGTCGGGGCGGGGTCCGTGGAGTGCGTCTGCTGCATGGTGCGACCCACCGCCGGGTTGAGGACGTCGAGGACGGGCTTGGGATAGAAGCCGAGCGCGATGATCACGGCGATCAGCGGGGCGACGACCCACGCCTCGCGGACGTCCAGGTCGCGCCACCCCGCTGCGAAGTCGCGGACCGGTCCGGTGAACATGCGCTGGTAGGCGAGCAGGATGTACAGCGCCGAGAGCACGATGGCGACGGTCGAGATCACGGCGGCGGCCGGGGACCGGGTGTACGTCCCGATCAGCACGAGGATCTCGCTGATGAACGGCGCCAGGCCGGGCAGGGACAGGGTCGACAGGCCGGCGACGAGGAAGACCCCGGCGAGCAGGGGGGTCGAGCGCTGGAGGCCGCCGTAGTCGCCGATCTGCGCCGACCCGCGCCGCGCGATCAGCATCCCGCTGATCAGGAAGAGCGCGGCCGTGGACAGCCCGTGGTTCACCATGTAGAGCAGCGACCCCGCCTGCGCGGTGCTGGTGAAGGCGAAGATCCCGAGCACGATGAAGCCGAAGTGCGACACGGAGGTGAAGGCGATGAGGCGCTTGAGGTCGCTCTGACCGATCGCGAGCAGCGCGCCGTAGATCACCGAGACCACTGCCAGGGCGAGAACGACGGGCGCCGCCCACGTGCTCGCGTCCGGGAACAGCGGAAGGCAGAGGGTGATCATTCCGAACGTGCCGACCTTGTCGAGCACACCGATCAGCAGCACGGCCACGCCGGCCGGCGCCTCGGCCGCGGCGTCCGGCAGCCAGGTGTGCACCGGCCACATCGGCGCCTTGATCGCGAAGGCGATGAAGAACCCGAGGAAGAGCAGCCGCTCGACGGTCGTGCTCGAGTAGCTGATCCCGGTCAGGTTGGTCGTCAGGAAGCCCTGCGGCCCACCCTTGCCCTGGAAGTACACGGCGATCAGGGCGACCAGCATGATCAGGCCGCCGAGCAGCGAGTAGAGCAGGAACTTCACCGACGCGTACCGGCGCTGGGCACCGCCGAAGCGGCCGATGAGGAAGTACACCGGGATGAGCATCGCCTCGAAGAACACGTAGAAGAGGAAGACGTCGCGGGCCGCGAAGACCCCGATCATCATCGTCTCGAGGACGAGCATGAGCGCGAAGAAGTGCGCCGCCGGCTCGCCCGCCACCTCCCGCCAGCCGGCGAGGACGCAGATCGGGACCAGCACGGCCGAGAGCGCCACCATCGTCAGCGCGATCCCGTCCACACCCACGGCGTAACTCACGCCGAACTGGGGGATCCAACTGCGGGTCTCGGTGAACTGGAACGTCCCGGCCCGGCTCACGTCGAACCGGAATGCGAGGGCGACGGTCAGGGCGAAGACGAGCACGGACGTCACCAGCGCGGTCCAGCGAGCGAACGAGGCGATCCGCTCGCCCTCGTCGTCCGCCGCGGGCAGGACCTCGGCACCCAGGACCTCGGCACCCCCCGCGGTCCCGACGCGGCCGGCGGAGACTCCCCCGGCGGGCCCGCCGGCCGTCGCCCCGACCCCCGCGCCGACCGTGGCCGGAACGGGGGTGTCGACGTCCTCGTCGAGGCTCGCGCCGGACCGGCGGACGAGCAGCGTCCCCCAGATGACGAGGGCGCCCACGGTGGGCAGCAGACCGATCGTGGTCAGCCAGGGCATCGGACGTACCTCTCAGATCTGGACGACGAGCACGCCGATGGCGAGGACCAGCACCCCGGCCAGCATCGACATGGCGTAGGAGCGGACGAGGCCGGTCTGCCAGCGGCGGGTCCGGCCGGCCAGCCCGCCGATGAAGGCCGCCACGCCACGGACGGCGCCGTCGATCCCCCGGGCGTCGACGAACACCAGGGAGCGCGTCAGGTACTGGCCGGGCCGCATGAAGACCGCCTCGTTGACGTCGTCCTGGTACAGGTCGCGGCGGGCGGCCCGGGTGGCGAGCGAACCGCGCGGCGCGACCTCCGGCACGGGCGCCGCGAGGTACATCCGCCAGGCGAGGGCGAGACCCACGGCCACGACGAGCAGGGTGAGCCACGGCAGCAGCGCGGACGAGATCACCGGCTCCCCCTCCTGGGCAGTGCCCGTCGACGGCTCGAGCCACGTCTGGAAGCCGGCGTTGATGACGAGCAGGCCGCCGACGGCGACCGCTCCGACGGCCAGGATGATCATCGGTACGGTCATCATCGGGGGCGACTCGTGCGGGTGCGTTCCCGCGACCCAGCGGCGCCGGCCCAGGAACGTCATGAAGTACAGCCTGGACATGTAGAACGCGGTGATCCCCGCGCCGACCAGTGCGGCCGTGCCGAAGACCCACGGCCGCCACCCGTCGCCGGTCGCGAACGCCGTCTCGATGATCCTGTCCTTGCTGAAGAAACCCGAGAACGGGGGGACCCCCAGGATCGCCAGCCAGCCGCAGGCGAACGTGATCGCCGTGATCCTCAGGACGGTGAACAGGCCCCCGAAGCGCCGCATGTCGACGGAGTCGTTCATCCCGTGCATGACCGAACCCGCGCCGAGGAACATGTCGGCCTTGAAGAAGCCGTGCGTGACCAGGTGCAGGATGGCGAACACGTAGCCCACCGGACCCAGCGCCGCGGCGAGCATCATGTAGCCGATCTGCGACATGGTCGACGCCGCCAGCGCCTTCTTGATGTCGTCCTTGGCGCAGCCGACGACGGCCCCGAACAGCAGGGTGATCGTGCCGACGATCGCGACCACGAGAGCCGCCGTCGGCGCCCCCTCGTAGACGGGGCCGCTGCGGACGACGAGGTACACGCCGGCGGTGACCATCGTCGCGGCGTGGATCAGGGCCGACACCGGGGTGGGGCCCGCCATCGCGTCACCGAGCCAGGACTGCAGCGGGAACTGCGCGGACTTGCCGCACGCGCCGAGCAGCAGCATGAGGCCGATCGCCGTGAGCATCCCCTCGGAGGCCTTGCCGGCGTTCGGCAGGACCACGGAGTACGCCACCGACCCGAAGCCTGCGAACATGATCATGATAGCGATGGACAGGCCGAGATCGCCGACCCGGTTGACGACGAACGCCTTGTTCGCGGCCGTCGCGTAGTCCGGGCGGTAGTTCCAGAACCCGATCAGCAGGTAGGAGGCGAGGCCGACGCCCTCCCAGCCGACGTAGAGCAGCAGGTAGCTGTCCGCGAGGACGAGCAGGAGCATCGCCGCGACGAAGAGGTTGAGGTAGGCGAAGAACCGACGCCGGTCGTGGTCGTGTTCCATGTAGGCGACCGAGTACACGTGGATGAGCGACCCGACGAAGGTGATGAGCATGACGAACGTCAGCGACAGCGGGTCGATCAGCAGCCCGGCCTCGAGCCGGAAGGTCCCCGCCGGGATCCACATGAACAGGTGCAGGTCGCGGGCCCGGTCGACGGAGTCCAGGCCGAGGATCTGCAGCGTGAGCAGCGCCCCCCAGACGAACGACGCCCAGGACACGCCCACCGCGAGCCAGTGACCCCACTTGTCGGTCCGGCGCCCGCCGAGCAGCAGGACTGCGGCGCCCAGCGCGGGCAGCGCGATGAGCAGCCAGGCGCCGGTCTGGAGCGGACCGGTCGCCGGGGCGTAGACACCGCGGACCGGCTCGGCGGCGGCGAGGAGGTGTGTCACGTCGTTGGCCTCTCGCTCAGTACTTGAGCAGGTTGGCGTCGTCCACCGACGCCGACCGCCGGGTGCGGAAGATCGACATGATGATGGCGAGCCCGACGACGACCTCGGCCGCGGCGACGAGCATCACGAACAGCGCGATGACCTGCCCGTCGATGGAGCCCCGCAACCGCGCGAAGGTCACGAAGGCGAGGTTCGTGGCGTTGAGCATGAGCTCGATACCCATGAACACGATGATCGCGTTCCGCCGCACCAGGACGGTGCTCGCGCCGATCGAGAACAGCAACGCGGACAGGTAGAGCCACCAGGACAGGCTCACCGCTGGTCACCTCCGCGGGTGGTGCGGACGACGTCGCCGCCGTTCCCGGACTCCTCACCGAGCGGGTCCTCGATCTCCCCCGCGATGGTCTCGACCTCGGCGCTGACCTCCGCGGCCGGCCGCATCTGGCCGCGTGCGGTGAGCACCCGCGAGACGGACAGCTCGCTCGGCGTGCCATCCGGCAGCAGAGCCGGGATGTCGACGGCGTTGTGCCGGGCGAATACCCCCGGTGCGGGCAGCGGCGCCTTGACCGGGCCCTCCTTGATGCGCTTGACGGCGAGCTCACGCTGGGTGGGCTTGGCGAACAGCCGCTCGCGGTGGGCCAGCACCATGGCGCCGAGAGCCGCTGTGATGAGCAGCGCGCCGGTCACCTCGAAGGCCCACACGTAGGGGCCGAAGATGACGGTCGCCACGGTGGTGATGTTGCCCTCCGCGTTGATGGCGGACAGGCCCGCCGGCGGGGGGAACGTGACGCGGCCGAGCACCGCGATGACGAGCACGGCCATGCCGATCCCGAGCAGGGCCGCCGCCCCGCGCTGTCCCTTGATCGTCTCGACCATCGAGTCCGACGAGTCCACGCCGATGAGCATGAGCACGAAGAGGAACAGCATCATGACGGCGCCGGTATAGACGAAGATCTGCACGCTGCCCAGGAACGGCGCCTGCTGGGCGAAGTAGACGACGCCGAGGCCGACCATGACCAGGGCCATGCACAGCGCGGCATGCACGGCCTTCTTCGCGAAGAGCAGGCCCGTGGCGCCGAGCACCATGACCGGGCCGAGGATCCAGAACAGGACCTCTTCCCCGCCGCTCACCGAGCCACGCTCCCCTCGGCCGCGGGCGTGCCGCCGCTGTGCCCGACGCCGGCGTCTGGGTCCGGGCCGGGTGCGCCGCGCCGCGCCTCCACCCAGGCGCGCTGCTCGGCCGTCGCCTCGGTGACCCGGCCGTTGTAGTAGTCCTTCTCGGTGGTGCCGGCCACCATCGGGTGGGGCGCCCCGAGCATGCCGGGGAGCATCGGCCCCAGCAGGTCCTGCTTCTCGTAGATCAGCCCTGCCCGGCTCGGGCCGGCGAGCTCGTACTCGTTCGTCATCGTCAGGGCCCTTGTCGGGCAGGCCTCGATGCACAGGCCGCAGAAGATGCAGCGCAGGTAGTTGATCTGGTAGACGCGACCGTAGCGTTCGCCCGGGGAGTAGCGCTCCTCCCCGGTGTTGTCCGCACCCTCGACATAGATGGCGTCGGCGGGACAGGCCCATGCGCACAGCTCGCACCCGACGCACTTCTCCAGGCCGTCCGGGTGCCGGTTGAGCTGGTGCCGGCCGTGGAATCGCGGTTGTGTCGGCTCCTTGACCTCGGGGTACTCCTCGGTGACGACGCGCGTGAACATCGTCGTGAAGGTGACGCCGAAACCCGCGATCTTGTCGCGGATCCCGGCACCCGGGCCGTCACGGTGCTGCTCGCGCTCGTCCTCGGGCCGGTCAGCCACCGCGCACCTCCTCGCTGTCGTCCGTGCCCTGCATCGGCCGGGCGGCCGTACCGACCGTGACCGCCCGCACCGCGCCGCCCCCGTCGCCCTGCCCGGCACCGGCCTGGCCGGCGGTCCGCAGCACGGCCTGGCCGGGTAACGGCGGCACAGGGTATCCGCCGTCGAACGGGTCAACGGTGTCGGGGACCACCTCGTGCCGGGCGTCCTCGCGCTCCACCTCACGCCGCTGGTTCGCCTCGTACGCCGCCAGCAGCGCCACGACGATGACTGCGAGCCCGATGACGAGGCCGATCCGCTGGCTGGTCTCCAGGCCGGCCGACGTCCGCAGGACCCGCATGGCCGATGCGGCGACGATCCAGATCAGGCCACCCGGGATGAGGATCTTCCAGCCGAAGCGCATGAACTGGTCGTACCGCAGCCGGGGCAGGGTGCCGCGCAGCCAGATGAAGACGAACAGGAACACCGAGAGCTTGAGGACGAACCAGAGAACCGGCCACCACCCGGTGTTGAGCGTCCCGTCGCCGATCGCGGACAGCGGCCAGGGGGCCCTCCAGCCGCCCAGGAACAGCGTCGTGGCGATCGCGGAGACGGTGATCATGTTGACGTACTCCGCGAGGAAGAAGAGCGCGAACTTCAGCGAGGAGTACTCGGTGTGGAAGCCGCCGACCAGCTCGCCCTCCGCCTCCGGCAGGTCGAACGGTGCCCGGTTCGTCTCACCGACCATGGCCACGCAGTAGATGACGAACGCCGGCAGCAGCACGAAGACGTTCCACGAGGGCAGCTGCAGGTCGTGGCCGGCGAGTGTGATCGTCGCGCCGTGGGCCTGCGCCTCGACGATCGCCGACGTCGACATCGACCCCGCGTAGAGGAACACGCTGATCAGCGCCAGGCCCATGGCGATCTCGTAGGAGATGATCTGCGCGGATGACCGCATGGCGCCGAGCAGCGGGTAGGTCGAGCCCGAGGACCAGCCGGCCAGCACGATGCCGTAGACGCCGACCGCGGCCACCGCCAGCACGTAGAGGACGGCGACGTTGAGGTCCGTGAGCTGCAGCGGCGTCGTGATGTCGGTGAACGGGATCCGCGCGGCGGGCCCGAAGGGA
>DATKNA010000115.1:0-3474 GCA_035541595.1 Kineosporiaceae bacterium | reverse complement strand
GTCGGGGCCACGCTCGACGGCGTCCTGATCTCGCACCTGCACCACGACCACTGCGACCTGGCGACGCTGCGGGCTCTCGCGGCCCCGGTCGTCGTCGCGCCGCCCGGGGCAGCAGCCTGGTTGGCACGGCACGGGGTAGGCGGCACCGTGGAGCTCGAGCCCGGCGAGGGGCTGGCGCTGGCATCCGGCGTGCGCGTCGTCGCCGTCCGCGCGCGGCACTCGGGACGGCGCGAGCCCTGGGGCCCGACGGCGCTGGCGGTCGGCCACGTCGTCGAGGGGACGTCAGGATCGGCGTGGCTCGCCGGGGACACCGGCCTGTACCCGGGGATGGGCGACCTGCCCGCGCTGACCCGACGCGGCCGGATCGACATCGCCGCGGTGCCCGTCTGGGGCTGGGGGCCGACGCTGGGGCCGGGCCACCTCGACCCGGCGGAGGCGGCCGAGGCGGCCGTCCGGGTCGGCGCAGGCGTCGCCGTCCCCGTGCACTGGGGAACCCTGCACCCGGCGGGCCTGCGCGCGGTGATGCGGGACCGGCTGGTGGGTCCGGCCGGCGAGTTCGCCGCCCGCCTCGCGACGCTCGGTGGCGGACGGGGCCCGCTCGTCCGGGCGCACGTGCTGGCGGTGGGTGGGCGGCTCGAGCTCACATCGTGATCCGGATGCCGGCTCCCGCGTCCGCGGGCCAGGAGTCTGTGCGCGGACCGCCCGGTTCTCATGACATGCAGGGCTCGCACTCAGCTCGTCCACAGGTTCCGGGCGAAGCGTCGGACGGGTCGGGCACGCCGAGCGCCGAGGAGACGATCCGTGGTCTCGCTCCCCCTCCCCGCCGGCCGCCGCCTCACGGCGACGACCGGAGCGAAGGCCCTCACCGTCCTCGCGACGTCCGGCGTGCTCGCCGCGACCGCGGCGTCCGCCCCGGCCTTTCCCCCGGGCGCCGCGGCAGACTCCGTCCCGGCCGTCGTGGCGCCTGCATCGGACGGCGGACCTGCTGAGGCGGCCGCGGCCGACCCGGACGTCGTCGACCGGATCGCGCGCGCCCTGGCTGCGATGCCGCCTCCCGTGGGAACCGGACAGCGCGGCGTGGGGTCGGCGTTGCCGGCGTCCACCGGCCTCGGCGGCGCCGCGGTCTCGGGCGACGGCACCCTCTACCTGCCCGCCGCCGGATCCCTCCTGTCCGCGCCCTCGTCGACCTCGGGCGGGGCGAACGCGGGCGGTTTCGCAGCACCGGGCATGCCTGCCCGCGCCCTCGCCGCGTACCGGGCGGCGGCCGCGGCGTTGGCGAGGACGCGACCGGGCTGCCACCTCTCCTGGACCCTGCTGGCCGCGATCGGGACGGTCGAGTCCGACAACGGACGGTTCGGCGGGGCCGTGATCGGCGCGGACGGCGTGGCGCGCCCGGCGATCATCGGCATCCGGCTCGACGGCTCGACCCCCGGCACCGGCGTCGTGCGCGACACCGACCACGGCCGCTACGACGACGACCCGCTCTACGACCACGCGGTCGGCCCGATGCAGTTCCTGCCCGGGACGTGGATGGCCCACGGCGTCTCGGTGACGCCGGGGCGGGCGCCGAACCCGGAGAACATCAACGACGCCGCCTTGACCGCGGGCACCTACCTGTGCTCGACCGGCCTCGACCTCTCCGAGCCGGGCGGCGCGCAGGCCGCCGTGCTGACGTACAACGCCTCGGACAGCTATGCGACCACGGTGCTGTCGCTCGCCGGGGCCTTCGCGACCGCTCCGCTCTCAGAGGTCGCGTCGGTGGCGTCGGAGGCGGCCGGGGCCGCCCGGGGGGCCGGGACGACGCACCGGAGCTCGGGGGCGACAGGTTCGTCCGGCTCGACGCGTTCGGCCGGGTCCGCGACGAGGTCGACGTCCCAGCAGAAGCCGGTACCGACGCCGGGCCGGACTCCGGCGCCCGGCAGCCCGCCGACTCCGACGCCCACGACGTCGCCGACGCCGAGCACCTCGCCCACGCCGAGCCCCACGACGTCGCCGTCTGCGTCGACGTCTGCGTCGACGTCAGCGACGACGTCCGCGACGACGTCCGCGACCACCTCACCCACACCGACGACGTCCCCCGCACCGAGCACCTCGCCGACGCCGAGCCCCACGACGTCGCCGTCTGCGTCGACAGCCGGGTCGCCGTCCCCGCCGACACCGACGGCGTCCGCGACCCGCTCGCCCACGCCGAAGCCGACCGCCACCGGTTCGCCCACGCCGAAGCCGCCAACGACCGCCCCGGAGCCCCCGACGGCGGTCCGGCTCACCGCGACGGGCGGCACGCTGGTCACCAGCTGGCGCCCCGCCACGGCGAACCCGAAGGCGACGTCGTTCGTCGTCGTCCTCGAGCGCAGGAACGCCAAGGGGTACTGGGTCGAGATCGTCACGGTCACGATCCCCGCCACGGGCACGACCCGGTGGACGTCGGCGGCGAGGACCGGCACCTACCGGGCCGTGGTGACGGCGGTCGGCCCGCAGGGTGCCGCCGGCCCCGTCGCGAGCCTCGCCGTGCACCTGACCTGATCACCGAACCGGTGCGGTGAGACGGCGCGACCGCGGACGTCAGGGGCTCGCCCGGCACCGTACGGAAGGGTCATGTCAGGCAGCGGGCGGGTAGCTCGAACCACACCAGCTCCTCGAACTCCGATGAGTCCCGGGGCCGGCGTGGATCAGCTCGACACGAGCGAGTCCGGCGCCGTCTCCACGGCGATGCTCACCTCAGGCGGGATCGCCAGGCTGTTGTGGACGGTACAGCGCGTGGCGACCGCGAGCAGCGGGTCGCGTCGCTCGATGGGCACTCCGTCGGGGATCACCAGGCGGATGTGGATCTGCGCCACGCGCGCCGGCCGCGTCCCCATGGTGTACTCGGCTGCGACCTGCAGGCCTCGCTCGGGCAGGCCATGGCGGGCCAGGTAGCGGCGCGCATAGTAGGCCACGCACCCGGCCAGGGCGGCGACGAACAGCTCGGTTGGCGTCGGGCCGGCGTCGGTCCCCCCGTCCTCCAGCGGCTGGTCGACGGTGATCTGGTGCTCGCGAACGCCGATGGTGAACGTGTCGCCGTCGACGTGGTCGACGCGGATGGGCTTCATGTCGTCTCCAGTCGTCTCCAGTCGTCTCCACTCGTCTCCGGGAGTTGTCGTCGACGATCCGGCGTATCTCAGGGCAGGGTGACGTAGCCGTTGCGGGCCTTCCACAGGAAGTACTTCTCGAAGGCGAGTTTCATCCAGTGGGCCTGCGGGCCGGGGATGAGGACGCCGTGCTTGCGCGGCGGGAGCATCTTGTCCGCGAGGATGATCACACCGTTGTTGCCGGCGTCCATCACGCACACGGCCCTGATGTCGCCGAACGCCTTGGTGTGGGTGGGCTCTTCGCCCCGGATCTGCGCGGCGATGTTCGCGGCGGCGGTGTGCGCCTGCACCTCGGTCGGGAAGCCGGTCTTGGGGACGCCGACCGGGGTCGGGGTCTGCCAGGGCA
>DATKNA010000114.1:0-53556 GCA_035541595.1 Kineosporiaceae bacterium | reverse complement strand
GCCCGCTCGTACGCCGCGATCGCAGCCGCGAAGTCGCCCGCCTCGATCGCGTCGTACGCGGCCTGGTGCTGTGGTGGCAGCGCCTCGTCCACGGGCTCCACCGCGGCGTCGGCCTCGTCGCCCGACGCCTGCACGACGCCGGTAACGCCGTTCGCCGCCGCCACCCGCAGCAGCTCGGTGAGCACCTGTCTCACCTGCGCCTCCGGCTGGGCGCCCTGGAAGAGCGGTACCGGCTGCCCCTTGAGGACGGCGAACACCGTCGGGATCGACTGGATCTGGAACGCCTGCGCGAGCTGAGGGTTCGCGTCGACGTCCACCGTGACCAGCAGGAAGCGCCCGCCGAACTCGGCGGCCAGCCGTTCCAGCACAGGCGAGAGCTGCTTGCAGGGCTCGCACCAGGTGGCCCAGAAGTCGATCACGACCGGCACGGTCGAGGACCGGTCGACGACCTCGGACACGAACGTGGCGTCGGTCACCGCGCGGACCGGGCCGCCCGCGGCGCCGCCCCCGCCGTTCTCGCGCAACGCCTCGGGCGACCCGGCTCCCGCACCCGATCCTGCGGGTGGCGCCGCGCGACGGGCCAGGGAGCTGAGGTCGACGGCACCGCGCAGGTTCAGCGCCGGGCGGGACACCCGGCCGGGCTGGTTGCTCATGCCCTCACCTTGACACATCGCCGACCGCGGCTCTCGCCCGCGGCACCCCCGACAGGTAAGGCACAATACCCGCGGTGACGACTCCGCTGACGGGGACCGCGCGGGCGCCACGAGGGGAGGCCGCGGCGCGGCCGCACGACGGCCCGCCGGCAGCCGTGGTGCGGTCGCTCACAGGCGGCGGCCCGGCCGCCCTCACCCTGGTGCTGGCCCTGCTCGGGCCGCTGTTGGCCGCGCTGGTCCTGCGCCGCGACGCCTGGCCCGTGACGTCCGACTCGGTGGCCCAGCAGTCGATCGTGCAGACGTGGCTCTCGGCCGCGGGCCACGACGTCACGTACCTGCCGCCGGACACCTGGCTGCTCAAGGTCCCGCTCTACGCCGCCGTCGAGGCGCTCCCCCTCGCACCGGCGACCCGGCTGCTCGTCGAGTCGGCGGTGCTGGCGGTCGTCGCGCTCGTCGCGGCCGCATGGGCGACCTGGGAGCTCGCCGACCAGGCGGGCCTGCGTGCGGCACGGACCCGGCTCGGGGTGCTCCTGCCGTTCGCGTGGTTCGGCACGCTGTCCGGCGGCGTCGGCAGCTACCTCGTGGGCATGCCGAACAGTCGCAACATCGAACTGGGCCTGGCGCTGGTCGTGATCGCCCTCGCCGGGCGCCGGCTGGCCGGTCCGTGCCCGTCCCGGCACATGCCCGGGCGGACGGCAGCCACCACCGTCCTCATCCGGGTCGCGGCCGCGGGGGGCGCCGCGATCCTGCTCGCCGTGCTCTGGGTCGACGACCCATACGTGGCCTACCTCGTGGGCCTTCCGCTCGCGCTGGCGGCCGCGGCCTGGTTCGCCCGCCCGGCCGACCGTGGTGGCCGGGACCCTCGGTTGATCGTTCTGGCGGCGACGCTCCTGGCCTCGCTGGGGATCGCGGCACTGATCCGGACGCTGATGCCCGCGGCCGGGGTCCGCCTGGTCGTCGACGGCACCGCTCCCACGCTTGACCCCGCCGACCTCCTGCGGCACCTGGGGATCCTGCCGGCGGCGTCGGCCGGCGAGCTCGGGTTCGCGGAGCACGGCCTGGCCGCGCACGTCGCACACCTTCTGGCCGCCGCCGTGCTGGCGCTCGCGGTGGTCTCGGCGGCCGCGGTGACCGTCCGCGGCTGGCGGCGCGGCCGGCTGGCCGTCGCCTTCCTCGGCGTGCACTGGCTCGTCGTCGTGGCCGGCGTGCTCGCCGACCGGACCGTCTACGACTTCCACGCCGCCCGCTACCTCGTCCTGGCCCTGATCGACCTCGCCGCCTGCCTCGGGCTGGGTGTCGCGCTGCTGCACGAACGGCTCCGCGCCGCAGCGGCCCGCGTCGACCGGCTCCGCCTCGGCGGGCCCGGCCTGGACCGGGTGGCCACGGGGCTGGTCGCCCTGGCGGTCGGCGCCAACCTCGCCTCCGCGGCCCTCGACGACCCGATGCGCCCGTCCGAGGTCACCGCCGGGCGCCGCGAGCAGCAGGCCGTGCTGCGCGTGCTGACCGCCCAGGCCGACGACGGTGCGACCAAGGGCTTCGGCCCGTTCTGGACCGCCGACCTCTACACCCACCTGTCCGGCGGCCGCGTGTTGCTCTCTGACGTCGTCTGCGACCGGGGCGTGCTGCGCACCCGGAACTGGCTCACCGACACGGCGCGGCTTCGGGTGACGGCGCAACGAAGCGTCGTCGTGGTTCCCCCGTCGGCGCCGGAGCTGCGGGGATGCACACCGGAAACGATCGCTGCCCGGCTGGGCGGGGCCGCCCGGCGGTTCGTCACGCCCGGGGGGACGACCGTGCTCGTGTTCGATCACGACGTGACGGCCTCGATCGAGCGGTGAGGCGCCCGGCGTGCGCTACGACCCGACGGCGGAGGTGTCCGCCTTCGACGCCGCGATCACCGACACCTTGCCGCCCCCGCTCGGCGGCACCTGGAACGCGAGGACCTCCACCGACGTGCGCCGAAGCCGGTGGCCGATCTGGGGCACGCCGGCGAGTGCGGCGAGGTCGGCGTCGAGCTTCACCAGACCCTGACCCGGCTGCACGCGGATCTGGTAGAGCTGCTCGAGCGCGGCCACCACGAGCGCGCCGCCGTCCTGCGTGCGCAGCGCGAGCACGCCGTCCGACGAGGGCCGGTGGACGTTGTCCACCACCGCGGTGCCGACCGCCCCGAGGATCCGCCGGTCGGCCGCAGTCTGCCCGGCGACCTGCTGACGGAACTGGTCGGGGGCGAACCCGTCGGCGTCCGTGGTCCCCGCCATCAGCGCCGCGGCGTAGCCTGCCACCACGCCGGACGGCGAGTCCACCAACCCCTTTCCGTCGGCAGGGTCGATCAGCGGGGTGCCGGTCTGCGGCGACGCGAGGTCGGGCAGGCTGGCCCCCGGCAGCAGCGAGAGCTCACCCCACAGCCCGTAGGGATCCCGCGGGGAGACCGATCGCAGCACCCGGAGCACGGGGGTGGGCTCGCCGGGCAGGGTGCCGGCGGCGAGGAACCACCGCGGCCAGCCGGACGGCGCCGGCAGGACCAGGCGGCGTAGGGTCATCGGCCCCGGCGGCGTCAGCGGGTGCTTGCGCGCGGCGGCGACCGACAGTCGCGCGGTGAGGTCCCGCGAGGCCGGCCCGACGACGCGGGTGCCCAGCAGGCGTGGGTTGGCCGCCGGGAAGGCGCGGGCGAGCGCCGCGTCCACCTCGGCCAGCACGTGCTCCGCCTGCCCCGGCAGGACGGCGGGGTGGGGCGGCGCGACCGCCGGCGTGCCGGTCTCGGCCTGCGAGCACGCCGCGAGCAGACCGCCGCCGAGGCCGGCGAGGAGGCCGGAGCGGAGCAGTTCGCGCCGCCTCACGGTCGTCGCTCCTGCCGGAAGGGGGCGGGGGCGTCGTCGGGCTGGTCGTGGTCGTGCATGTCGTCGAGGTCGCCATCCGGCACGCGGGCAGGCTCCGCTGGACGGCGCGGCGGAGTCGACGGCCGCCCCCGGGTCGCCCGGACCCCGACCAGACCCAGCACCAGCAGGAGGACCCCGACCGCGACGACCACGGGCACCGACGACGAGCCGCGGTCACGCTGCCAGCTGAGAACGACCTCGGTGGGCGGCGTGGCGCCGTCGACGGCCGCGACGAGCCGCCACCGCCCGGGGGGCTGCGGCCAGGTCAGGCCCGCGATGCCGCGCCCCGTCGAGGACAACGCCCAGACGTCGACGCCGGCGGGGTCCGGCAGGGAGGCGTCGCTGCCCCGCCGGATCAGCGTTGCCCGGTCGCCGCGGACGCCGGTGACCTCCGTCCTGGCGGCGCCGGCGAGGTAGGCCTCGACGTCGTCGGCGGCGCCGACCCCGACGAAGACGGTCCGGCTCGGGTCGGCCGCCCGGACGTCGGCGTGCACCGACGGCCCATCCAGGGCCAGGGCCTCCGGCGTGGTGGCCACGATCGGCATGCCGGCCTGGCCGGCGACGTGGACCGTGGTCACGGCGCCGGGGGCCCAGATCGTCGCCCGCGCGACGCCGAGGAGGAGGAGCGCCGCCCCGGCCAGGGCGACGGCGAGGGCCGCGAGCCGGGCCGGGGAGGCGCCGGGACGCGTCAGGACGATCACGCCGTGGACCCGCCCCCGGCGCCGGCGGCCGGGCCCTCGCCGGTACCCGTGGTGCCGAGCAGTGCCTCGACCCGGTCGACCTTCCCGGTCAGCTCGCCCCCGTGGCCGGGCCGGATGTCGGCCTTGAGCACGAGGCTGACCCGGGTCCCGAACGGCGCCACGGCGTCCACCGCGCGGCGCACCACCTCCATGCAGGAGGCCCAGTCACCCTCGATCGTGGTGAACATCGCGTCGGTGTGGTGGGGCAGGCCGGAGGCCCGCACGACGCGGATGGCCTCGGCCACCGCGACCGAGACGGAATCCGCGGCGCCGGAGGCTCCGGCGGCCGACCGGCCGCCGGGCGCGGCGCCGGACGGGGCGACGGAGAAGGCCACGAGCACCCGTCGAGGCTACCCCGGACCTCTCAAGACCCTCCCCCGGCCGCCGACGGGACTGCGCGAACCCCGGCCTGACCAGGCCCGGGGAGACCACGGACGGAGCCGGCACGACCGCCCGGCACGACCGCCCGGCACGACCGACCAGCACGACCCGCTCCAGGGACGGAGCCGGGGACCGCCACGGAGGGCTGCATGTCGTCTCGGCAGGGGACCCGGCGCCCGGGTGCGGGGCCGCGGCCACCGACGACGCGGGTCACCATCCGGACGGCCCTCAGGCTGGGGCTGGCCGTGCTCGCGGCCGCCGCGGTGGCGGCCGCCGCCGAGGCGCTGGTGCTGAGCCGAGGAGCCGACGGGCCGTTCCCGGCGGACGGATGGGCCGTCGTCGACATCCTCGCGGTCGGCGCGGCCGGCACCGCCCCGTTGGCGCTCTTGCTGGGCGGGTGGCGCGTCGCGCGGCGACACGCCGAGGCGGTGCACGCCCTCACCCTCGACGACCTGACCGGCCTGCGGTCCCGGCGCGCGTTCGGCGCCGACCTGCCGGACGCCGTCGCGGCGGCCTCAACGGCGAGGCGGCCGCTGACGCTGGCGCTGGCCGAGCTCACCGGGATCGGCGACGCCGTCGAGGTGCTCGGCCGCCGGCGGACCGAGGCGCTGGTCGGCGCGGCCGCCGCGGCTCTGGCGGAGGGTGTCGGCGCCGGCTCCTACCGGCTCTCCGGGGAGGTCTTCGCGGTGGTTCTGCCGGGCGCAGGGCCGGACGCCGCACTGGAGCTCGTCGACCGGGTCCTCGAGCACCTCGCCCGGGCGGCCGCCCCGCTGTCCGCGGTCGCCGGGCTCTGCACGCTCGACGCGCGCTGCCCGGACGCCCAGCTCCTGCTCGTCGGGGCGTCCGCCGCGCTCGACGAGGCCAGAACGCTCGGCCCGGGCCGGGTCGTGGCCTCCGCGGAGCCCGGCAGCGGGCTCCGCTGGGTGGCGACACCGGGCACCGGCAGCGGCCACGGCTGACCCGCCGAGAGGTCAGGTGGTCAGCGCGGCGAGCAGGTCGTCCGCCGCCCGGTAGGGGTCCAGCCCCCCGTCGACCACGGCCGCCGCGAGTGCAGCGAGCCGCCGACCGTCGCTGAGGTGGCCGATCCGCTCCCGCAAGGCGGTCACGGCGATCGCCTCGATCTCGCGTTCGGCCCGCCGCAGGCGCCGCTGACGCAGCACTCCGGAGTCGGCGGCCCAGTCCAGATAGCGATCGATCTGCGCGAGCAGCTCCTCGACCCCCTGACCGGTCGAGGCCACCGTGGTCAGGACCGGCGGACGCCAGGAGGCGGGGGCCCCCGGCGTCCGGAGCCCCTGCGACGCGCCGAGCGAGATCATGTGCCGCAGGTCGCGGACCGTCCCCTGCGCGCCCTCCCGGTCGGCCTTGTTGACCACGAAGATGTCGCCCACCTCGAGGATCCCGGCCTTCGCCGCCTGGATGCCGTCGCCCATGCCGGGGGCGAGGAGGACCACGGTGACGTCAGCCAGCCCGGCGATCTCCACTTCGCTCTGGCCGACGCCGACGGTCTCGACGAGCACGTCGTCGAACCCGGCGCCGTCGAGCACGCGGACCGCCTGCGGCGTGGCCCACGCCAGCCCGCCGAGGTGGCCACGGGTGGCCATGGACCGGATGAAGACGTCGTGATCCGTCGCGTGCTCCTGCATCCGGACCCGGTCGCCGAGCAGGGCTCCCCCGCTGAACGGTGACGAAGGGTCGACCGCGAGGACGCCGACGCGGTCGCCACGGGCGCGCAGCGCCCGCACGAGCACGGTGGTGGTCGTGGACTTCCCCACGCCCGGCGGGCCGGTGAGCCCGATCACGAGAGCGTGTCCGGTCAGCGGGGCAAGGGTTGCGGCGACCTGCCGGAGCGCCGGGGAGGCGTCCTCGACCAGGGAGACGAGCCGGGCCACGGCTCGGGGGCTGCCCTCCCGGGCCTGACGGACGAGGTCGGCGACGTCGACGGTGCGGTTCACCGGCCCATCGTGCCGTCCCGCGCCGTGCGGCGGCGGCAGCCGGGCCGAGGCGCCAGGAGCGCTCAGCGCGCCGGCACCCTGACGACGAGGGCGTCGCCCTGCCCGCCACCCCCGCAGAGCGCGGCGGCCCCGATGCCGCCGCCACGACGGGCGAGCTCGAGTGCCAGGTGCAGGACGAGCCGGGCCCCCGACATGCCGATCGGGTGGCCGAGGGCGATGGCTCCGCCGTTGACGTTGACGATGTCCTCGTCGACGCTCAGCTCCCGGATCGAGGCGAGCCCGACGGCGGCGAAGGCCTCGTTGATCTCGATCAGGTCGAGGTCCGTGACGTCGATGCCTTCCTTCGCGCATGCTGCCCGGATGGCCGCCGCCGGCTGGTGCTGGAGCGTCGAGTCCGGCCCGGCGACGACGCCGTGTGCTCCCACCTCGGCGAGCCAGGTCAACTCGAGCTCCTCCGCCTTGGCCCGGCTCATGACGACCACGGCGGCCGCGCCGTCGGAGATCTGGGAGGCCGACCCCGCCGTGATCGTGCCGTCGGAGCGGAACGCCGGCCTGAGCCGGCCCAGCGACTCGACGGTGGTGTCCGCCCGGATGCCCTCGTCCTCCTTGAACATCACCGGGTCGCCCTTGCGCTGCGGGATCGGCACCGGCACGACCTCGTCGTCGAACGACCCGTTCTTCCAGCCCTGGGCGGCCAGCTGGTGGGAGCGGGCGGCGAAGGCGTCCTGCTCGGCCCGGCTGAAGTGCCGGTCGGAGGAGTTGGCGGCCTCGGTGAGCGCGCCCATCGCCTGGTCGGTGAAGGCGTCCCACAGCCCGTCGTACTGCATGTGGTCGCGCAGCGGGACGTCGCCGTACTTGTAGCCGGCCCGGGATCCGAGGAGCAGGTGCGGGGCCTGGGTCATCGACTCCTGGCCGCCGGCCACGACCACGTCGAACTCCCCGAGCCGGATCAGCTGAGCGGCCAGCGCGATCGCGTCGAGGCCGGAGAGGCAGACCTTGTTGACGGTCAGCGCGGGCACCGTCATCGGGATGCCGGCGGCCGCGGCCGCCTGCCGTGCCGGGATCTGCCCGGCTCCGGCCGTCAGCACCTGGCCCATGATCACGTATTGCACGTCCTGCGCGGGCACCCCGGCCTTGTCGAGCGCGCCGCGGATGGCCACCCCGCCGAGGTCGGCCGCGGAGAAGTCCTTGAGGGAGCCCAGCAACCGGCCCATCGGCGTCCGGGCGCCGGCGACGACGACGGGTGTGCGGTCGGCGGCAGTGCGGTCGACCGCTGCGTCGTCGGGGCGGTCGGAGACGGTGTCCGGACGGTCGGTCACTGGAGACTCCTGCTGGACGTCGGGCCGCTGGGACGCCGGCCGACGGCGCGCCGTTGCGGCGCCGAACCGTCGTCAGTCGTCCGGGTCACCGTAACCCGCCGCCCCGGCGTCACGGCAGTCCGGCTGGTGGTCTACGTCACGGCGCGCCGAGCCACGTCCGGCCTAGCCTGACGTGCATGACCACCACCGGCGCCGGCCCCCCCGGTGAGCGAGGGGCTCCGGACGATGGAGGAACCCGGGCCGACCAGGGACCCGGGGACGATCACACACCGCCCCCGGACGCCGGCGTCGCCCTGCCGCCCGGTCTAGTCACGGCGATCGACCACGTGGGGGTCGCCGTGCCGGACTACGACGCCGCCGTCGAGTTCTACCGGCGGGTGTTCGGCATGCGGCTGGTGCACGAGGAGGTCAATGAGGACCAGGGCGTGCGCGAGGCCATGATGGCCGTCGGTCGTTCGGGCTCCTGCGTGCAGATCCTCGCGCCGCTGAGCCCGCAGTCGACGATCGCCAAGTTCCTCGACCGCTCCGGCCCAGGCCTGCAGCAGGTCGCCTACCGCGTCGAGGACGTCGACGCCGTCAGCGCCGCGCTGCGCCAGCGGGGCGTCCGGTTGCTCTACGAGACTCCCCGACGCGGGACGGCCGGCAGCCGGATCAACTTCGTCCACCCCAAGGACGCCGGCGGCGTCCTCGTCGAGCTCGTCGAGCCGGCCCGCACCTGACCCGCGCCGCTCCCGGGAGGCCCCGTGCGCAAGATCGTCGACACCGTCCTGTCCGCCGAGGCCCGCCGCGAGGACTACGAGGCCCTGCCGATCCCCGAGAGCTACCTCGCGCTCACGGTCCACGCCGATGAGACGGCGATGTTCGAGGGGATCCCGTCGGCGGAGAAGGACCCGCGCAAGAGCCTGCACGTCGAGGAGGTGCCGACCCCGGAGATCGGTCCGGGCGAGGCCCTCGTCGCCGTCATGGCGAGCGCGATCAACTACAACACCGTCTGGTCCTCGATCTTCGAGCCGATCGACACCTTCACGTTCCTGCGCCGCTACGGCAAGGTCTCACCACTGACCCGCAAGCACGACCGTCCCTACCACGTGCTCGGCTCCGACCTCGCCGGGGTGGTCCTGCGCACCGGGGCCGGCGTCAACGCATGGCGGCCCGGCGACGAGGTCGTCGCGCACTGCCTGTCTGTCGAGCTGGAGCTGCCGCAGGGCCACGACGACACCATGCTCGACCCGGAGCAGCGGATCTGGGGGTTCGAGACGAACTTCGGCGGCCTCGCTCAACTGGCCCTGGTGAAGGCGAACCAGCTGATGCCGAAACCGGGGCACCTCACCTGGGAGGAGGCGGCCTGCCCCGGCCTGGTCAACTCGACCGCCTACCGGCAGCTCGTGTCCCAGCACGGGGCGCGCATGAAGCTCGGCGACACGGTGCTCGTCTGGGGAGCCAGCGGCGGTCTCGGATCCTACGCGACCCAGATGGCGCTCGCCTCCGGCGCGACGCCGGTCTGCGTCGTCTCCAGTCCGACCAAGGCCGAGCTGTGCCGGCGGATGGGTGCCGAGCTCGTGCTGGACCGCAGCGAGCGCGGGTACCGCTTCTGGCAGGACGAGCACACCCAGGACCAGAAGGAGTGGCGACGCTTCGGCGCCGACATCCGCGCGCTCACCGGGGGCCGGGACGTGGACATCGTCTTCGAGCACCCCGGCCGGGAGACGTTCGGCGCCAGCGTCTTCGTCGTCCGGCGTGGCGGGACCGTTGTGACCTGCGCATCGACCTCCGGCTTCCTGCACCAGTACGACAACCGCTACCTCTGGATGAACCTGAAGCGGATCATCGGTTCGCACTTCGCCAACTATGCCGAGGCATGGGCGGCCAACGATCTGATCCGCCGCGGCTTGATCCATCCCACGCTGTCACGGACCTACCCGCTCATCGATGCTCCACAAGCGGCATTCGACGTCCACCGGAATCTTCACCAGGGGAAGGTGGGAGTAGTCTGCCTCGCGCCGGGGGAAGGACTCGGCGTCCGGGAGTGGGAGCTCCGTGAGCGTCACCTCGAGGCGATCATGAGGTTCCGTGACACCTAAGCGACATCAGGGCCTCACGGGGAGGCCAGGAAGGCCGGAGCCAGTGGCTGGGGACCAGAGCGGACAGCTGTTCCAGACCCGGATCAGCGGCTATGACAGGCAGCAAGTCGACGAACGGGTCGCCGCGCTGGAAGCGGCTCTCCGGGACGCCCGGGCCCGGGTCGAGGAGGTCGACGCGCGGGCCATGAAACTGGCGGGCGAGGTCGCCGAGGCCCACCGGCAGCTCCGCGAGGTCGAGCGGCCCTCGTACAGCGGGCTGGGCGCCCGGATCGAGCAGCTGCTGCGACTGGCCGAGGAGCAGGCGAGCGACGTCATCGCCGCGGCCACCAAGGACGCCGAGGAGTCGCTGGCCCAGGCCCGGGTGGAGGCGGCGCAGGCGCGCGCGGCGGCGCAGTCCGAGTCGGCGGAGCTGACGGCGGCCGCACAGCGCGAGAGCACCGACGTCCGCCGGAGCGCGACCACCGAGGCCGAGGAGATCGTCGCCACGGCGACCCGCAAGGCCGAGGAGATGCTCGCGGTCGCCGAGCGCGAGGCGGCCAAGCTCAGGTCCGTCACGGAACACGAGACGAGCGAGAAGCGCACCACGGTGGAGCGCGAGCTGGCCCGACTGCGCGCCACCGCGGAGCGGGAGGTGACGGAGCTGCGCGCCGCCGCCAAGCGTGAGGTCGACGAGCTGCGCAACAACGCCAAGCGCGACGCCGACGAGCTTCGGGCCGCCGCCAACGCCCTGCACGAGGAGACGCGGGTCCGGGTCGAGCAGATGACCACGGACCTGGAGGTCAAGCTGGCGGCACGCCGCGAGGAGGCCGAGCGGCTGGACGCCGAACGCCACGAGCAGGCCGTCGCGCAGGCAACGCAGCTGGTGGCCGAGGCCGAGCAGCGGGCGGCCGCGGCGGAGCAGCGGGCGGCCAAGGCCGTGGAGCAGGCCGAGTCCGTCCGGCGCGACGCCGACGAGCACTCCAAGTCGGTTCTCGGCACGGCCCGGCGCAATGCCGAGCAGATCCTCGCCGAGGCCCGGCAGCAGGCCGACAAGGTGATGTCCGAGGCCAAGGCCGAGGCCGAACGCACCCGCCGCGCCGCGCAGCGCCAGGTCGACGAGCTGACCCGGCAGCGGGACAGCATCACCGGTCACCTGGACCAGCTGCGTCACCTGCTCGGGGCGATGGCGGTTCCGGCCGTCGAGCGGGCGGGCTCGCCGTCTCAGCAGTCCGGCGCGCGCGCGGGCGGGAACGCCGACGGCGACCGCACGATCACGCTGCCGGTTCAGCCGGAGACGGCCGCCCGCCGCTGACCCTCGACAGCCGCTCCGCTGGTCGGCCCGGTCCCGTCACTGCCGCCGGGACCCGGCCGACCAGCGGAGCGTGTGCCGGTCCCGGCGGAAGGCGTCACACTGGTGTCGACGGGGCCACCTGTCGGGGTGAGCACGGTCGCGAGGAGGGGAGGGTCCAGGGTGCCGAGGTACGACGTCAGGTGCCGGGCATGTGGGGCGACCTTCGAGGTCACTCGCTCGATGGCGCAGGCGGACGAGCCTGCGCCGTGCCCCCACGGGCACGACGACACCGTGCGGCTGCTGCCCGTGGTCGGGCTCGCCGGCCGGGCGAGCGCGGCAGTGGCGGCTCCGGTGTCGGGGAGCGGAGCCGCGGGCGGCTGTTGCGGAGGCGGCTGCTGCGGTTGAGCAGAGCAGAGCCGGCTCCCGGCCGATCACGGGAGGACGCCGCGCCTACATGTAGCGGCGGAAGCCGCGCCCAGCCTTGCGACCGAGGTAGCCGGCCGTGACCAGCTGCTCGAGCAACGGCGTCGGCGCGTAGCCCGGCTCGCGGAACTCCAGGTAGAGCGACCGCTGGATCGCCAGCGCGACGTCGAGGCCGACGACGTCGAGCAGCTCGAACGGGCCCATCGGGTAGCCGCAGCCGGCCTTCATCGCCATGTCGATGTCGTCCGCCGACGCATAGTTCTCCGAGAGCATCCGCACCGCGTCGTTGAGATACGGGAACAGCAGCGCGTTGACGATGAACCCGGCCCGGTCGGCGCACCGGACCGGATGCTTGCCCAGCCGATCGCAGACGCTCAGCGCGGTCGCGACGACGTCCGGTGCGGTTGCCACCGTGTCGATCACCTCGACGAGCTTCATGATCGGCGCCGGGTTGAAGAAGTGCATGCCCACGACGTCGGCGGGCCGCCGGGTCGCCGCCGCACAATCGATCACCGGCAACGAGGAGGTCGTCGTCGCCAGCACCGCGTCGGGCCGGCAGATCTCGTCGAGGTTCTCGAAGAGCGCCCGCTTGACGCCGAGCTCCTCGATGACGGCCTCCACCACGAGGTCGGCGTCCGCCAGGTCCTCCAGCCGGGCCGTCCCCCGGAACCGCGCGAGCGCGGCGTCCCGGGCCGCGTCGGTCAGCTTGCCGCGCTGGACGGCCTTCTCCAGACTGCGGCCGATCCGTTCCCGCACGGCGGCCACCTTTTCCGGGCTGCGCGCCACGAGGAGCACGTCGTAGCCCGCCTTGGCGAACACCTCCGCGATGCCGGTGGCCATCGTGCCCGAGCCGACGACCCCCACGGCCCGCACGTCCCGGACCTGGACGCCGCCGGTGCCCGACAGGGGGGCCGCAGGTGGGACGACGTCCGGAACGACGGTGGAGGAGCCCGGTTCGGCGTAGGTGTAGAAGCCGCGACCGGTCTTGCGGCCGAGCAGCCCGGCGGCGACGAGCTGCTTGAGCAGGGGGGCCGGCGCGTGCAGCCGGTCACGGCCCTGCTTGTACATCGTGTCGAGGATCTCGTAGGCGGTGTCGAGACCGATGAGGTCCATCAGCGCGAGCGGACCCATCGGAAGGCCGCAGCCCAGCGTCATCGCCGCGTCGAGATCCTCGCGGGTCGCGTAGTGCTGCTCGCACATCTGCACGGCGTGGTTGAGGTAGCCGAACAGCAGCGCGTTGGCGATGAAGCCGGCCTTGTCGCCGACGACCACCGGCGTCTTGCCCAGCCGCTGGGCAAGGCCGACGGCCACGCCGACGACGTCCGGCTCGGTGACGACCGTGCGGACGACCTCGACGAACCGCTGCACGGGCGCTGGGTTGAAGAAGTGCATGCCGACGACGCGGCGCGGGTCGTGCGTCGCGACCGAGATCTCGGTCACGGACAGACTCGAGGTGTTGGTCGCGAGCACCGCATCCGGCGCGCAGATCGAGTCGAGCTTGCCGAAGATCTCGCGCTTGAGGTCGAGGTTCTCCGGGACGGCCTCGATGACGATGTCTGCCGGGGCGACGTCCTCGAGGGCGGCGGTGAAGGTGATCCGGTCGAGGAGGCCCTGCTGCTCGGCCTCGGTCAGCTTGCCGCGGGCCACCGCCCGGGACGTCGACTGCTGGACATGCGCCCGACCGGCCTCCGCAAGCGCAGGGTCCGCCTCGACCGCGACCACCGCGAGCCCGTTGCGGGCCACGACTTCGGCGATGCCGGCGCCCATGGTCCCGAGGCCGATGACTCCGAGGGTGGTGATCTCGCGCGGCATTCTCGTGTGCTCCTCGACATCGGGCGGGGCCGGCGGGGCCGGCAGGCCGGGGCGGACGGGTCCGCCGCGGGCAGCGGGCCGGCGCCCTCCTCGAAGTCTCGCAGAGCGGCCGGACGCCGAGGGGCCGGCCGATGTGCAACGTCCCACAACAACACCCGCTCACGTTGCACGCGTTCCTCCGCGTTGCACGCGTTGTCGCCACGTCCGACCGCTCAGCAGCGGCACAACGCGTGCAACCTCGGACAGCGCGTGCACCGGATAGGTTCGCGCTGTGCGCCTCGTCATCGCCGAGTGCTCGGTGGACTACGCCGGACGGCTGACCGCCCACTTGCCGCTGGCCCGCCGGCTCCTCCTCGTCAAGGCCGACGGCTCGGTGCTCGTCCACTCGGACGGCGGTTCATACAAGCCGTTGAACTGGATGAGCCCGCCGTGCAGCCTCAAGATCACCGAGCTGGGCCCCGACGGCGAC
Source organism: Kineosporiaceae bacterium (assembly GCA_035541595.1). GTDB lineage: Bacteria > Actinomycetota > Actinomycetes > Actinomycetales > Kineosporiaceae > DATKNA01. The sequence continues at coordinate 39,580 of DATKNA010000114.1, read as the reverse complement.
GGGCTCGATGGCGACGGCCACGCTGAGGCGAGGGCCGCCGGCGGCCGGCAGATCTGGACGGTCCAGCACGCCAAGAGCGACGAGCGCTTGATCGTCCACGTCCACGCGGTGCTGCACGACTCGCAGCACGAACTCGGCACCGACCCCGGTCTGGTCAAGGACGGCGTCGAGGCCCACCTGCAGGAGCTCCTCGCCGAGCACGTGCACACGCTGGGACCGGGTTACACACTCGTCCGCCGCGAGTTCCCCACGGCCATCGGACCGGTCGACCTCCTGGTCCGGGACGCCGACGGCGGGAGCGTCGCCGTGGAGGTCAAGCGGCGTGGCGAGATCGACGGGGTCGAGCAACTGTCCCGCTACCTGGACCTGCTCAACCGCGATCCCCTGCTCGCTCCCGTGACGGGGGTCTTCGCCGCGCAGGAGATCAAGCCTCAGGCCAAGGTGTTGGCGGGCGATCGAGGGATCCGTTGCGTCACGCTCGACTACGACGCCCTGCGCGGTCATGACACCTCGGAGCACCGGCTGTTCTGACGTCGCGGGGTCGGGTGAGGGTGTCCACGGCCGGTGGGCACGCGGCGCAGCTGGCATGATCGGGACATGCCACAGCGCGTCACCGTCGTCGGTGCCGGCGTGATCGGACTGACGTGTGCGGTCCGCCTCGCCGAGGCTGGCCTCGAGGTCGACGTCCTCGCCCGTGATCTCCCCCTCGAGACGGCCTCGGCAGCTGCCGGCGGCCTCTGGTTGCCGGGAACGGCGGACGAGCGCGAGCTTGGCTGGGCCCGGGCGAGCCTGGCCGAGCTCCAGGCGACGGAGGCGGCGGCCCAGACAGCGACGTCCGGTGTCCGCACGACGCCGGGCCACCTGCTCGACGGGGTGGCCGCCACCCGCCCTGACTGGGCCGGCCGGTTCGGCCATGCGGTGCGCCTCGACCACGAGAGCGCCCCGGCGACCGGGTATCCGCTCGGCTGGCGCACCGCGCTCCCCGTCGCCGACCCGCGCCGCTACCTGCCCTGGCTCCGGAACCGGCTCGCCGCCGCCGGCGGGACGCTCACCCGCCTTGCCCTCCCCGCCCTGCCGGCCCGGGGCATCGTCGTCGACGCGAGCGGCGTCGCCGCCCGCGCCCTCGCCGGGGACCCACGGGTGCACCCGGTCCGCTCCCAGGTCGTGCTCGTGGAGAATCCCGGCCTCGAGGCGTGGTGGTGGGACCTGGGCGGGAGCCTGTCGGTCCTGCCGGTCGGCGAGGTCGTGCTCCTGGAAGGCGAGGGGGAGGCGGACGAGTGGGCCACCTCGCCGGACGAAGCCGCGGCGCGCCGGCTCACCGAGCGCGCCGCCGACGTCGTTCCTCGGTTGCGCGGCGCCCGGATCGTCGGCATCCGGGTGGGTCTGCGGCCGGCGCGCGCCACCGTGCGGCTCGAGGCCGAGCGTCGGCCGACGGACGAGGACGCCGACCACGTCGTGGTCCACTGCTACGGCCACGGCTCCCGCGGGTTCACCCTCTCCTGGGGATGCGCGGCCGAGGTGACCCGGATGGTCGGGGATCTGACCGGGTCCGGCACCCGGCGGCCGGAGGGGGCCGAACCGGGATCGGGACCGGGACCGACCGCCCACCTGGGGTGAGACTCCCGGTGCGGGGGAGGCGGCCCCCCGTGGCAGTGCCGGCAGCCCCGACAATGGCCGGGTGGAGCCCGACCCCGACGACCCGTTCGACATCACGGACGACGAGTTGCGTCGTGCCGGCTCGGCGAGGTGGACCCATCCCCCGGGGGACGTGCTGCCGGCCTGGATCGCGGAGATGGACGTGCGGCCGTGCCCGCCCGTGCTCGACGCCGTCCGCACCGCCGTCGACCAGGGCATGGTCGGATACCCGCCGATCGACGCCGGCGTCGTCGGGCTGCCGGAGGCCTTCGCCGCCTTCGTCCGCGACCGCTTCGGCTGGGCCGTCGACCCCGACCTCGTCCTGCCGTGCGGAGACGTCATGTCAGGTGTCCGGCTCGCCCTCGAGACGCTGTGCGACCAGGCGCCGGTGGTCGTCCCGGTGCCCTCGTACCCGCCGATGCTCGACGTCGTTCCGCTGACCGGCCGCAAGCTCGTCACGGTGCCCGCGCTCGACGGCGACCGTAGGCTGCACGTCGACGCGATCGACGCCGCGTTCGCCGCCGGGGCACGGACGGTGCTGCTTAGCTCGCCCCACAACCCCCTGGGGCGCGTCTGGTCGCGGGCCGAACTCGAGGGCCTGCGGGACGTCGCGGAGCGGCACGGCGCCCGGGTGATCAGCGACGAGGTCCACGCTCCGCTGGTCCTCGCCGGGGCCCTGCACCTGCCGTACGCCCTGGTCGACGGCACCGCCCGTCAGGTCACGACGGTGACCTCGGCATCGAAGGCGTGGAACATCCCCGGTCTGAAGTGCGCCCAGCTCGTGCCGGGGACCGCCGCGGACGCGGCAGCCCTCGCCGCCACCCCGCACGTGGCCAACCACGGCGTCTCACCGCTCGGCCTCGTCGCCGGCGCGGCCGCGTACACCCGGGGCCGCGCCTGGCTGGACCACCTCATCACCGAGCTGGACCGTCGGCGGAGCGAGCTCGCGGACATGATGGCCGAGCGGCTGCCGCAGGTGGCGTGGACGCCGCCCGAGGCGACCTATCTGGCCTGGCTGGATCTTCGAGGCGTTCCTTCGGCGAACCCCGTCCGCCGTGCCCTGGTCGCCGGTCGCGTCATGGTGTCGCGGGGAACGGACTTCGGCCCAGGCCTGGACCGGTTCACGCGGATCACCTTCGCGACGTCGGCCGAGCGATTGGAACGGGTCGTCGACGGCCTGACCCGGGCCTGGTCGACCTCCCCCGTCTGACGCCGACTCGGGTGGGGCGTGCCAAGGGTCCCCCGATCGGCGGAACCTCTGCGACACGCCGTTGACCGCGCCCCCGCTGTGGCCGAATGAATCGCATGCCTCCTGTCCTTGTCCGCGACGGCGTGCGGCGCAACGGCTTCCTCGCCACCATCGGTAGCCGTACCTGGCGGCCGCGAGCCGTCGCCGCCTGCGCACTCGCCGATCTCGAGGCGGTCTCCTCCCGCAGCGCCTACGCCGCATGGCTCGCACGGGTGGCGCCGGCCTGGGAGCGACTGCCCGTGTTCGGAGGCCGACGCGGCAACTGGCCGCTGGTCTGCGTCGGGCCGGAGTGCCTGCGCGGCCACGCCCTCCTTCTGGCCGACCTGGCCGACGTCGCCCCCGGCGACCTCGCCGACCTCGCCCCCGGCGACCTCACCGGTGCTGATCTCACCGGCGCCGACCTCACCGGTGCCGACCTCACCGGCGCCGACCTCACCACGTCGGTCGCAGGTACGGACGAGGCCTTCCTGGTCGGCGCCGCCTACGTCGCCGTGGACGCGGCCTGCGACGCCGCCGTCCTGACGGCGGCCGCGCTGTCGCTCGCGGCCGAAGACCCTCGCTCGGTGGGTACCCGCTTCCTCCGGGAGTGCCGCCTGATCGCGGGGGCTCGCACCGCGATCCGGCGCGAGCTCACCGCCTGGGCGACGGACCAGGACCCTCCGAGCGTGGAGCGCGCAGTCCTGGCCGCGCGGGCTCTCAGCCTGGAGCTGGCCGAAGCGCTCCGACCCTGACCGGATCGTCCAGCGGAGCCAGCCCGCGGGCACGCCGGATCTCCTCCACGATGCGGCGCATGATCTGCGTCAGCGAGTAGTCCTTCGGCGTGAACACGGCCGCCACACCGAGCGCGCGCAGCGTGTCGGCGTCGGCGGGCGGGATGATGCCTCCCACCACGACCGGGACGTCGTCGAGACCGTTCGCGTGCAGCCCGTCCAGCACTGAGGGCACCAGCTGCAGATGGGAACCCGAGAGCACGGAGAGCCCGACGCAGTGCACGTCCTCGGCGACGGCGGCGGCGACGATCTGCGCCGGCGTCAGCCGGATCCCCTGGTAGATCACCTCGAATCCGACGTCCCGGGCTCGGACCGCGATCTGTTCGGCGCCGTTGCTGTGCCCGTCGAGCCCCGGCTTGCCCACCAGCATGCGCAGGCGCCCGCCGAGGTCGGCGCTCGTCCGTCGGACGGCCTCCCGGACAGCGGTCAACTCCTCGCGGGCGGCGTCTGCACCGGCCCCGTCGGGCCGGGTCGGGACGGGAGCCGCCGACACGTCGGGAAGGCTGCCAGCCGAGAGACCGGTGGGTGCGCGGTACTCCCCGAACACTGCTCGCAGCGCGCCCGCCCACTCCCCCGTCGTGACGCCCGCCCGGGCGCACTCCAGGGTCGCGGGCATGAGGTTGACGCCCGTGGCGGCGTCCCTGCCGAGCCGGGCGAGCGCGCGCTCGAGGGCGGCGCGACCGGCCGCGGTCGCGTCTCGGTGGCGGCGCCAGGCCCGGACCGCCTCGACGGCGTGCGTCTCGACGGCCGGGTCCACGGTCTGGACCGATCCCGGGAGGTCGGCGACGAGGGGGGACGGCTCGGTCTCGGTGAACCGGTTGACCCCCACGACGACCTCCTCGCCGGTCTCGATGCGCCGCCGGCGACGGGCGTGCGAGGACACCAGGGCAGCCTTCATGGACCCGTTCTCGACCGCGGCGACGGCCCCGCCCATCGCGAGTACCCGCTCGAGCTCGGCCCGGGCGCCGTCGAGGATCTGCTGGGTCTTCGCCTCGACCACCGGCGAGCCGTCGAACAGGTCGTCGTACTCGAGCAGGTCGGACTCGAAGGCGAGGACCTGCTGGATGCGCAGGCTCCACTGCTGGTCCCACGGCCGGGGCAGGCCGAGCGCCTCGTTCCACGCGGGCAGTTGGACGGCGCGCGCCCGGGCCCGCTTCGACAGCGTGACGCCCAGCATCTCCAGGACGATGCGCTGGACGTTGTTCTCGGCCTGGACCTCGGTGAGCCCGAGGGAGTTGACCTGCACCCCGTAACGGAACCGCCGCTGCCGCTCATCGGTGATCCCGTACCGGCCCCGGGTGATCTCGTCCCACAGCTCGACGAAGGCGCGCATCTTGCACATCTCCTCGACGAACCGCACGCCGGCGTTGACGAAGAAGGAGATCCGGCCGACGACCTCGCCGAACCGCTCCGTGGGCACCTGCCCGGCGTCACGGACGGCGTCCAGGACGGCGATCGCGGTCGCCATCGCGTATGCGACCTCCTGCACCGGCGTGGCGCCCGCTTCCTGCAGGTGGTAGCTGCAGATGTTCACCGGGTTCCACTGCGGCAGCGCGCTCACCGTGTACGCGATGACGTCGGTGACCAGGCGCAGCGACGGGCCGGGCGGGAAGACGTAGGTGCCGCGGGACAGATACTCCTTGATGATGTCGTTCTGGGTCGTCCCCGCCAGCGCCGCGATGTCGGCGCCCTGTTCCTCGGCGACGACCTGGTAGAGCGCCAGCAGCCACATAGCCGTCGCATTGATCGTCATCGACGTGTTCATCCGCTCCAGCGGGATGCCCTCGAAGAGCGCGCGCAGGTCGGCCACGTGTGCGATCGGGACGCCGACCTTGCCCACCTCACCGGCGGCGAGGTCGTCGTCGGGGTCATAGCCGATCTGCGTGGGTAGGTCGAACGCGACCGAGAGCCCGGTCTGGCCCTTGGCCAGGTTGCGCCGATACAGGGCGTTGGACTCGGCGGGGCTGGAATGGCCGGCGTAGGTGCGCATCACCCACGGACGGTCCCTGGTCATCATGCCCTCCCCGCACCTGTCGGCGCCCGGTCCTCACAGCCCGGCTGGTGAGGACGCTAACCCCACCCCCCGACAGACGGGACCAGCCGGGGCGTGAGCGCCGTCACGCAACCCCGCGCCCGCCCGGGATCACACCAGGCTGACCCGAGGCGGCCCCGGGGGTGAGCGCGCGCCGGCCGGCGGCAGGGATCACGCGCGGCGCGGCGGGATCAGGCCACCACCGGCTCCACGACGAAGAGCCGGTGCAGCCGGGTGGCCCTCAGCAGGCGCAGGTGCCGGGGCGGAACGTCGGTGAGCACGATCCTGCGGCCGGCCCGGCGCGCCCGCCGGTGCACCCCGACGAGGACGCCGAGGCCCGCCGAGTCCCAGATCTCGAGCGAGCCGACGTGCAGGAGGAGATCCCCCTCCCCCTCGTCCACGCACGCCTGCAAGGTCTCTCGCACCATCGACGCCGTCCGGACGTCGAGCCGCCCCACCAGGTCGACCTCCGCGCCGGGTCGGATGACCCGGACGTCGAGCTCGCGCTCCATACCCGCCCCCTCGCTCCCGCTGCGTCACCACGAGCTGCTGATCAGACGCGCCGAGAGGTGTTTCCGTCGCACTCAAGCGCCCGCCGGGCGCCCGATCGCTACCTTCCGTCACTGATCGATAGCAGAAGGTTAGTCTCTGTCGCCGTCCCGAGCCAGTACGCCACGGTGACTCGTGATGACACTGTGACCAGCGACGGACTTGCTCCGAAACAGTCTAGTCGTCCGGCTCACCAGGTACTCATCGGCTGGGAGATGGTTCGCGCCGACCCTGCCTCGGTCTCGCGCCCACGGCGTGGGGGAGGGAGACTGGTGACGTGGAGTGGGGTAGCTACTCGTTCGCCGTGGACCCCCTGCTCGCCCTGGGTGCCGTCGGCGTCCTCGCCCTTCTGTTGCGCTGGGCCTTCAGTTCCGGGCACTCGCTGGTCGAGCGCCGGTCCACCGCCGGCAAGCCCGGAGAGTACGGCCTGCTGGTACCGGTCGCCGAGCCCCCGACGTTCGTCGAGGCGGAAGTCATGCGCCGCCGGCTCCTGGACGCAGGCCTGCGGGCGACCCTCGCCCCGACCACCGACGGCCCGCGGGTCCTCGTCTTCCCGGAGGACGTCACGTCCGCTCGACTCGTCCTCAAGGCCACCCGCTGACCGTCGTCAGGCGTACGCCGGGTCGGGAATCCTGGTCCGGCTGACGTCGGCGCCGAGTGAGCGCAGGGCGGCGTCCATGCCGGCGTATCCGCGGTCCACGTGCTTGGTGCCGGCGACGTAGGTCTCCCCGTCCGCGACCAGCCCCGCCAGGACCAGCGCCGCACCGGCGCGGATGTCGCTCGCCTCGACGGGTGCACCGGAGAGCCGAGGAACGCCGCGGACCAGCGCGTGGTGCCCGTCCACCCGGACGTCCGCTCCGAGGCGGGCGATCTCCTGCACGAATCGGAAGCGTGCCTCGAAGAGGTTCTCGGTCACCAGGGCTGCGCCCTCTGCGACGGCGTCCAGAGTGATCATGAATGGCTGCAGGTCGGTCGGGAACCCGGGGTACGGCAGCGTGGCCGCGTCGACGGCACGCGCCCGCCGGGGCCCCTGCACGCGGAAGCCGTCGGGGAGCAGGCTCACGACCGCGCCGGCGGCCGCGATCTTGTCCAGGGCCATGCCCAGGTGCCCCGGTTCCCCGTTCCGGACGACGATGTCGCCACCCGTGAGCGCCGCCGCGAAGGCCCATGTGCCGGCGACGATGCGGTCGGGGACGACGCGGTGTTCGACCGGGCGCAGGCGGGGAACTCCGTCGATCGTCAACGTCGAGGAGGCGATCCCGTCGATCCGACCGCCCATCCGCCGCAGCATCCGGCACAGGTCCACGACCTCCGGCTCGCGGGCGGCGTTCTCGATCACCGTCGTCCCGCGCGCGAGCACGGCGGCCGTGAGCAGGTTCTCGGTGGCCCCGACACTGGGGAAGTCCAGCCGGACGTGCCCTCCGATGAGCCCGTCCGGCGCCGCGGCGACGAGGAACCCGTGGTCGACGTGCACCGCGGCACCGAGTTGCTGCAGCCCGTTGACGTGCATGTCGAGGCCGCGCGAACCGATCGCGTCCCCGCCGGGGAGGGCGACGTCCGCGACCCCGCAGCGGGCCACCAGCGGGCCGAGCACGCAGATCGAGGCCCGCATCGCGCGAACCAGGTCGTAGTCCGCCCGGTGGGCGGGCACCGCCGGGACGTCGACGGCGACCACGCCGGCGTCCGGGTCGTGGACGACGGTGCAGCCGAGCCGCCGCAACAGCTCGGCCATGATCCGGACGTCGACGATGTCGGGCACGTCCGTGAGCGTCGTCGTCCCCTCGGTGAGCAGCGCGGCCGCCATGAGCTTGAGCACGCTGTTCTTGGCGCCGGGGACACGGACCGCGCCCTCCAGCCGAGCCCCACCGCAGATCCGGAACGCTTCCACGGGCGTCGATGGTAGGGCCCGCCCGCCGGGCTCCCGCCACCCGGCTGCTGGCTTACCCTCGTACCGTGGTGAACCTCACGAGGATCTACACGCGTACCGGAGACGACGGAACGACCTCCCTGGGCGACTTCGGCCGGACCCGGAAGACAGATCCGCGACTGGTCGCCTACGCCGACGTCGACGAGGCGAACAGTGCCATCGGCGTGGCGCTCGCCGCCGCGGGGGACGAGCTGGACGCCGAGATCGCGGCGCTGCTGCGCCGGGTGCAGAACGACCTCTTCGACGTCGGCGCGGATCTGTGCACCCCGCTGGCGGCGTCCCGGCCGGCGCACCCGCCCCTGCGCGTGACCGCGGAGTACGTGGACGACCTGGAGGCCGCGTGCGACCGCTGGAACGAGGCCCTGGCGCCGCTGCGCTCGTTCGTCCTTCCGGGCGGTTCCGTCGCGGCGGCGCATCTGCACGTGGCCCGGACGGTGACCCGGCGAGCCGAACGCTCGGTCTGGGCGGCGGTCGAGCGCTACGGGACGGACGCCGACGGCGGGGTCAACCCGCTGACGGCGCGGTACCTGAACCGGCTGAGCGACCTGTTGTTCATCCTGTCCCGGCGGGCCAACGTCACCGACGGCGACGTCCTCTGGTCCCCCGGCGGCGGCCGGGCCCGTTGACGCCCGCCCTTCCCGTGATCATGCAATCCCTGCTGATCATGCAATCCGTGTCGATCAAGTGACGGCGTGGTCACTTGATCGACACGGATTGCATGATCACGGGGGGGCGCCGGGTGGGGGCGTCAGGCGATCTGAGCGGTGCGGCCGGGGGGGGCGGATTCCAGCCACGTGGCCAGCCCGTTGTAGGCGGCCTCACTCATGGCGAGTTCGAGCATCGACGTCCCGTACGCACAGCTGACGATCACCCAGCCGGGCAGGATGGCGTAGGAGTGCACTTCGTCAGCCTGGCGCCGGTCGAGGATGACGAGGCGTTCGCGGGCCAGGGATCGGGTCGGCCGGGGGCTGAGTGTGAGCACCCGGAACCAGTCGAGCCGGTTCGCCTCGTAGCGGGCCACGCCCAGCATCCAGGTGCCGCCGCCCCGGCGGTTGGTGCGACGCAGGGAGCAGTCGAACGTCCCGACGCCGCGAGCGAGGAGGAGCCGGCGGGCGAGGATGACGGCCCACAGGCCCACGAGCACCGTGACGAGCGTGGCGAGAACGGCCAGCGGCAGCAGGATCTCCCCCATCGCCGGCCCCCGCCGTCAGCTTGCCGAGGGCTCGGAAGCGAGCGAGGCGACGTCGGACACCACCGTGACGCGGTCGTGCTCGACCGACATGAACCCGCCGTCGAGCATCGCCACGACGTCCTCCCCCGAGGACGGGGTGATCCTGATGTCGCCGCTGGCCAGCAGGGCCAGGAGCGGCTCGTGCCCGCCGAGGATGCCGATGTCGCCCTCGACCGTCCGCGCGATGACGCGGGTGGCCTCGCCCGACCACACCCTCCGGTCGGCGGAGACCAACGTGACCTCCAGTGGCACCGTGCTACCTCCCTTCGACAGGGCCGTCCGGCCCCACGGTGGCGCGCGATACCCACAGATCACCGTTCCCGGCGCGGCGGCGGCGGGCGGAGCTGATGTGCAATCGGGCCAGAAATGCAGAATACCGTTCGGCTGCACGCCCGGCGTGCGCCGCCGGCGAGGAGATCATCACTGCGCCGATCCGCCGCGGCCGCCACCGGTGCGTCACGTGCACCACCGGGCACGTGTCGGCCCGGGCCACCCCGCACAGGCGGGGTGACCCGGGCCGGCGCGCGCCTCAGCCGACCTGCTTCTTGATCTCCACGGCCTTGCGCTCGACGTCCTCGAGCCCGCCGCACATGAAGAACGCCTGCTCCGGGTAGTCGTCGTAATCGCCGTCCGCGATCTTGGTGAACGCCTCCACCGTCTCGCGGAGGGGCACGAACGAGCCCTCGATCCCGGTGAAGTTCCTGGCGACGAAGGTGTTCTGGGAGAGGAACCGCTCGATCCGCCGGGCACGGTTGACCGTGACCCGGTCCTCCTCCGAGAGCTCCTCCACCCCGAGGATCGCGATGATGTCCTGCAGCTCCTTGTTCCGCTGCAGGATCGACTTGACCCGGACGGCGGTGTCGTAGTGGTCCTGCGCGATGTAGCGCGGATCGAGGATCCGGCTGGTCGAGGCGAGCGGGTCGACGGCCGGGTAGATCCCGAGGGAGGCGACCTGCCGGGAGAGCTCCGTCGTCGCATCCAAGTGCGCGAACGTCGTCGCCGGCGCCGGGTCGGTGTAGTCGTCGGCGGGCACGTACACGGCCTGCATGGAGGTGATGCTGTGCCCGCGGGTCGAGGTGATCCGCTCCTGGAGCACGCCCATCTCGTCCGCCAGCGTGGGCTGGTAGCCGACCGCGCTCGGCATGCGGCCGAGCAGGGTCGAGACCTCCGAGCCCGCCTGGGTGAACCGGAAGATGTTGTCGATGAACAGCAGCACGTCCTGCTTCTGGACGTCGCGGAAGTACTCCGCCATCGTCAGGGCGGACAGCGCCACCCGCAGGCGGGTGCCGGGCGGCTCGTCCATCTGGCCGAAGACCAGAGCGGTCTTGTCGATGACGCCGGTCTCGGTCATCTCCGTGATGAGGTCGTTGCCCTCGCGGGTGCGCTCCCCGACGCCGGCGAACACCGACACGCCGCCGAAGTTCTCCGCGACCCGGTAGATCATCTCCTGGATCAGGACGGTCTTGCCCACGCCGGCGCCGCCGAACAGACCGATCTTGCCGCCCAGCACGTACGGGGTGATCAGGTCGATGACCTTGATGCCGGTCTCGAACATCTGGGTCTTCGACTCGAGCTGGTCGAACGCGGGGGCCTTGCGGTGGATGGACCACCGTTCCGTGACGTCGAGCCGCTCGCCGGGCGTGAGGTTGAGGACGTCGCCGATCACGTTGAACACATGACCCAAGGTCACGTTGCCGACGGGGACCGTGATCGGCCCACCGGTGTCCGTCACCACGGCGCCCCGGACCATCCCGTCGGTGGGTTGCATCGAGATGGCGCGGACCAGGTTGTCGCCGAGGTGCTGGGCCACCTCGAGGGTCACCGTGCGGGTCACGTCGCCGAGGGTGACGTCGACGTGCTGGGCGCTGTAGATGTCCGGCATCGCGTCCGGCGGGAACTCGATGTCCACGACCGGGCCGATGACGCGGGACACGCGACCGGTACCAGCCTTCGCCGGCTCGGCCTGGGTCTGGCTCAGGGTGGCTGTCATCCGTCTCTCGCTCCTTCGTGCGTCATCGTGCGTGCCGCTCAGGCCTGCACGCCGGCGTCCGCGAGCGCGTTGGCGCCGCCGACGATCTCGCTGATCTCCTGGGTGATCTCCGCCTGCCGGGCGTTGTTCGCCAGCCGGGTGTAGCGGCGGATCAGCTCGTCGGCGTTGTCGCTGGCCGACTTCATCGCCCGCTGCCGGGCGGCGAGCTCGCTCGCCGCCGACATCAGCAGCGCGTTGAACACCCGGCTCTCCACGTAGCGCGGCAGCAGGGCGTCGAGGACGGCGGCGGCGTTGGGCTCGAACTCGTACAGCGGCAGCACCTCGTCGGGAGCCGGCGGCTCCTCCCCCTCGACGACCTCGAGCGGCAGCAGGCGGACGACCTCGGGCTCCTGCGTCACCATGTTCACGAACCGGGTGTAGACGATGTGGATCTCGTCCACGCCGCCGTCGGAGCCCTCCCTGAGGAACGCCTCGATCAGGGTGTCGGCGATCTCCTTGGCGTTGTCGAACTGCGGCGCGTCCGAGAAGCCGACCCACTCGCGCGCCACGGCGCGTCGGCGGAACCGGTAGTACGCCGCTCCCTTGCGGCCGGAGATGTAGGGCACCACCGTCTTGCCTTCGCCCCGCAGCTTCTCCGCCAGGCGCTCCCCGGCACGCAGCACGTTGGAGCTGTACGCGCCGGCGAGGCCGCGGTCGGCGGTGATGAGCAGCATGGCCGCCCGGTCGACCTGCGCCTTCTCCCTGGTCAACGGGTGGTCCTCGTTCGAGTACGTCGCCACCGCCGAGACCGCCCGGGTGATCGCCAGGGCGTACGGGGTCGAGGCCGCGGTGCGGTGCTGCGCCTTGATCATCCGGGATGCCGCGATGAGCTCGAAGGCTTTGGTGATCTTCTGGGTCGACCTCACCGAACGGATCCGGTTGCGGTATTCCCTCAGCTGGCCTGCCACGCCCGGCCCCTCCTCCCTATCGCCGCGTCACCGGCGCCGCTGGCGCACGATGCGCTCCTGGTCGACATCGCGCTGGTCGATCGGCTCCGCCGTCTCGTGACCGGGTTGGATCGACGGCGCGGCGCCGCCGACGAAGGTCCGCTTGAACTCCTGCAACGCCTCGCGCAGCGCCTTCTCGGTGTCGTCGCCCAGGTCGCGGGTCTCCCGGATGGTCTGCAGGATCTTCGTGGTCCGGCGCAGGTGGTCGAGCAGTTCCCGCTCGAACCGCCGGATGTCCTCGACGGCGATGTCGTCCAGCATCCCGCTGGTCCCGGTGTAGATGGCGACGCACTCCTCCTCCATCGGATACGGCGAGTACTGGGGCTGCTTGAGCAGCTCCACCAGACGTGACCCGCGGGTCAGCTGCGCCCTGGACGCCGCGTCGAGATCGGAGGCGAACATCGCGAAGGCCTCCAGCGCGCGGTACTGCGCCAGGTCCACCCGCAGCGAGCCGGAGACCTTGCGCATCGCCTTGGTCTGGGCTGCACCACCGACCCGCGACACGGAGATGCCGACGTTGATCGCCGGCCGGACGTTCGCGTTGAACAGGTCCGACTCCAGGAAGATCTGGCCATCGGTGATGGAGATGACGTTCGTCGGGATGTAGGCGGAGACGTCGTTCGCCTTGGTCTCGACGAACGGCAGGCCGGTCATCGAACCGCCGCCCATCTCGTCCGACAGCTTCGCGCAGCGTTCCAGCAGGCGGCTGTGCAGGTAGAACACGTCGCCCGGGTAAGCCTCCCGACCCGGCGGGCGGCGCAGCAGGAGGGAGACCGCGCGGTAGGCGTCCGCCTGCTTCGACAGGTCGTCGAACACGATGAGGACGTGCTTGCCCGCGTACATCCAGTGCTGCCCGATCGCGGAGCCGGTGTAGGGGGCGATGTACTTGAAGCCGGCCGGGTCGGACGCCGGCGCAGCCACGATCGTGGTGTAGTCCAGAGCGCCGTTGTCCTCCAGCGCACCCCGGACGGCGGCGATCGTCGACCCCCGCTGGCCGATCGCCACGTAGATGCAGCGGACCTGCAGCGCCGGGTCACCGGACGCCCAGTTGTCCTTCTGGTTGATGATCGTGTCGAGCGCGACCGCCGTCTTGCCGGTCTGCCGGTCGCCGATGATCAACTGGCGCTGGCCGCGGCCGATCGGCGTCATGGAGTCGATGGCCTTGATGCCGGTCATCAACGGCTCCTTGACGGCCTGCCGCTGGACCACGCTCGGCGCCTGCACCTCCAGCGGCCGGCGTTCCTCCGCCTCGATGTCACCCAGCCCGTCGATGGGGTTGCCGAGCGGGTCGACGACCCGGCCGAGGAAGTTGTCGCCGACCGGCACGGACAGGATCTCGCCGGTCCGGCGGACCTCCTGCCCCTCCTCGACGCCGGTGAACCCGCCGAGGAGGACGACGCCCACTTCGCGGACGTCGAGGTTCAGCGCGAGACCGAGCGTGCCGTCCTCGAACCGGAGCAACTCGTTCGCCATCACGCCGGGCAGACCCTCGACGCGGGCGATGCCGTCGCCGGCCTCGGTGACGCGCCCGATCTCCTCGCGGGCGGCCGTGCGGGGGTCGTAGGACTGGACGAAGGCGTCCAGGGCGTCCCGGATCTCCTCGGAACGGATCATGAGCTCCGCCATGGTGCTGGTCCCTGCTCTCTCGATGCTCTCGATGTCGGCTTCGTCTGTCTGCGCAGCTGTCAACCCGCGAGGCGCCGGCGCGCCTCCTCCAGGCGGGCGACCAAGGTCCCGTCGACGAGCTCGCTGCCGATCTGCACCCGGATCCCGCCGATGACCTCCGGGTCGACGTCGACGTTGAGCCGCACCCGGCCGTAGAGCCGCCGCAGCGCGGCCTCCAGTCGGCGACGCTGCTCCACGGTCAGCGGCGCCGCCGCGACCACCTGTGCGACGGTCTGCTGCCGCCGCTCCGCCGCGGCCTGCACGAACCGCTCGAGAACCTGCTCCGTGCGCAGCCCCCGCGGATACGCCGCCGCCTGTTCGGCGAGGCGGATGGTCTCCGGCGCGGCCTTCCCGTCCAGCAGGCGCCGCACGAGCTCCGCCTTGCGCGCCGTCCCCAGAGTCCGGTAAGAGAACGCGTCCCGCAGCGCCTGGTCGGCCTCGACCGTCCGAGCCAAGCGGAACAGCTCGTCCTCGACGCCCTCGAGCCGGCCCGCCGCCTCGGCGGCGGCGAGCACGCAGGTCACCGCGTGGGACTCGACCGCGTCCGTGAGATCCCCGCTGCTGGCCCAGCGGTCCCGCGCGACGCCGGCCACGAAGTCTACCGCCGGTTCGGGCAGCCGCCCGCGGAACAGCCGCGCCACCAGGGCGGCCTTGGCGTCGCCGGTGCGCGCGGGGTCGGTCAGGGCGCGGCGCAGGCCCGGGCTGTCGTCCAGGATGTCGGTGACGGCGAACAGCGCGTTCGCGAGCCCCACGGGGTCGGCCCCCGGCGAGGCCAGCAGCATCTCCAGCCGCTCCTGCCCTTCGGCGAAGGACTCCTGGCTGACGCCTCGCATCAGACGCCCTGGCCCTGCACGGCCTGGGACCGGGTGCCGTCGCCGCCCCCACCGGCGCCGGCACTCTCGATCTCGGCCAGGAACCTGTCGACGACCCGCCGCTGACGGGCGTCGTCAGTCAGCGACTCCTGGACGATCCGCGACGCGAGGTCCACGGCCAGCCGGCCCACCTCGCCGCGCAGCTGCACGATCGCCTGCTGCCGGTCGGCCTGGATCTGCTGCTGGGCCGAGGCGGTGATCCGGGCCGCCTCCTCCTGGGCACGACGGCGCAGGTCCGCCCCGATCTCCGCCGCCTCGGCACGCGCGTCCTCGCGGATCCGCGCGGCCTCGGCCCGGGCAGTCGTGAGCTGCCGCTGGTACTCCTCCAGCGCGGCGGCAGCGTCTCGTTGGGCCTCCTCCGCCTTGGCGATCCCGCCCTCGATCGCCGCCGTCCGATCCGCGAAGATCGTCTCCAGCCGGGGGACGACCGAGCGCCGGACGATGACGTACAGGATGGCGAACGTGACCAGCCCGAAGACGAGTTCGCCCCAATGCGGCAGGATGGGGTAGGGGTTCGGGTCGGAGCTGGCTGCCACCACGGCAACGGCTGCGGCACTCATGGGCACTCCCTCGTCGTGGGTGTGTCGGTCAGCGGAAGACGAACGCCAGGGCGAGACCGAAGATGGCCAGCGCCTCGGCGAGGGCGAAGCCCAGGAACGCGATCGGCTGCAGCAGGCCGCGGGCCTCCGGCTGGCGGGCGACGCCGTTGATGTACGCGGCGAAGATCAGTCCGACGCCGACGCCGGGGCCGATGGCCGACAGGCCGTAGCCGAGGATCGCGATGTTTCCGCTCACGTGTGCTCTTCCCTTCCTTCGACCGTCGCTGCTGCCGGCGCCGGTGCTGTGGACTCCTACCCGGGTGCGGCGGGTGCCGGTTCGGGTTGCTTACAGGCTTGCAGAGTGCTGCGGGTGCGCGTCTCGTGCTCGTTCAGTGGTCCGTCGTCAGTGGTCCGTCTTCAGTGGTCCGTCGTCAGTGGTCCGTCGTCAGTGGTCCGTCGCGGGTGGTCCGTCAGGGCGGTGCGCCCCGGCTCGGGTCGGGCGGCCGGTGCGGGATCAGTGCTCGTCGGCGAGGGACCCCGCGATGTACAGGGCCGTCAGCAGGACGAAGATGTAGGCCTGCAAGAACTCGACGAGGATCTCGAAGAGCGTCATGACGAAGGCCATGATGTACGAGATGATCCCCAAGGGGATATAGGCGAGGACCCCCGAGGAGAAGACCAGGTACTCGCCGCCGGTGATGAAGAGGACGAGCAGGATGTGGCCGGCGAACATGTTTCCGAAGAGCCGCAGCGCGAGCGTCACCGGCCGGGTGAAGAAGTAGGTGAGCAGCTCGAGCGGGAAGAGGATGACCAGCACCCAGCCGGGCACCCCTGGCGGGATCATGTGCTTGAAGTACCCGCCCAGCCCCCACCGCCGGATACCGACCGCGTGGTACGTCACGTAGACGACCAGGGTGAGCGCGATCGGGAAGCCGATCCGGCTCATCGTGGGGAACTGGATCGGCGCGATCACGCCGAAGAGGTTGTTCACCAGGATGAGCACGAACATCGCGAACAACATCGGGACGAAGGTCATGAACTCCTGGCTGCCGATGATGTCGCGGGCGACCGAGTTGCGCACCAGCCCGTAGATCTGCTCGGTGTAGAACTGGCTGCGGTTCGGCACCACCGCCTTGCGGCGGGTCGTCGCCAGCAGCCACCAGCCGATCCCGATCACGGAGAGCACCATCACGACGGAGGCGCGGGTCACCGCCCACTGGCCGGAGCCGATCAAGGGCTGCCAGAAGATGTCGGTGCTGGGGGCCTCGTATCCGTCGGAGGCGGCGAGCAGCGCGCTCACGAGGTCTCCTCACTGGCTGCGACCGGCGCCTCGTCTGATCACGAGGACGCCGAGGGCGGGCGTCGGTCGTGCGCACCGTACCGGACCCACACCACGTAGACAGCCAGGACCATGCCGCCGACGATGCCCACGAGGACGAGCCACGGCGTCGTCCCCAGCCAACGATCGGCCAGCCAGCCCAAGCCCCCGTAGAGGAGCGGCCCGGAGATCAGGTACGCGAGGACGGTCCACGCCTCCGCATCGTCGACCCGGCCGACAGATCGGTGGGCGTCGTCGTCCACGTGCTCAGACTATCAGCGCGTGGCCTGCTGCGACGATTGCGCTGCGTCGCCATCCGCCGGGCGGCCGGACGTCCGGTCACCCTCGTTCACCGGGCCGTCGACCGGGCTCGGGACCGGGCTCGCGAAGGCGGGGACGCGCAGCCGTGTCACCGCGCGTGTCTGCCCGGCGAGCCCGGCCACCGTGACCGCGACGAGCGCGGCGGCGAGGTGCTCCGCGGAGAGCCAGGCGAGCGACCCGAGCACGACGAACAGCACGCCGAGAAGCACGACGACGGCGGCGTAGCCCCCGATCGCCATGGCCGTCACCGCAGGTGGGGAGGCGGTTCGCGATGCGCGCAGGAGGAGCGGGGCGACCGCGAGCGCGCCGGTCGCGAGCACCGCGCCGACGGCGAAGGCGGCGATCGCGTGCCAACCCCACAGTGCGCAGACGCCCGCGCCGACGGCGCCGACCGCGACCGCGGGGATCGTTCCACCGCGCAGGACGGCCGCCCCCGCCTCCGCGGTGGGAGCCGGTTCCGGGATCGGCGCGGTGCCCTTTCCGTCCAATCCCGTCACCCTCCGTCCCCTCGCATCCGACGCTGGTGACACCTGGCACGATCTCGCCGACCGCGGTCCATCGGCTCGCCCGCGGTCACTGCGCGTGCCTGCTGCCCGATCTCGGGCGGCGCAGCGGGCCGAAGGTGAGCGCGGTCGCCACGGCGACGGCGAGCGTACCGGCGATCAGCCCGTACGACAGCGGGACGAAGGCCATCACCGCGACGCCGAAGGCGAAGGTCGCGGTCCAGACGTAGAGGATGAGGACGGCGCTGGCGTGGCTGTGGCCGAGCTGGAGCATGCGGTGGTGCAGGTGCATCTTGTCCGGCTGCCAGAACATGCGGCCCTGCCGGGTCCGGCGGACGACGGCGAGCGCGAGGTCGACCAGCGGCAGGGCGAGCACGGCGAGCGGCAGCACGAGGGGGAAGAACGCCGGCGCGATCTCCGAGGTCGAGGCCGACCCGGGGTCCACCTGCCCGGTGACCTCGATCATCGCCGACGCCAGGAGCAGCCCGATGAGCATCGAGCCGCTGTCCCCCATGAAGATGCGCGCGGGGTTGAAGTTGTGCGGCAGGAATCCCAGGCAACACCCGACCAGCGACGCGGTCACCATCGAGGCCACCGAGGAGTAGTCCTGCGGGCTCGTCGAGGTCGTCAGCAGGTAGGTGTAGACGAAGAACGCCGAGGCCGCGATCCCGACGACGCCGGCCGCGAGCCCGTCGAGCCCGTCGACGAAGTTCACCGCGTTGATCGTGACGAGCACGATGAGCACGGTGAGCAGGACGAGCACCCCGGTCGACAGGATGGTCACCCCGAACGCCGGGAGCGAGACCAGCTGGACGCCCTTCCACGCCATCAGTCCCGCGGCGATGGCCTGCCCGGCGAGCTTCGTGACGGCGTCGAGCTGCCAGACGTCGTCGGCGATGCCGAGGGCGCAGACGGCGGCGGCGCCCAGCAGAACCCCCCAGGGCTGGCCGCCGTTGAACTTCTCGTCGAGGAAGGACATCCGGCTCGCCGTGAGCAGCGCGACCGCGAACCCGAGGAACATCGCCGCCCCGCCCATCCGCGGGATCGGCACGGCGTGCACGTCGCGGTCCCGGACGGGGGTGATGGCGCCGATCCGCCGCGCGATGCGCCGGATCAGCGGCGTCGTCAGGTAGGTCACC
The DNA here is from genome assembly GCA_035541595.1 of Kineosporiaceae bacterium. Classification (GTDB taxonomy): domain Bacteria; phylum Actinomycetota; class Actinomycetes; order Actinomycetales; family Kineosporiaceae; genus DATKNA01. Next base: position 20,854 of record DATKNA010000114.1, on the reverse strand, counting down.
GCGGCGGAGACCAGCAACAGGTACAGGTACGCGCGCACTAGTGGGCGACCTCCGTGCCGGCCACAGGCGGCGCGGGGTCGGCGGGCAGCAGGGCCGCCGGCACGTCGACGTCCGGGACGACCGAGCGCAACTCGGTCAGGCTCACCCCACCCAGCCGGACGACCCGCGGCACCTCCCCCCGCCCGTCGACGACGGTGGAGGCCGCGGTCCACGGTGAGGGGCCCGCGTCGAGGTAGACGTCGACAGCGTCGCCGAGCAGGTCGAGGGCGGCCATGCAGTCCCGGGGCGCCGGGTGCCCGAACGGCGCTGCCGTGGTGAGCGCGAGCGGCCCCGTCTGCGACAGGAGCTCGAGCGCCAGGGGGTGCACGGGCACGCGCAGCGACACCGTCCCGCGGTTGTCACCGAGGTCCCAGCGCAGCGTGGGCTGCGCCGTGCAGACCAGGGTGAGCAGCCCGGGCCAGAAGGCCGTCGCCAGGGCCCGGGTGGCGTCGCTGACGTCGGCGGCCAGCCCGTCGAGCGTGCGGGTGCCGGGGACGAGCACGGCCGGCGGGCGCCGCGCGGGGTCGCCCTTGAGGTCGAGCAGGTCGGCCACCCCGGGCACCGAGAACGCGTCACACGCCACGCCGTAGGCGCTCTCCACCGGCAGGACGACGAGCTGGCCGCCCTGCACCGCGGACACCGCGGCCTCCAGGCCTCGCCTGCGCCCGGCGGGGTCGGCGCAGTCGACGGGATAGCTCACGTCGATCAGTCTGTCATCCACGTCGCGCCAGCAGAGCCCGCGGTCGGCCGGTCAGGTCATCCGCCGTCCGGACGTCGTGCCAGCCGGGACCGGCGGCGAGACGACGGGCGGCGGGCCCCTGGCTGTCGCCGTGCTCCATGACGAGCAGCCCGCCGGCGCGCAGCAGGCCCGCCGCGGCCGCGACGACGCCCCTGGGGACATCCAGGCCGTCGGTCCCGCCGCCGTAGAGGGCCGGGTGCGGATCGTGGTCGGCGACCTCCGGATCGACGGGGCGGGCGTCGTCGGGGATGTAGGGCGGGTTGGTGACGACGACGTCCACGACCCCGGCCAGGTCGGCGAGCACCCCGGCGTGGGCACGGACGGCGTCGCCCAGGCGCAGGTCGACCCGGGGCGCCAGGGCGTCGACGTTCCGGCGGGCCCAGGCGTGCGCCAGGGGGTCGAGCTCGACGGCGACGACACGCGCGGCCGGCACCTCGACGGCCACGGCCACGGCGATGGCCCCCGAGCCGGTGCAGAGGTCGACGACCAGCGGCGCCCGGACGGCGTCGGCCAGGGCGCCCGCCTCCTCGACGGCCAGACCCGCCACGACCTCGGTCTCGGGACGCGGCACGAACACGCCGGGGCCGACGGCGAGCTCGACCGTCCGGAACGGGGCCCGCCCGGTGAGGTGCTGCAACGGGACGCGATCCGCCCGTGCGTCGACGAGCTCCTCGAGGGCGTGGGCGGTCGCGGCGTCCACCCGCGCGCCGCGCAGCGCCACCGCGGCCGCCTCTCCGGGAGGCACCCCGAGCGCATGGGCGGCGAGCCGGTCGACGTCCGCCGCGGGGCTGGGGACGCCGGCGGCGGCGAGCCGCTCTCGTGCCCGGCGCAGCAGCGGCGCGAGCTCGACCTGCGCGTCGACCTGCGCGTCGACCTGTGCGTCGACCTGCCCGTCGACCTGCGCGTACCCGGCGGCGACCGGCAGGGCCCGGTGGTCCATCAGGTCATCCCGGGTCGGTCTCGGCGAGCCGGGCCGCCTCGTCGGCCTGCACGGCGGACTGGATCAACGGTTCGAGGTCGCCGTCCAGCACCTGGTCGAGGTTGTAGGCCTTGTAGCCGGTGCGGTGGTCGACGACCCGGTTCTCCGGGAAGTTGTACGTGCGGATGCGCTCGCTCCGGTCGACCGTGCGGACCTGCGAGCGGCGCGTGCGGGCAGCCGCGGCCTGCGCCTCCTCGGCCGCCAGCGCGTGCAGCCGGGCGCGCAGGATGCGCAGCGCCTGCTCCTTGTTCTGCAGCTGCGACTTCTCGTTCTGGCAGCTGACGACGGTGCCCGAGGGCACATGAGTGATCCGGACCGCGGAGTCGGTGGTGTTGACGCTCTGCCCTCCCGGGCCCGACGAGCGGAAGACGTCGATGCGCAGGTCGTCGGGGTTGATCTCGACCTCGACGTCCTCGACTTCGGGCAGCACGAGCACCCCGGCGGCGCTGGTGTGGATGCGGCCTTGGGACTCGGTCACCGGGACGCGCTGCACGCGGTGGACGCCGCCCTCGAACTTCAGCCGCGCGTAGACGCCCTCGCCGGGTGCCGGCATGCCGCGACACTTCACGGCAACGGCGACGTCCTTGTACCCGCCCAGGTCGCTCTCGGTCCGGTCGAGGATCTCGGTGCGCCAGCCACGCCGCTCGGCGTACCGGAGGTACATCCGCAGCAGGTCGGCGGCGAAGAGCGCGGACTCCTCGCCGCCCTCGCCGGCCTTGATCTCGAGAATGACGTCACGATCGTCGTCGGGATCGCGCGGGACGAGCAGCCGGCGCAGCCGGTCCCTGGCCCGGTCGTGGGCCCCTTCGAGAGCGGGCAGCTCGGCGGCGAAGTCATCGTCGATCGTGACCAGCTCGCGAGCGGTGGCGAGGTCGCCGGCCGCGGCCCGCAGCTCGTGGTGGGCCTCCACGAGCCGGCCGAGCTCGGCGTACCGGCGCCCGATCGCCCGGGCGCGGACCGGGTCACCGTGCAGGGCGGGATCGGCGAGCGCCCGCTCGAGCTCGGTGTGCTCGGCGAGCAACGGCGCGACCGCCGCCAGCAATACCGCGTCGGCGTCGGCCGCGTGCGCGGTGTCGGTCATCGCGCCTCCCCACCTGTGGTGATCAAGGAATAGGTGGCGATCAAGGAATACCCGACGAAGGGCGCAAACGACGACCGCCGGGGCCCGAGAGGCCCCGGCGGTCGCGATGGTAGTTCGGATGTCCCGTGGGGGGCTCCTCGATCGGCCGCAGGCCGGCCCGGGTCAGCTGCCGACGCTACTTGCCCGCCGGCTTCTTGCCGTAGCGCTGCTGGAAGCGCGCCACGCGGCCGCCGGTGTCCAGGATCTTCTGCTTGCCCGTGTAGAAGGGGTGGCAGTTGCTGCAGACGTCGGCGTGGATGACCCCGTTCTTGGCCGTGCTGCGGGTCGTGAACGTGTTGCCACAGGTGCAGGTGACCGTGGTCTCCACGTACTGCGGGTGGATGCCGCTCTTCACTGATGTGCTCCTTGTGAGGTCGTGGTCGCCGGGTCGTGCCGCTGGGTGGACGCACGTGAACCGGAACCGCCTTCAGTGTGCCAGACCCTCAACCGCCGAGCCTGACGCCGGCATTCCCGCGGCCGACCGACCGGGCTCGGTCGGCGCGGTGGTCAGTCGTCGTCGCCGCCCCGGCCCGGGACGGGCGTCGTCTTCTGCACCTGCATGAGGAACTCGACGTTGCTGCGGGTCTGCTTCACGCGGTCGAGCAGCAGCTCGATCGCCTGCTGCGGCTCCAGCGCGCCCATCACCCGGCGCAGCTTCCAGACGATGTTGAGCTCCTCCTTCGACATGAGGATCTCCTCCCGCCGCGTACCGGAGGCGTTGACGTCGATCGCGGGGAAGATGCGCTTGTCGGCGAGCTGGCGGGACAGGCGGAGCTCCATGTTCCCGGTGCCCTTGAACTCCTCGAAGATGACCTCGTCCATCTTCGAGCCGGTCTCGATCAGCGCCGTGGCCATGATGGTCAGCGAGCCCCCGTTCTCGATGTTCCGGGCGGCACCGAAGAACCGCTTCGGCGGGTAGAGCGCGCTGGAATCGACACCGCCGGACAGGATCCGGCCGCTTGCCGGAGCCGCGAGGTTGTAGGCGCGGCCGAGGCGGGTGATCGAGTCGAGCAGGACGACGACGTCGTGGCCCAGCTCCACGAGTCGCTTCGCACGCTCGATGGCAAGTTCGGCGACCGTGGTGTGGTCATCGGCCGGGCGGTCGAAGGTGGATGCGATGACCTCGCCCTTCACTGCCCGCTGCATGTCGGTGACCTCTTCGGGCCGCTCGTCGACCAGGACGACCATGAGGTGGCACTCGGGATTGTTGCGCGTGATCGCGTTGGCGATCGCTTGCATGACGAGCGTCTTGCCGGCCTTGGACGGCGACACGATAAGGCCGCGCTGGCCCTTCCCGATCGGCGCGACGAGATCGATGAGCCGTGTGGTCAGCATGTTCGGCTCGGTCTCGAGGCGCAGCCGCTCCTGGGGGTAGAGCGGGGTGAGCTTGCCGAACTCCGGCCGGCCGCGCGCCTCGTCGGGCGTGGTGCCGTTGATGGTGTCGAGCCGGACCAGCGCGTTGAACTTCTGCTGGCGCGCCTGCTGATCGCCCTCCCGCTGGGCCCGGACCGCCCCCACGACGGCGTCGCCCTTGCGCAGCCCGTAGCGCTTGACCTGACCGAGGGAGACGTAGACGTCGTTGGGCCCGGGCAGGTAGCCGGAGGTGCGGACGAAGGCGTAGTTGTCGAGGACGTCGAGGATGCCGGCGACCGGGACGAGCACGTCGTCCTCGGCGACCTCCGGCTCGTCGCCGACCACGCCGGTCCCCGCCGGGCTGCCGTCCCGGCCGCGGCGCTTGCGATCGCGGTAGCGACCGCGGCGGCGGCGGCCGCGGCCGTCGCCGCCGTCGTCCTCGTCATCGTCGCGGTACTGGCGCCCGGCCGGCTGACCCTGCTGGTCGCCCTGGCCGTCACGGGCCTGGCCGTCACGGGCCTGGCCATCACGGGCCTGGCCGTCACGGGCCTGCTCGTCACGGGGCTGAGCATCGCGCGGCGGACGGCGGTTGTCACGGCGGGGGCCGTCGCGCTCGGTGCGCGCACCGTCGGCCGCGGTGACGCCATCGTCCTGCGCGTCGGACGAGCCGCCCTCCCGGTCGGGCGCGGCCTGCTCGCGGATGTCGGTGGCGCGGATGTCGGTGGCGCGGATGTCGGTGGCGGGCCCGCCCTGCCAGCCGGAGGGCCGCTCCGCGGCCTGATCGCCGAACGAGGACTCCGGACGCCGGCCGTTCCCGCTCTCGAGCGGGAGGGTCTGCTGCGGGGCCTCGTCGGCACCGCGAAGAATCGGCGGACCGGACGGAGCGCCGGCGCGGCGGCGGCCGCGAGGTGCTGACGATCGAGGTGCTGACGATCGAGGTGCTGACGATGCGGCCTCAGGGGCCGCCGTGGGACCGGCGCCGGGCGCCGATCCGGAGTCCGCGCCACCGTTCTGGCGGGCAGTGATGGCCGCGACCAGGTCGGACTTGCGCATCCGGGCTGTGCCGCTGATGCCGAGCTGGACGGCGACGGCCTGCAGCTCGGGCAGGCGCAGCGACGACAGACTGCCGGAGCGTGAACGGCCGCTCGGAGCGGCGGATTCGGCAGGCGCGATCTCGGACGTATCGGTCACGAAGGATCCTTCCCCTCGCCGGCCGTGGAGATCAGATCACGGCCGAACGGGACGAGGTCCGGGAGGCCCCGGACTGGTGATATGCCGCGCTTGCACAGAGGTCACTGGCTGACATCGCGGCGGGAGCAACGGCGGATGCGCTCGGAGATCGAGCCCGCCTGCGGCTGCGCACACACTGTAACACTCAGGACGACCGGCTCGACAAGACGGCGCCCCGTCCGCTGCCGCAACGATTTGAACACGCTGGTCGCCCCCCGCATTCCGGGCCGGCTCGGCGTACCCCCCGCGTGTCGGCCGGGCTGTCCGTAGCCGCGAGAACGCCGGTCCGCCTGCCCGGCCCACACTGCGTCACCGCCGCGTCACCGTTGCTCGTCCGCCGGAGTCTCGACGAGGCAGCCGCCGTTCGTGTCGACCTCCGGAAACAGGACCGTCCACCGCCCTCGTGCCTCGTTCCGCCGGGCGACTTCGTCGACGACGTCGTCGACGAGGTCGGCCGTCGGACACAGGACGAGCAGGCTCGGGCCTGCGCCGGACACCACCGCCGGCGCACCCCGGCGTCGCAGGGCGGTGAGCAGCTCGGCGGATGCCGGCATCGCCGGCCCGCGCTGGGCCTGGTGCAAGCGCTCCTGGGTGGCGGTCAGCAGCAGGTCCGGGTGCCGGCTCAGCGCCTCCGCGAGCAGGGCGGCCCGGGCCGCGGTGTACGCCGCGTCGCCGTGCGGCACGCTCGCCGGGAGCATGGCTCGGGCCGCGGACGTCGCCAGCTGGTCCTCGGGCACGCAGACCACCACCTGGACCCGGGGATCGACCGGGAGCCTCAGGAACCGTGGAGAACCCGGGCCCCCGGGCACCACGGGCTCCTCGACCCAGGAGAGGACGAACCCCCCGGCCGCCGCCGCGGCCGCGTTGTCGGGGTGCCCTTCCGCTGCGCTCGCCAGCGCGAACACCGCCGCCTCGTCGAGCGGCCCGGGCGTCTCGAGCAGCCCCCGCGCGGCGATCAGCCCCGCCACGATCGCGGACGCCGAGGAGCCCAGGCCCTTGCCGTGTGGGATCGCGTTGACGCAACGCATCCGCAACCCGGGCTGCGCCACTCCGGCCCGCTCCAGGCCGGCGCGCAGGCTGCGCACGACGAGGTGCTCCTCGCCGGCCGGCACCGTGCTCGCGCCTTCGCCGGCGACGTCCACGACAGCCGTCGGCTCTCCCGGACGCGGTGCGAACGCCTCGACCGTGACGAGGTCGTGAATCGTCAGGGCCAGGCCCATGCTGTCGAAGCCGGGTCCCAGGTTGGCGCTGCTGGCGGGAACGCGCACGGTCACGGGGGCGCCGAGCCGGACCCCGCCGACTCGCGGGCCGGCGGTCACGCGCCGGGCGCGCCCGCCCCGTCGATCGCTCCGGAGGTCGGCCGGTGCGAGGTCGGCCGGTGCGGGGTCGGCCGGTGCGGGGTCGGCCGGTGCGGGATCGGCCGCCGTCGGGGAGAGCGGGGCCGTCATGCGTCGAGCCCGAGCGCCCGCGCTGCGCTGACGGCGTCCACGGGGACGCGGATGGGCCGGACCGGCTCTCCGTCCTCGCCGCGCAGGGCCCACTGCGGGTCCTTGAGCCCGTGACCGGTGACCGTGCAGACGACGGTCTGGCCCGGGTCGAGCCGTCCGGAGGCGTGCACGGCGAGCAATCCCGCCACGCTCGCCGCCGATGCCGGCTCCACGAACACCCCTTCGGACGCCGACAGCATCCGGTGCGCGGCGAGGATGGCGTCGTCGTCCACGGCCTCGATCAGACCGCCGGACTCCTCGCGGGCCGCGACCGCCTGCCGCCACGACGCCGGGTTGCCGATCCGGATGGCGGTCGCGATGGTCTCGGGGGTGTCCACCGGGTGCCCGCGCACGATCGGGGCCGCGCCGGCGGCCTGGAAGCCCCACATCCGCGGTCGCCTGGCAGCGACCCGAGGCAGGCCGTCGCCGTCCTGGGCGTACTCGGTGTAGCCCTTCCAGTAGGCCGTGATGTTGCCGGCGTTCCCGACGGGGAGGCAGTGGACGTCCGGCGCGTCGCCCAGCGCGTCGACCACCTCGAAGGCCGCCGTCTTCTGACCTTCGATGCGGAACGGATTGACGGAGTTGACGAGCTCGACGGGGTAGCTCTCGGCGAGCTTGCGGGCCAGCGTCAGGCAGTCGTCGAAGTTCCCCTCGATCTGCAACAGGGTCGCGCCGTGCGCGATCGCCTGGCTGAGCTTGCCCATCGCGATCTTGCCGTCGGGGACCAGCACGGCGCAGGTCATGCCCGCGGCCGTGGCGTAGGCGGCGGCGGACGCCGAGGTGTTGCCGGTCGAGGCGCAGATGACGGCCGCCACGCCGGTCTCGGCCGCACGCGAGATCGCCATGGTCATGCCCCGGTCCTTGAAGGAACCGGTCGGGTTCGCGCCTTCGAACTTGATCCACACGTCGCAGCCGGTCCGGGCGGAGAGCGTGCGGGCGCGGGTCAGCGGCGTGCCGCCCTCGCCGAGGCTGACCACGGGCGTATCGGGGCCGACCGGCAGGCGGTCCCGGTACTCCTGGACGACGCCTCGCCAGAGCTGCGCCATCAGTCCTCGCCCTCCACCCGCATCACGCTGTCCACGGACGCCACGATGTCGAGCCGCGCCAGCGCCTCGACGGTGGCGGACAGGGCGGCATCGGGCGCGCGGTGCGTCACGATGACGAGCGCCGCCCGTTCGGACCCGCCGCCCTCGCGCTGGCGGACCTGCTGGCGCACCGTCTCGATGGACACCTCCTGATGGGCGAACACGGCCGCGATCTGGGCGAGCACACCCGGCCGGTCCTCGACGTCGAGGCTCACGTGGTAGCGCGTCGGCACCTCGCCCATGGGCCGGACCGGCAGATCCGCGTAGGAGGACTCCCCCGGCCCGCGGCCGCCGCCGACCCGATTCCGGGCGACGCCGACCAGGTCGCCGAGGACGGCGCTGGCCGTGGGCTGACCGCCCGCCCCCCGGCCGTAGAACATGAGCTCGCCCGCCGCCTCGGCCTCGACGAAGACGGCGTTGAACGCCTCGCCGACCCCGGCCAGCGGGTGCGTGGCCGGGATCATCGCCGGGTGGACGCGGACCGACACGGTCTCGCCCCCGCCGGGCCGGGTCCCGCGCTCGCAGATGGCGAGCAGCTTGACCACGGCGTTCATCGCACGGGCGGACGCGACGTCGGCCGCGGTGACGCCCGTGATCCCCTCGCGGTGCACGTCCGCGGCCCGGACCCGGGTGTGGAACGCCAGGCTCGCCAGGATGGCGGCCTTGGCGGCCGCGTCGAACCCCTCGACGTCCGCGGTGGGATCCGCCTCGGCGTAGCCGAGTGCCTGCGCCTGCTCGACGGCCTCGGCGAAGCCCGTGCCCGAGGTGTGCATCCTGTCGAGCACGTAGTTCGTCGTGCCGTTGACGATGCCGAGCACCCGCCGCACGCGATCCCCGGCCAGGGACTCCCGCAACGGGCGCAGCAGCGGGATCGCGCCGCCGACGGCGGCCTCGAAGTACAGGTCCACGCCGTGCGCGTCGGCAGCCGCGTAGAGCGTCGGGCCGTCCTCCGCGAGCAGCGCCTTGTTGGCGGTGACGACCGATGCGCCGGCGCTCATCGCCTCGAGGATCAGTGACCGCGCCGGTTCGATCCCGCCGATGACCTCGACGACCACGTCGGCGCCCCTGACCAGGCCGGCCGCGTCCGTGGTGAACAGGGCCGGGTCGACGTCGAGGTCGCGGGCCCGGCCCGGACGCCGGACCGCGATGCCCACCAGCTCCAACGACGCCCCCACCCGGTGGGCGAGCTCGGCGGCGTGCGTCGTCAGGTTGCGGGCGACCTCGGTGCCGACGACACCGCACCCCAGCAGGGCCACCCGGACGGGCTCCACGGCGAACTCCTCTCGATACGTGCTCGGGGTCGCGAGCAGCGGCCCGCCGCCTCCGCCTCGGCTTCCTGTGTGCCACACGCTGCCGGGCGGCCGTGGTGTCGTCTCAGGATGCGGACACAGAGGGTCTCGTCGTCACTCCCTCGGCGCTGCGAGCGGCTCGCTTCAGTGTGGCAGCACCCGGGTCCGCGGTGGGCGCACCGGGGGCCGGGCGGTCCTCGGGCCCTGGGCGGCGGACTCCCGACGACCGACCTCCTCGAGATCGCTGGGCCGGCCGTCACCCGGAGAGGACGCCTTACCATGATCGCCACTCCAGCGGACCAACGATCACCACGACGCCATGGACCCAGTTCGCGACGATCAACGCGCCCGAATCCCCGCCCAGCTGGCGATCATCGTGACCCGGTGGGCCCAGCGTGATCGCCACGCCGGCGGCACGACGCGTCACCCGGAGGGTCGTCCTCGGCCGGGCGCGGTGCAGGGTTCGCACCCGAGGTCAGCCGGCGTCGAGGGCGAGCAGATCGTCCTCCGTCTCCCGCCGGACGAGCACGCGTGCGGCACCGTCACGCACCGCCACGACCGGCGGTCGAGGGACGTGGTTGTACTGGCTCGCCATGCTCCGGCAGTAGGCCCCGGTGCCGGGGACGGCCAGCAGGTCGCCGCGGGCGACGTCGCCGGGCAGGAACTCGTCGCGCACCACGACGTCCCCGCCCTCGCAGTGCTTGCCGACCACGCGGGCGAGCACCGGTGACGACGACGAGGCCCGGGATGCGAGCGTGCACGAGTAGTCCGCGTCGTAGAGCGCGGTCCGGATGTTGTCACTCATCCCGCCGTCCACCGCCACGTACCGCCGCCGGGCTCCGTGGTCGAGCAGCACGTCCTTGACGGCACCCACCTCGTAGAGGGTGAACGTGCTGGGGCCGGCGATCGCCCGGCCGGGCTCGATCGAGATCCGCGGCACGTCCACCCCCAGGCCCCGGCACTCACGGGTGACGATGTCGGCCATGCCCTCGGCCAGGTCCTCGGCCTCCAGCGGGTCGTGCTCACTGGTGTAGGCGATGCCGAACCCGCCCCCGAGGTCGAGCTCGGGCAGCACGACGCCGTGCTCACGCTGGATCGCCGCGTGCAGGTCGAGGGCGCGTCGGGCGGCCACCTCGAACCCGGCGGTGTCGAAGATCTGCGAGCCGATGTGGCTGTGCAGGCCGAGCAGCTCCAGCTCGGGCCGGGCGAGCGCGCGCCGGGCCGCCTCGGCCGCCGGGCCGCCGGCGACGGAGAGGCCGAACTTCTGATCCTCGTGCGCGGTGGCGATGTACTCGTGGGTATGGGCCTCGACCCCGACGGTGACCCGCAGCAGCACGCGGGCGCGGACGCCGGCCTCCGCGGCGAGGTCCGCGACGCGGTCGACCTCCTCGAGGGAGTCCACGATGATCCGCCCGACCCCGGCGACCAGCGCGCGGCGCAGTTCGGCGTCCGCCTTGTTGTTGCCGTGCAGGCCGATCCGCTCCGGCGGCACCTCGGCGCGCAGGGCCACCGCGAGCTCCCCGCCGGTGCAAACGTCGAGGCCCAGCCCGTCGGCCGTCACCCAGCGGGCCACCTGCGTGCACAGGAAGGCCTTGCCGGCGTAGTAGACGTCGGCCCCCGCGTGCGCGGCGAAGGCGGCGGCGAAGGCGTCCCGGAACGCCACCGCGCGTGCCCGGAAGTCGCGCTCGTCGAGCACGTACACGGGCGTACCCACGTCCGCCGCCAGGCTCCGGACGTCGACCCCGCCCACCTCCAGCGCGCCGTCACCCCCGCGGCGGACCGTCGACGCCCACAGCTGCGGCAGCAGCTCGTTGACGTCGGACGGGGGGCGCAGCCAGTTCGGGACGACGGCGACCCCGCCGTATCCCGGCGCGTGCAGCGCGCCGGCCTCGTGCGCAGCCATCGGTCACATCCGGTCCGGCGCAGAGACCCCGAGGAGCCCGAGCCCGTTCTCGATGACCTGCCGCGCGGCCTGCGCCAGCCACAGCCGGGTGCGGTGCGCGTCGGTGACGGGTTCCTGCGCCCGCGGGGTCACCCGGGTCGACTCGTACCACTTGTGGAAGACTCCGGCGAGCTCCTCCAGGTAGCGGGCGACCCGGTGCGGCTCCCGCAGCTCGGCGGCCTGCGCCACGACCCGCGGGAACTCGCCGAGGGCGGCGAGGAGCGCCGCGTCGGTCTCGTGGTCGAGCAGGGCCGGCTCGAAGGCGTCGGCGGTCCGGACGCCGGCCTCGGCGGCGTTGCGGACGATGCCCGCCAGCCGTGCGTGCGCGTACTGCACGTAGAAGACCGGGTTGTCGTTGCTCCGGGTGACGAGCAGGTCGAGGTCGATGTCGATCTGCGCGTCGACCGACGATCGGGCCAGGGCGTACCGGGCGGCGTCGACGCCGACGGCGTCCACGAGGTCCTCCAGCGTGATCACCGTGCCCGCCCGCTTGCTCATCCGGACCGGCTGGCCGTCCTTGACGAGGTTGACCATCTGGCCGATGAGAATCTCGAGGTTGACGTGCGGCGTGTCACCGAAGGCCGCGGCCATCGCCATCATCCGGCCGATGTAGCCGTGGTGGTCGGCGCCGAGCATGATGACCACCCGGTCGAAGCCGCGCTCCCGCTTGTCCAGGTAATAGGCGAGGTCGCCGGCGAAGTACGTCGGCTCGCCGTTCGACCGGATGATCGGCCGGTCGCGGTCGTCGCCGAACCGGGTGCTGCGCAGCCACACCGCGCCGTCGGCCTCGTAGATGTGGCCGAGCCCGCGCAGCCGGCGGATCGCCCGCTCCACCGCACCGGAGGTGTGCAGGTCGTCCTCGTGGAAGTACACGTCGAAGTCGACGCCGAAATCGTGCAGCGACGCCTTGATCTCGCCGAACATGAGGTCGACGCCGCGCGCGCGGAAGACCTCTCGGCCTTCGTCCTCGGGCAGCGTGCGGGGATCGGGCTCGCGGGCCGCGGCGACGTCCGCGAGCACCCGCGTCGCGATCTCGTCGATGTATGCGCCGCCATAGCCGTCCTCGGGGGTCGGCTCGCCCTTGGCCCGGGCCAGCAGCGAGCGGGCGAACCGGTCGATCTGCGCGCCGTGGTCGTTGAAGTAGTACTCGCGGGTGACCTGCGCCCCGGTCGCCTCCAGGATCCGGGCGAGGCTGTCGCCGACCGCCGCCCAGCGGGTGCCGCCGAGGTGGATCGGTCCGGTCGGGTTCGCCGAGACGAACTCGAGGTTCACCCGGTGGCCGAGGCCGGCCTCGCTGCGCCCGTACCCGGTCCCGGCTTCGACGACAGTGCGGGCGAGCTCGCCCGCCGCGGCGGCGTCCAGGACGACGTTGAGGAAGCCGGGGCCGGCGACGTCCACACTCTTGATCCCCGGGACCTCGCCCAGGCGGGCCGCGATCAGCGCGGCGACCTCCCTGGGCAGCCGGCCGGCCTGCTTGGCCAGCTGCAGCGCGACGTTGGTGGACCAGTCGCCGTGCTCGCGCTGCCGCGGGCGCTCCACGCGGACCTCGTCCGGAACGGCGACGTCGAGTTCACCGGCGTCGACGGCGGCCTGCAGGCACGACCTGATGGCTGCGGAGAGTTCAGCGGGGGTCACTCGACCAGGCTAGCGGCCGGCTCTCGGCGACGGCCGTCGAGCTCCTCCTCGACGGTGATCTGCCGGGATGCGAGCAACCCACCGATGAGCATGATCGTCAGTACGCCGATGAGCACGGCGAACGGCAGCGTCCAGGCCCCGCTCGTCTGGCGCAGGACGCCGACGGTGATCGGGCCGAACCCGGCCATCAGGTAGCCGAGGCCCTGGACGAAGCCGGAGAGCGCGCCGGCACCGGACGGTGTCCGCGTGCGCAGGCCGATCAGGGCCAACGCCAGCGGGAAGCCGCCGGTCCCCCACCCCGCCAGCACGACCCAGAGCAGCGTCAGCCGCTGCGGTGCGTGCAGCAGCCCGAGCTCGCCGACGACGAACGCGGCGGCGAACTGCGCGACGAGCACGAGCGTGTGGTGGCCGCGGGCCGCCAGGTGCGGCACGGTCAGCGCGGCGGGCACCCCCATGCCCCCGAAGACCGCGAGCAGCAGGCCGGCCGTGGCATCGCCGACGCCGGCCTCGGTGAGGCGGGACGGCAGCCAGGCGAAGAGCGCGTAGCTCGCGAGGGAGTTCGCCCCGAAGATCATCATGATTCCCCATGCGGTGCGGCTGCGCCACAAGGGCTTGCGGACGCCGCCCGGGCAGCGCCCCTGCCACGTGGCAGGCCGGGCCGCCGGAACGGCCCTCGGGTGCATCGCCGGGCCCACCCAGGCGATCGCGACGACCACGCAGACGATGGCCCACCATGCCAGCCCGATCTGCCAGCCGAGCCTCGCCGAGCCGGTGGCCCGGGCGACGGCGTCCGCCACCGGGACCGCCGTCAGCGCCGGGAGCGACGTGCCGGCGGTCAGGCCCATCACGTACATCGAGGTCAACGCCGGGATGCGGCGGGGGAACCAGGCCTTGACCAGGACCGGCAGCACGACGTTTCCGGTGCCCATGCCCAGCAGCGCGACGACGCTGAAGGCGACGAACGGCCCCGGGCCGCCGGACCAGGGCCGGGTGACCAGACCGATGATCTCGAGGATCATCGCCACGATGACCAGCCGTTCCGCGGCGAGGCGGCGCAGCAGCGTAGGGCCGGTGAGACCCGCGGCGGCGAACGAGAAGGGCGGCAGGGCACCCACCACGCCGGCCTGGGCAGGCGTCAGTGGGATCCCCGCGCTCACCCGCGGCAGCAGTGGCGAGAGCCCGGTGACGGCGGTGCGCAGGGTGAGGGTGAGCAGGAGCAACGCGACGAGGACGTGCAGGCTGCGCCGGCCGATGCTCCGGATCCGGTCGATCGGGCCCGCGCCCGGAGGAACTCCCGGCCCGGACGTCACCGATGCGCCGTCGGTGGGACGATCGACGACGGGAGCCGACCGTACCGGGCGATCGTCCACCCGTTCACTCTACCGAGGTGGACAGAACAGATAGGATGACAGGATGACGCAGTCGGTGGAGACACGTGAGCTGCCCGCACTGCGAACAGCGCGCCGGGCCGGGCTGATCGAGCAGGTCATCGATCAATTGCGCGAGCAGATCGAGACAGGCACCTGGGGCATCGGGAGCCGGATCCCCACCGAGTCCGAGCTCGCCCAACTCACCGGCACGAGCCGCAACACGGTCCGAGAGGCGGTGCAGTCACTCGTCCATGCCGGCCTGCTCGAGCGCCGCCAGGGCTCGGGTACGTACGTGCTCGCGTCGTCCGAGCTCGCCGGCGCTGTGAGCCGGTGCGTCGCCGCCGCCCACCACGTTCACGTGCTCGAGGTCCGCCGGACCCTCGAGGTCGGCGCCGCCCGGCTCGCCGCACTGCACCGGACCCCGGACGACGTCGCACGTCTCCGCACGCTGCTGGCCGAGCGCAACGCGGCCATGCGGCGAGGCGACGTGGACACCCAGATCGCGCTCGACGTCGCCCTGCACCGGGCCATCGGTCAGGCCGCGCACAACCCGGTACTCACCGAGCTCTACGAGAACGTCATCGACACGCTGCGCGAGAACGTCCGCAGCAACATGGACGTCCACGGGGGCACCGACGAGTCCGAGCACGTGGCCCTCGTCGACGCGATCGACGAGCAGGACCCCGAACGGGCCGAGGCGGAGGCGGCGGCGTTCCTCGACGACCTGCTGGCCCGCGTGGATGAGCAACGCCCGGTGACGAACTGATACCCTCGTGCCGCCCCGGGCCCCCGTAGCTCAGGGGATAGAGCACCGCCCTCCGGAGGCGGGTGCGCAGGTTCGAATCCTGCCGGGGGCACCCTTCCTGACCTGGGGCTTTGCGGTCCGGGCGCAATCCCTTTCCATCTGCGTGGACCGAATCGTGGACCGAGCGTGGGTACGTTGCGCTCCATGGCACAGCGGCGCCGCGTCCGCGGCAACATCGAGCGATTGCCGTCCGGTCACTACCGGGCGATCGTCTACGCCGGCGTCGACCCGCTGACCGGTCGCGAGCGACGGCTCAAACGCACTGCCAAGACCTACCCCGAGGCCAAGGTGGCTCTCACCGAGCTCCAGCGCCAGGTAGATCAGCAGCAGCACCCGAAGTCGGCGATCACGGTCCGGGAGGCGATCGAGCAGTGGCTCGAGGTCGCGGAGCTAGAGGTCTCCACCCGGGAGCGGTACGAGGACCTGATCCGGCTCTACATCGACCCTCGTGTCGGCGACCTACAGGCAGGCCGGCTCGACGCTGAGCTCCTCGAGCGGCTCTACGCGCGGCTCCAGCGCTGCCGTGAGCTGTGCAACGGTCGGCCGTCGAAAACGCACACCTGCCGGCCGTTGAGTAGCAGCACGACCCGCAAGATTCACTACATCCTTCGGGGCGCGCTCGACCGCGCCGTCCGGTGGCGGTACCTGTCGGTTAACCCAGCTGAGCTCGTCGAGGCGCCGTCACCGCGGAAGACGAAGCCGGATCCCCCCTCGACGGAGGAGGCCGCGGCGTTGATCAGCGAGGCCTGGCGTGACCCGGCGTGGGGGCTGCTGTTGTGGCTGACGATGGTGACGGGATTCCGCCGGGGAGAGCTGTGTTCGTTGCGGTGGGAGCACCTCGACCTCGACCGCGCGACGCTCTGGGTGAAGCGGAGCACCGCTCAGCCTCAGGTGGTGGTCGGGACGGGAGCGGCGGCGGACTCGATCGCCCGGCGGATCAGCCGGTGCTGGGCCTTCACGAGCGCGACCGGGTCGGCCTCGCCGAGGTCGGCGAAGGCGTGTCCCTCCCACTCGCTCGAGAGGTAGCCCGTGTAGCCGCCCTCGACGAACTGCCGAATGATGCGCGGCACGTCCATGGCGGGCTCGTCGCCGTTCTCGTCGATGTCGAAGAACTTCGCGTGCACGTGGAAGGTCCGCGGCATGATGTCGCTCCACTCCTCCGGCGGCACCAGCCCGTGCATGTTGAAGGCGAGCCGCGTGAACGGACCCAACCGCGCCGGGTCGACGTCGTGGGACCGCAGGTAGTCCTCGAACTCGTCGTTGCGCTCGTGCATCGGTATCGGCTTGCGCCAGATCTCCTCCATGACGGCGAAGTGCTCCTCCGGCAGCCCCATGTGCGAGAGGGTGCGGAACAGCGTCGGGGACAGGCCGTGCATGGTGGAGCTGAAGTCGGCGGTGAAGCCCAGCCGGTCGGACCCCAACTCGTCGTACATCTCACGGATGGCGAGGATCTTCGGGTCGTTCGGGCCCATCGGCGCGTGCAGCTCGTAGCCGAGCTTCTGGTCGTACTGCTCGGCGAGGGGGAGCAGCCGCCGCAGCAGCTCCTTGCCGGCCATGCGGATGACCACTCGGTGGAAGCCGAGCCGACGCGCGGTGCGCAGCTGCACCGCGAGGAACTCGTACTCCTCGTCGGGCGTCATGTCGCGGTCCCTGCGCCGCCCCATGTCGAGGTTCGTCCCGCAGGCGCTCGGCTGGAGACCGAGGCGGTCGATGGTGCGATGCCACCAGCGGACGAACTCGTCGTCGACGTCGGGGTACGTGCGCAGCATCTGCGCGATGTTGAACTCGACCCCCGGCCCGAGTCCCTGCTCCGCGACGGTCTCGAGGAGGCTGTCGAAGGTGTACTGCCCGGCGGCCCACTCCGAGGTGAGTGAGTAGAGGGTGAGCCCGAGCTCGATACCGGTGCCGGCGATACCGGCGTGCTGATCAGGCATGTGCATGCTTCCTCTCGGAGGTGGAGCGGTCGACGCGGGAGGCACGATCAGGACGACAGACCCCTCCGCTCAGGCCTCGGCGGCTATCGCCCGGATGCGCGCGATCGATTGCTCGGACGGGACGGTCGGGAAGTACTCCAGCCCGATCGGCCCGTCGTAGCCGGAGGCCCGCAGCACGGCGAGCTGCGCGGCCCAGTCCACCGAGCCGCTGCCCGGCTCACCTCGACCGGGGACGTCGGCGAGCTGCACGTACTTCACGAGGCCAGCTGCGTTCGCCAACTCGGTCGCGGGGTCCTCGCCCTGGCTGATCGAGTGGTACAGGTCGTAGAGGATGCCGAACCGATCGGAGGCCAGGGCCCTGGCGACGACCACGGCGTCCTCGGTCCGGTCCGTCAACGCCCCCGGATGGTCGACGCGCGAGTTGACCGGCTCCAGCACGAAGTCGACGCCCGAGTCGCGGTGGCGCTCGAGGGCCTCCCCGAACATGTCGATGATCACCTGCAGGTTCCTCTGCCGGTTCATGCCGGGGAAGCCCACACCCGAGGCGAGGACGACCCGCGGGCAGCCGAGCCGGCGGGCGTGCTCCACGGCGACGTCCAGCCCCTTGTGGAACGGCGCGAGGTCGGTGCCCGGGAAGGTGTAGCCCATGCGCGGGCCGGCGAGCAGCGAGGTCAGCTGCACCCCCGTGTCGGCGAGTGCCTTGCCGAGCGTGTCGAGGTCCTTGTCGGTCGAGAACCACATCTCGGCGGCGTCGAAGCCCGCGGCCGCGGCGGCGCGGACCCGGTCGCCGGCGTCGGCGCCGGCCTCGGTGAAGAGCAGTTCGATGTTGGCGGAGAGCTGATAGGCCATGTCGGCACTTCTTTCTCTCGGGGCCAGCGTGAATGGACGGCGGACGGCGGATGAGGCCGTGGGCATGTGGCCGTCAGCCCTTGAGGCCGCCGGCGTAGCCCTGGATGAACTTCTTCTGAGCGAAGAAGTAGAAGACGAGGATCGGCACCATGGAGATGATGACAACGGCGAAGATGAGGTTCCACTGCGAGACCAGCGAGCCGACGTAGTTGTACATGACCACCGGCAGCGTCTGGTAGTCCGACCCGTTGAGGAAGATCAGCGCGGTGAAGAAGTCGTTCCACACGATGAGGCCCGCGAGAATCGCGACGGTCCCGGTCGCAGGCCCCATGAGCGGGAACACGATCCACGCGAACACCGCGGTGCGCGAGGCCCCGTCGACCGTGGCGGCCTCCTCGTAGTCGCGGGGCAGCCGCCGGAAGAACCCCGCGTAGAGGAACACCGAGAGCGGGATGAGGACTCCGGTGTAGATCACGATCATGCCCCAAGGGGTCCCGACGAGACCGAGCGCGCGCGCCTCCACATAGAGCGGGACGACGCCGAGCTGGGTCGGCAGCAGGATGGCGATGAGGAAGAGGTAGTACGTGCGGCTGCTCCAGCGGCTCGTGCTGCGCGCGAACACGTACGCGGCCGGGGAGCCGACGACGACGAGGGCCACGATCGTCCCGGCGGTGATGAACAGGCTGCTCAACAGGCCCTTGACGATGCTCGCGGAGGCGTCGCTCGACGGCGACAGCAGCGTGCTGAAGTTCTCGAACGTCGGGCTGGTCGGGAACGACAGCGTCGACGTCGTGAGCACCTGCTCGCCCGTCTTCAGCGCCGTGGAGAGGAGGAAGTAGAACGGCATGAGGAAGGCGATCGCCGCGAGGATCGTGACGATCTCCAGGACCAGGGTCTTCTTGGTATAGCGGAACAAGGAGGCTTATGCGAAACCCTCTGTGAGGCTGAAGAAGAACACGCCGACCGCTGCCCGGAATGTGGTCTCCCAGGTTTCGATGGGTCGACGGTAATCGGTGTGCAGGATCCTCCAGTTCTTGATATGAGCTACCGCGCGTTCGACGGCGGCCCGCAGCCCGGATAACTTGTTGTTGTAGTCGTGCTGTAGCCACGTCAATTCGCCGCCTGCGGGTTTCTTGACGGGCGTGATGTAGCCCGATCCCTGGAATCCCTTGTCGGCGATCACGTCGCCGGCCGCGGCCAGGATCCGGGCGACCGTCTCCTCCTTGACCAGGCTCATGTCATGGTCCTTGCCGGGGCGGGGGTCTGAGACGTAGCGCACTCGCCCCAGCAGATCGGCGATCACCAGGAAGTTGTGCCCGGTGGTGGCATGCTTGCCCGCCCACAGGTCCCGGCGATCGGCCCACGACCAGCACGGGGCCAGGCTCCCGTCGACCAGGGCGACCTGCCCGGCCAACGCCTCCACGGCGTCGGCCTCGGTGGGCACGTACGGTGCGGTCACCCCCTCGATCACCGGCGTCAGCTCGGTGATCACCCGGGAGATCTGGCTCTGATCCACTCCCATGAACGCACCCAGCAGCTCCTCGGTCACGTTGTGGCGGGCGTACACCAGCGTCACGAATACGGCCTCACCCAGATCCAGTTCACGTGGTCGCCCCACCGCCGCCTGCCACGGCTTGTCCAACGCTTGAGTGACCAGTTCCACCAGCGCGTCGAATTGCTCTACCGAAAGACCCGTCATACGGTGAGAAGGCAACGGTCCGTCCCGTCATGAAGAATGGCGTGAGAACCTCCTTCATATCAACGGGGCGGATCGTTGTTAATTCGACACGCCGATCAAGCCACGCGAATCAAGATGAGTTTCGCATAACCCTCAAGGGCCCGTCCGATCTAGAGGCGGTCGCGGGTGGCGTACTGCTGGGCGACGGTGAACACGAGGATCAGCAGGCTGAGCACGAGGGCGAGGGCGGCGCCGAAACCGAAGTTCCCGAAGACGAACGTCTGCTGATAGACCTCAGTGGCGAGCGTCTGCGTCGCATTCGCAGGGCCGCCGCCGGTGAGGGCCAGCACCTGGTCGAAGATCCGCAGACCCTGGATGAGGGTCAGCGTGGTCGCGATGGCGATCGACGGCTGGATGAGCGGAACGGTGATCTTGCGGAACCGCATCACGGGGCCTGCGCCGTCGAGGGCGGCGGCTTCCTCCAGTTCGACGGGAACGGTCGCCAGACCGGCAAGGTAGATCACCATGGCGAACCCGGTGCTCTGCCAGACCATGACCAGGAGGATCGCGACAAGCGCGAGGTGGGGGTCGGCGAGCCAGTCGCGCTGCAGGCCCTTGAGCCCAACGGCGCCGAGGGTCTGGTTGAGCGGCCCGTCGAACGCGAAGATGAACTTCCAGACGTAGGACACTGCGATCGGCGCCAGCACCACCGGCATGAACAAGAGCGTCCGCAGGATGTAGCGACTCTTCAGGCCACGGTTGAGGGCGAGGGCGAAGAGCAGCCCGATGACGTTCGTGAAGACCAGGAAGCCGGCCGCCAGCAAGAGGGTGTTGACGAGGGCACCAGTCAGCTCGGGGGTCTTGAAGATCGTCGTGAAGTTCTTCAGCCCGACGAAGTCGAAGGAGCCGACACCGGTCCAGTTGGTGAAGGCGTAGAAGGCACCGCTCGCCGTCGTCGCGTAGATCAGCGCGAGCATGAGGAGGACGGCCGGGAGGGCCCACCACCAGTGCCCATAACCGATGCGGTACCCGTGACCCCGGCCCCGCCCGGGCGTGCTCTTCGCCTCAGCAGCGGGTTCGATCGTGCCGGTGTAACCGTGCGTCGTGGTCATGGCGCCGCCTCCCTCTCGTCCTCGGCTCGGAACGGCGGGCGGGGAGACGAGCTCCCCACCCGCGATCGGTCGGGTCAGCTGCCCCACGCCGCGTCCATCGACTTGAGCACGTCGTCGATCGACTTCTGGCCGGTAAGCAGGCCGGTCACGCCGGTTCCAAGTGCGTCGTAGACCTGTCCGTTCGGCCAGGTGTCGGCGCCGAACGGAC
>DATKNA010000113.1:0-3290 GCA_035541595.1 Kineosporiaceae bacterium | reverse complement strand
TCGCCGATCGGCCGGGCCGCCGCGCTGACCGGGCCGGGCGCGACCAGCCGGTGCGGGACGCCGACCTCCTCGACGCTGCCCCAGGCCTGGCACTCCCCGCAGCGCCCGACCCACTTCTGGGCCGTCCAGCCGCACTCGGTGCACCGGTACCCGGATCGCGACCCGCGGCTGCCGGCACCGCCCTTGGACCCGCTCACGCTGCCCCCTCCGTCATGGGACGGACGCTACGACAGCCCTCCGACACACCACCGCACCCGCCTGCTGCCCCCATCGCATCGAGCGGGGACCGAGGCTCCCGGGATCAGCTCTGCCCGTAGCCCCCGCCCAGCTTGGTGGCGACCAGGATGATGCCGCCGAGGAACACGGCGATGGTCGAGACGCTGGCGAAAGTGAGGGTCGTGCCGTCGCGGTTGCGGCGGAACTCCAGCAGGGCGGAGACCAGCATGATCGCGGAGCCCAGGAGGGTGAAGAGGAACGCGAACCAGGTCCGGCCGACGTCGGGGTTCCGGCTGCTCGGCGGCACGATCAGCGCTGGGACGGCAATCGCGATGATCAACCCGATGAAATAGATCACCCCGAGGGCCACCGTGCCGCGGTCCGGGCGCGGCCACCGGATCGGGGCCTGGGCGCGCTCGTCCGTGGAGGATCCGACGTCGTGGGTGGGACCGGCAGTCATGGATCAAGGATGCTCCGAGCGCGCCCCCACGTCGAGGCGATCCGACGACCGGCTCGCCCGTGTCGCCGGTCTCCAGCTCAGTGAATCGCCCGGTCGCAGCTCAGACGGTGCGCCAGGTCGCAGCTCAGAAGGTGCGCCAGAAGAGGTTGACCGCGTAGTCGACGTCGGTGCCGGCATGACCCGTCAGGACCTCCTCGGCCAGGTCTGCCGGGAACTCGATCCGGACGATCGCCTCGAGCTCCTGCCGCGACGAACAGGCCCAGCGGGTCGTCAACGGCGTCCGTGCCCAGCCCTGCCGCGCCCAGAACCGCTCGACCGCCCCCGGGTCATAGCCGGGCAACCAGCGCCGGAACCAGCCGCCGAAGGTCGACCGGGTCGCGTCGTTGTCCACGACGAACGCGGCGCCGCCGCGCCGCATCACCCGCGCCAGCTCACGCAGGCCGGGCTCGCAGCCTGCCCCGAAGAAGTAGGCCCACCGCGCGTGCGCGACGTCGACCGAGGCGTCCGGCACGGGCAGCCGCTGCGCCGTCCCCCGCCGGACGTCGACGGTCTCGAGCCCGGCGGTGCGGCGGCGTGCGAGGTCGACCAGCGGCGGGTGCGGCTCCACGCCGATCACCCGGGCCGCGTCGGCGGCGAACCGGGGGAGATGGAAGCCGCTGCCGCACCCCACGTCCAGCACGACGCCGCCGCGCCAGTTCCGGACCGACCGCATGGCTGCCTCGATCGAGCCGTCGGGGTCGACGGCCCGGTTCTCCATCTCGTAGACCTCGGGATGGCGCCAGATGTTCGGGCTCGGGATGACCCCTCTCACCGGGCGCCGCCACTCATCAGGTCGCCCCCGCCGTTCGCCGCACCCATGCCGTCGGGGGCGTCCTCGCCGCCGCTCGCCGCGTCCTCGCCGGCCGCTGCCGCTCGGCGCCGGGCCGCCGCCGCGGCCGCCGCCGTGGCCGGATGGACGAGGACCGGCAGCGCCCGTCGGGCGGCGAGGGCGCCCTCGCAGTGCCGGACCAGCACGCCGTAGGCCGCCGGCCCCACCAGCTCGACGAGCTCCGCGCGCAGCGACCGGAACACGGGCTCGGTGCCCACGTGCGCCTCGGGGCTGGCCGAGCAGTACCAGTCGAGGTCGTGCCCGCCCGGGCCCCAGCCGCGCCGGTCGTACTCACCGATGGTGACCTCGAGGTACGACGTCTCGTCCGGCCGCCGCACGGTGCGGTAAGCACGCCGGATCGGGAGCTGCCAGCACACGTCGGGCTTCGTCTCGTGCGGTGGCCGGCCCTCCGCCAGCGCCAGCAGGTGGAGCGCGCACCCCGCCCCGTCGGCGAATGTCCCGGCGGCGAACCCCGGTCGGTTGAGGAAGACGCAGGCGCCGTCGACGAGCGCGCTGGTCGTGGCGCCGTCGTCGGCCGTGACCCGCCAGCCGCCCCGGCGCCCGTGCGCCCGGTGCTGCCAATGCTCCGGGGTCAGCCGCCGCACCGCGCGGGCCACCCGCCGCTCGTCGTCCCGGCCGGTGAAGTGGGCGCCCAGGCTGCAACACCCGTCGTCGGGACGGGCGGCGTCGATCCCTCGGCAGCCACGACCGAAGACGCAGGTCCACGAGGAGGTCAGCCAGGTGAGGTCACACCGGTAGACGGTGCCGGGTGCCTCGTCGCCCTCGGAGTCACCGAACTCGACCCACAGCCGGTCGACGTCGAGCGGGGTCTCGGCGCCGGGGCGCGGACCAGCGGGCACCCGGCCAGCCTAGGACGCCGGCTCGATCGCCGTGCGGGCGGCGGGGAGCGGCCGCGTAGCCTGGAGGCATGGCGGAGTCCGGTGGCACGACACGGCTCATGTCCCGGGAGGTCGACGACGCCCCCGTCTCCCGGGCCCAGGAGACCCCCGTGCGCGTCCCGCGTGCTCCGGTCGCGCTGTCCACGGCCTCCGTCTATCCGCAGACCTGCGCCGACGCCTTCGCGATCGCGTCCGAGCTCGGCTACGACGGCGTCGAGGTCATGGTCTGGACGGATCCGGTGAGCCAGGACGGCGCAGGCCTCGCCCGGCTCACCGACCACTACGAGATCCCCGTGCTGGCGATCCACGCGCCCACGCTGTTGGTGACGCAGCGCGTCTGGGGACGCGAGCCGTGGGCCAAGCTGCATCGGTCGTGCCGCCTCGCCTGCGATCTCGGAGCCCGCACGGTCGTCGTCCACCCGCCCTTCCGCTGGCAACGCGAGTACGCGGCGGGCTTCGTGGCCGGCGTCGAACGACTCGGGGAGGAGTACGGCGTCCGCGTGGCCGTGGAGAACATGTACCCATGGCGCGCCCGGGGTCGCGAGCTGCTCGCCTACGCGCCCGGATGGGACCCGCTCCCGCACGGCTACCGCGACGTCACGCTCGACCTCTCGCACACGGCCACCGCGGGGGTGGACGCGCTGGCGATGGCGCGCGCCCTGGGCGACCGGCTGGCGCACCTGCACCTGGCGGACGGCCAGGGATCCGCCAAGGACGAGCACCTGGTGCCCGGGCAGGGTACGCAGCCGTGCGACGAGGTCCTGGAGCTGCTCGCCGAGGGCAACTGGGGGGGCACGGTGGTGGTCGAGGTCAACACGCGACGCGCCCGCACCCGGCAGGAGCGCGA
>DATKNA010000112.1:0-6127 GCA_035541595.1 Kineosporiaceae bacterium | reverse complement strand
TGCTCGCCCTGACCGCCACCATCTGGCACAACGACCACACCGGCCAACCCGTCAAGAGATCACTCCTGGCCTACGACCACTGAAGATCCCTTGGAATCGATCATCTAGGCAAGCAAGGGTCGATACCCCGCGTACCACGGCACCCGGACCACGGGAGCAACTGTCGACAACCCGCGCACGACGCTCCTGGCAACGCGCGCAACTGTCGACAACCCGCGCACGGCTGCCCCGGGGCTGTCCAGAAGGGCCGACATGGGCGCAGGAGCGCACCCCAACGCGATGGCGCGGTCCAGTGGCCGCGCCGGTGTTGCCCGGCGGACGGAATAGCGCTTGAGCCCGACCGCACCTACACCACAGCATGCAGAACGTGACGACCGACGTGGTGACCGCCCTGGGCGCCGGCGCGCTCGCAGGGCTCGGGGTCGCCCTGCCGCTCGGAGCGATCGGCGTCCTGATCATCCAGGAGGGGATCACAGGTGGCTGGAGGCCGGCGGCCGCGGCGGGCCTGGGCGTCGGCCTCGTGGACGGCGCCTACGCGGCCGTGGCCGTCGCCGCCGGCGCAGCCGTCACCCGAGCGCTGGCCGGCAGCGAACGCGCCGTCCAGCTGGTCGGCGCGATCGTGCTCGCCACGGTTGCCGCGCGCGGGATCGCCCGGCTGCGCCGCCCGCAGGAACCGGGCGTCCCGGTGCCGCGCGGGCGGGTGCTGCGCCGCTTCGTCGCGCTGACCGCCGTGAACCCGATGACCGCGGTGTACTTCGTCGTGCTCACCGCCGGGCTGGGTCGGGTCGTCTCCGGCCCGACGGCGGGCATCGCGTTCGCCGCCGGCGTCCTGATCGCGTCCTGCGTCTGGCAACTCACGCTGGCCGGGGCGGCCGCGCTGGCCGGGGCCCGGCTGCCCCGCCGGCTACGCCTGGCGACGGGCGTCGCCGGCTACCTCCTGGTCGCCGCCTACGCGGTCCGGCTCGCCGTCGGTTGATGCCGGCACCGCATCGGCTACCGCGTCGGCCGCCTGGTCGCCGCCGTTGCGCGCCCGCTCAGCGCGGCGACGCCCGAGGTGCCAGACCACGAGCAGGGCGAGGACCACGACCAGGCTCGCCACCGAACCCCAAACCCCGACCCGCTTCTCGATCGCGTCGTAGGAGTTGCCGGCCAGGTAGCCGATGAGACAGAAGGTCGTGCCCCAGGCGATCCCGCCGAGAGCGTTGTAGGCCAGGAAGCGGCGGTAGGGCATCCGGCTGACGCCGGCGAGGCCGGGCATCACCGCACGGAGGAAGGCGGTCCAGCGGCCGAGGAAGACGGCCACGGCCCCGCGCTCCCGCAGGAAACCGCGCGCCTGGTGGAGCCGCTGCTGATGTCGGCGGAGCGGGCGCATCGCGAGCACCCGCTCCCCGTAATGGCGGCCGATCTCGTACCCGACGGTGTCGCCAGCGATCGCCGCGAATGCGACGAGTCCGATGAGCACCCGCAGATCGATGCCGTGCCGGGCGGCGAGCACCCCGCCGAGCACGACGGCGGTCTCCCCGGGCAGCACGAACCCGATGAACACCGCGGCCTCACCGAAGACGAGCAGCCCCACGACCAGGTAGGCGACCGCCGGCGGCGCCGACAGCATCCCCTGGAGCAGACCGCTCATGGGCCGAATCTTCTCAGGGTTCCGAGGTCCGGACAGCGCCCACCCTCGTGCGAGGATGCCAGCCGTGTCCTCGACGACGTCTGTGTTCGGCGGCGTCGAGGCCCTGGTGGACGCGTTCGCCACCGGGGTGGGGCAGCCGGGGCTGGCCTATGGAGTCATCCGGGACGGCGAGCTGGTGCACGCGGGCGGCCGGGGGTGGTGCGCGTTCCCGGGCTCTCCCGCGGCATCCGCGGGCCGCGTGCCGGACGCGGACACCGTCTTCCGGATCGCCTCGATGACCAAGAGCTTCACGGCCGCCGCGATCCTGCTGCTGCGGGACGAGGGTGTCCTGGCTCTGGACGAGGAGGTCCTGCACCACGTCCCGGCGCTGTCCGCGGTCCGGCTCCCCACGGCGGACTCGGCTCCGCTGACGATCCGGACCCTGTTGACGATGGCCGGCGGGCTCCCGACCGACGACCCATGGGGCGATCGGCAGCAGAGCATGTCGGAGGCGGACTTCGACGCCCTCCTCGCCGGCGGGCTCAGCTTCGCATGGGCACCCGGCACGGCCTTCGAGTACTCCAATCTCGGTTACGCGCTGCTGGGCCGGGTCGTCGCTGCGGCCGCCGGTGTGTCCTACCGAGAGGCCGTCACCCGTCGGTTGCTCGAACCCCTCAGCATGAGGTCGACCTGCTTCGACGCTGCCGAGGTGCCGCCCGAGCGGCTCGCGGTCGGGCACGCGCGGTCGACGTCCGGGTGGGACGAGGTGCCGTTCGCCTCCCACGGAGCGTTCGCACCGATGGGCGGGATCTTCAGCTCCGTCCGTGATCTGGCCCGCTGGGTCGGCGAGTTCACCGACGCCTTCCCACCGCGGGACGATCCCGAGGTCGGGCACCCGCTGCGCAGGGCCAGCCGGCGGGAGCAGCAACAGCCGCACCGGGCCTACCTGGCCCAGCTGGCCTGGTCAGCGATCGACCGACCGCCGGCGCTGCGCACCGCCGCCTACGGCTTCGGGCTCGTGGTGGAAGATCATCCGCGGTATGGGACGATCGTGGGACACAGCGGCGGGTACCCCGGCTTCGGCTCGCACATGAGGTGGCACACCGGCAGGGGCCTCGGCACGGTGGTGCTCGCCAACGGCACCTACTCCCTGGCCTTCACGCTGGCCGAGCGCATCCTGGACGCCTTGCTCGCCGAGGACACGCCACGCCGCCGGGTGTCCGGCGTCCCCGTGACGGGGCCGGCGCCCGGGTCGGGAAGTCCCTGGGCGGCGACCCGGGCCGCCGCCGCCGAGGTGGAGCGGTTGCTGGTGGCCTGGGACGACGACGCCGCCGCCGGACTGTTCGCCGCCAACGTCGACCTCGACGAGCCCCTGTCGGTGCGGCGGGCCCGGATCGAGCACGTGCGGACCGTGCTCGGACCGCTGTCCCCCGACCCGACGGATCCGGTCGAGCACGCGTCCCCCGCGCATCAGGCCTGGTGGCTGCGCGGCCCGCGGGGGCGGTTGCGGGTCGAGATCAGGCTCTCGCCGGAGCGGCCGCCGCGCGTCCAGTCCCTCACCCTCGTGCCCATACCCCACCCCTCGGCGGATCTGCGCCGCGCCCTGTCGATGCTGATCTGGTCGATGAACAGCGCCAACGCCGCCGCCGCACCGCCACTGGACTTCACCGAGGACGTCGACCGCGCCGCGCTGCAGCGCCTGCTGCAGGCCGGGGCGGCGTGGGCTGGCAGGGTCGCCGAGGGCGATGTCGTCGCGGGCGACGGTTGGTCGGAGGCCGCGGTCCTCCTACGCGGAGCGCGCCGCGACCTCGTGCTCGGTGTCGCGCTCGCGATCTCGCGGCCGCCCGGGCCGGACGGCGCGCCCCGGGTGGCCGCCGTCACGCTGCGACCCAGCCCGGACGCCTGAGGTCGTGACGCGGCGATCGGCGAGTGGCGGACGTCGATGCCGGTCTGCGGGCCACCGGTCTGCGGGCCACCGGTCTGCCGGCCACCGGTCTGCCGGCCACCGCTCTGCGGGCCACCGCTCTGCGGGCCACCGGTCTGCGCATGCCGGCCACCGCTCTGCGGGCCACCGGTCTGCGGGCCACCGGTGCCGGCCATCGGTCTGCGCATGCCGGTCTGCCGGGTCGCCGGGTGCCGGTCGACTGGCGCGTCGGCCCCGCTGTGGCGATGAAACCCACGATGAAGATCACGATGAAGAGGATGAGCGCTCTGGCGACCAGATGGCTTCACCGTGATCTTCACCGCACGCTTCACGTCGAGCCACTGTGCGTTCCGGTGCGGGTGCGGGCCGAGCCGGGGCGGGGGTGCCGCCGAGTTGGGGCGGGGGTGCGGGCCGAGCCGGGGCGGAGGTCCGGCGGATCCGGCGCAGCGCGGGCCGGGCCGAGCTTAGGTGTCGGGCCTGGTTCAGCCGGGCGGAGCGGGTGTCGGGGCCGCGGCCGCGCGGCGGATGTCCGGTTCGAGGTAGATGACGCGGGCGATCGGCACGGCGGCGCGCACCCGCCGCTCCGCCTCGTCGATCGCGGTGGCCACGTCGTCGGCCCGCTCGCTCGGCCGGACCGCGATCTTCGCGGCCACGAGCAGCTCCTCGGGGCCGAGGTGCATCGTGCGCATGTGGATGACGCCCTCCACCGCACCGCCCACCAGCGCGGCGCGGATCGCGGCGACGGCCTCCGGATCTGCCGACTCGCCGATGATGAGCGAGTTCATCTCGATGCCGAGGACGATCGCGACGAGGACCAGTAACAGACCGATGAGCAGGGTACCGACCGCGTCCCAGCGGCCGTCCCCGGTGATCAGCGTGAGGCTGACGCCGAAGAGCGCGAAGACCAGGCCGCACAGCGCCGCCGTGTCCTCCAGCAGGACGACGGGCAGCTCGGGCGCCTTCGCCGTCCGGACGAACTGCACCCAGGACCGCCGGCCACGCGTGCGGTTCGACTCGACGATCGCCGTCCGGAACGAGTACGACTCGAGGCCGATCGCCACCACGAGGACGGCGAGCGGCACCCACCACCACCGGCCCTCGATCGGCTCGGGATGCTGCCACTTGTGCACCCCCTCGTAGATCGCGAAGAGGCCGCCGACCGAGAACAGCACGATCGACACCAGGAACGCGTAGACGTAGCGCTGCCGGCCGTAGCCGAACGGGTGCT
The DNA here is from genome assembly GCA_035541595.1 of Kineosporiaceae bacterium. GTDB lineage: Bacteria > Actinomycetota > Actinomycetes > Actinomycetales > Kineosporiaceae > DATKNA01. The sequence continues at coordinate 1,363 of DATKNA010000112.1, read as the reverse complement.
GCTCGTCGGCCTTCCGCGCGGCGCGCCGGCCGCCGATGATCAGCAGCACCTGATTGCCGGAGTCGGCGACCGAGTGGATCGACTCGGCGAGCATCGAACTGGACAAGGTCAGCAAGTAGGCGACGAACTTCGTCGCCGCGATGCCCAGGTTGGCGGCCAGCGCCGCGAAGATGGCCCGGTTACCGCCCTCGACACTCATCGATCAGCTCCTCGCCCGGCGGCCGGTCGTGCGGGTCTCGCCTCCGAGGGTGCATCAGTGCGTCCGGTCTCGCAGGTCGGCGACGTGCGGCGAGGTCAGCGGGTCGACACCGCCGGCCAGGGCGAGGTAGACGGCGGCGAAGTCCGTCAGCGCGACGAGATCGGCGAGCCGCTCGAGCGGATGCCCCGGCTCGGCGGTCGCCTCGCTGATCCGGACGCCGGCCTCCTCGGCGGTGACCCGGACGGCGTCCGCCGTCCGGGAGGTCTCGAGCCAGGCGCCGTCCGGACGGTCCACGCTGGGCTCGGCGTCACGCAGGAACAGCAGGCGCAGCCGGGTCCCGACAGGCTCGTCGAGGAACGGGTCGTTGAAGAGGTCGCCCGGCCGAGCCGCGAACGGCCCACCGAAGGTGGCGACGACGTCGCCTGCGTCGTCCGGCAGGGCCCCGCGCATGGCCGGAACCCGGGCGGTGCGGGCGAGCATGGAGACCGCCCGGGTGGCGGCGACTCCTGTCACGTCGCTGTCCCCCAGCACCACGGGTACGGTGTCGGCGAGCTCGAGCGCCAGGGCCTTGGCGGGGTTGACGAACGCGTCCGACGACGGCCGGAACGTGGTGGCGTGCGTGTCGAGCCGCCCGGCGACCCGGCTCAGCAGGAGCGGCGAGGTGTCCACGAGGCCGAGCTCGTACGCCGCGGCGAGGACCGGGGTGAGCAGCGCCCACAGCGCCATCCGGGAGGCGCGAGCGGCCGGCGTCAGCGGGGCCGGCACGGTCACGTGCACCCCGCCGGTCCGTACCGCGACCTCGGCGAGCGGGGAGTCGGGCATGCCGACGGTGAGCAGGCGCGAGCCGCGGCGGGCGGCCTCCGCCGCGAGCCCGACCGGCCCGGGCGCGCGGCCGGACATGGAGACGGCAACGACCAGGTCGAGTGGGCCGACCCAGCCGGGCAGCGGTAGGCCGCGGCGCACCGAGACCGGGACCGGCGAGGCGCTGCCGGCGAGCATGGTGAGGACGTCGCCGACGACCGCGGAGCCGCCGAGGCTGGCCACGACGACCGCGCGTGGCCGGCCGTCGCGGACGATCCGGTGGATCTGCGCCTCCTCCGTGGCGGTCAGCGCGCGGCGGACCTGCGCCCCGGCACTCGCCAGCGCACGCAAGCTCCCCGACGG
>DATKNA010000111.1:0-13910 GCA_035541595.1 Kineosporiaceae bacterium | reverse complement strand
GTGGAACGCGCTGCCAGGGTCGGCTCTCTTCCGGCTCTCTGTCGGCCTCGTTAGGTCGGGTCGCGCTGCGGCCGCCCGGTGTGCCCCGCCGGTACGGTGAGCGCGTGCTGCGGACCGTGCGCGCCACCCGCTACGTGACGCCGCTGCGCGAAGGCGGGTCGCTGCCGGGCCTGGTCGAGGCGGACGACGACGGCATGTACGTGGTGAAGTTCCGCGGGGCCGGGCAGGGGACGGCGGCGCTCGTCGCTGAGGTCGTCGTCGGAGAGCTGGGCCGCAGGATCGGAGTCCGGGTGCCGGACCTCGTCGGTGTCGAGCTCGACCCGGCGATCGGCCTGCGGGAGCCCGACCATGAGGTGCAGGAGCTGCTCAAGGCCAGTGTCGGTCTCAACCTCGGTCTGGACTTCCTGCCCGGGTCGGTCGGCTACGACGGCGTCGCCTGGCGGCCGGACCCGTTCGAGGCGGCGCGCGCGTACTGGCTCGACGCGTTCACGGCGAACATCGACCGCACCTGGCGCAACCCGAACCTGCTTGTCTGGCACCGCACCCTGTGGGCGATCGATCACGGTGCGGCCCTGGTGTTCCAGCACGCCTGGCCGTCGCCCGAGGCCTGGGCCGGGCGCCGGTACGACCTCTCGGAGCACGTCCTGCTGCCGGTGGTGCGCACGCTCGCCGTCGCGGACCTCTCCCGCGTCGACGCCGAGCTCGCCGCGGCGGTCCCGGACCTGCTGCCCGAGGTTCTGGACCTTGTTCCCGGCGAGTGGCTGACGGGCATGAACGCCGCCCAGGGCGACCCCCGGGCCGACGCCGCCTGGCGCGAGCGCTACGTGCGCCAACTGTCGGCGCGGGCCGCCGGCGACCGACCCTGGTTCGGCGTCGAGGCCGCCGCATGAGCGGCGTCCGTGACCTCGCGGGAGACACCGGCGGCGGCTCCGCGGGAGCGCACGAGTACGCGCCGTTCGAGTACGCGCTGCTGCGCGCCGTGCCCAGGATCGACCGCGGTGAGTGCGTCAACGTCGGCTTAGTCCTCTACTGCCAGGCCCGGGACTACCTCGGCACCCTCCTGCACGTCGACGAGGGCCGGCTGAGGTCGATCGACCCGGCGGTGGACGTGGACGCCGTCCGCGCGGCGCTGGCCGGCGTCGAGGCGGTCTGCGCGGGGCGTGCTGTCGCGGGGCGGGCCGCCGGTGGCTCCCCGCGCGAGCGGTTCGGCCGGCTGACCTCCCCACGGTCGACCGTCGTCCAGGCCGGCCCCGTGCACAGTGGGCTCACTCGCGACCCGGACGCCGACCTGAACCGTCTGTTCGAGCGCCTGGTCCGCTGACCCGCTTGCTCCTCGTGATCACGGGATCGCGGCTGGTGTCGGCGGCGACGCCGGGCCAGGACGATCGGGGGACGCCGGATCGCTGCGCAACCCGGATCCCCTTCGTCGGATGGGCAGCACGGGGCCCGGGGAGAGGCTCTGAGGTGTCCAGATCGCGAAGGCGCCGAGCACGGGCTCGTGCTCACCGTGCCATCGATGTCGACCACGTGGGCGATCGTCACCAAGGGTGAGCCCGCGGCGGACGCATACTGGTCTGGTGTACGTGCCGGCTCACTTCGCGATGGACGACGCGGCCGTGCGCGACCTGCTCGAGCACCACGGGGCCGCCGACCTGATCACCGCGACGTCGGCGGGGTTGGTCGCGACCACGCTGCCGTTCGTCTACGCGCCGGCCGCCGGCGAGCGCGGCGCCCTCCTGGGGCACGTGGCGAGGACCAACGACCAGTGGCGGGCCGACCTGGTCGGTGAGGCGCTGGTCATCGTGCGCGGTCCGGACGCGTACGTCTCTCCGTCCTGGTACGCGAGCAAGCTCGAGCACGGCCGGGTCGTGCCGACGTGGAACTACCTGACCGCGCACGTCTACGGCAGGCTCGTCGTCCACGACGACCCGAGCTGGGTCGACGGGCTGGTGCGCCGGCTGACCGCCAAGCACGAGGCCGGCACGGCCCGTCCGTGGGCGGTCGACGACGCGCCCGCCGCCTTCGTGACCGGGCAGTTGCGTGCGATCGTGGGGGTCGAGGTGAGGATCACCCGGATCGAGGCGAAGGCCAAGATGAGCCAGAACCGTCCGGAGACGGACGTCGACGGTGTGATCGCCGGTCTCGAGGCGCGTGGCCTGCAGGCCGCCGCGGACGCCGTCCGCGACGCCCGGGCTGCCCGGGCTGCTCGGGCGCAGCCCGGCCGCTGACCGCGTCGCTCGTGCTCAGCCCCGCGACTGCCCCGGCCGCTCGACCTCTCCGTCCTTGCTAGCTCTTGTGTGACGTTGCACGCGTTGTGCCGCTTCAGGGACACCCTGGAGCGCCGCAACGCGTGCAACGTCGCACAACGCGTGCACCTTCTGCGGGACCCCGGCCGACGACGGCGGTGCACACTTGATCCGTGCCCGAACTGCCCGAGGTGGAGGCGCTCGCCGCGTTCCTGCGTGAACGCGCGGTCGGTCGCATCGTCGCCCGTGTCGACGTCGGGGCCATCAGCGTCCTCAAGACCTACGACCCACCGGTGACCGCGCTCCAGGGTCTGCAGGTCACCGGAGTTCGGCGGCACGGCAAGTTCCTGGATCTCGACGTCAGCGGGCTGCACCTGGTCGTGCACCTGTCCCGTGCCGGCTGGCTGCGCTGGTCGGACTCCCTGCCGTCGACACCGGTCAGGCCGGGCAAGAGTCCCATCGCCCTGCGGGTCCGGCTGGACGACCCGGACCTGCCCGCGGACCCGGGCTTCGACCTCACCGAGGCCGGCACGCAGAAGCGGTTGGCCGTCTACGTCGTTCACGATCCCCACGACATCCCGGGGGTCGCCACCCTCGGGCCGGACCCGCTCGACCCAGCGTTCGACGTCGCCGCGCTGGCCCGGATCGTCCAGGGGTCCCGCCAACAGATCAAGGGCCTGCTCCGCGACCAGTCGGTGCTCGCCGGTGTGGGGAACGCCTACAGCGACGAGGTGCTCCACGCCGCCGGGCTCTCGCCGTACGCGATCGCGGGAAGACTGTCCGAGGGGGAGGTGGAGCGGCTCTGGACGGCGATGCGCACGGTGCTGACGGACGCCGTGGAGGCCGCCGAGGGCAAGCCGGCGAAGGAGCTCAAGGACGCCAAGCGGGCCGGCATGCGGGTCCACGGCCGGGCCGGGTTGCCGTGCCCGGTCTGCGGTGACACCGTGCGCGAGGTCTCGTTCGCCGACCGCGCGATGCAGTACTGCCCCACCTGCCAGACCGGCGGCAAGGTGCTCGCGGACCGCCGACTCTCGCGGTTGCTGAAGTAGTCCGCCTGACGCCGACGGCATCCGCCGACGGCATCCGCCGGCGTCGTTCGGCGTCGTTCGGCGGTCTCCCGGCCCGGGTCTGGAACGGCTCGCGACCGTCTCGTCGCTGCGAGTCAGACGACCGACCCGAATGCGGCGCGTGTTCGACAGTTCTGGCCGTAACGCTGACGAACCGGGCCTCATCCGTCTAGGTTGGCTGACTGTGACATGACCGTCGGATGTCGATCCGATGACGGGGGTGCCGGACACCGTGACCATCAGCTACTGGCATGTCTAGGGTCTGGCGCATGACCGACCAGGAGCAGGAGCCCCCGGCCGGCCGATCCGGGCTCGTCCGGCGGCTCTGGCTCACGTCGCCCGGTGTGCGGGTCGCCCTGCTGGGCATTCCTCTCGTGGCCATGACGAGCACGCTGGCCGCCAGCGGTCACGAGCCGCGGTGGGTCATACCGAGTTCGGCCAGTTCCGGCGACCAGGCCTGGCTCGACCAGCTGGTCGGTCCCGTCCCGGACGAGGGGACGGCGGGTACCACTGCGCCGGACGTCGCGGTCCTCCCCTTCGGCGGCGACCCCAAGGTCCTCGTCCTGCCCGGGCCAGGCGCCGCCGGCAGCCCCGGCACCAGCGCCCGGGGCGCGTCCGCCCCCGCCGACGTCCCGGACACCGGAGTGCTCACCCGCTCGGGCATCCCCGTCCGGGTGCTGAAGGCCTACCTCGCGGCTGCCGCGCAGACCGCCAAGATCGACGCCGGCTGCCACCTGTCCTGGTCCCTGCTCGCCGGGATCGGCCGGATGGAGACCGATCACGGGCGGTTCGGCGGTTCGCAGGTCGACGCGGACGGCGTCGTCCACCCGCCCATCTACGGGCCCCGGCTCGACGGCACCGGGGGCATGCCGTTCCTCCCCGACACCGACGGTGGCCGCCTGGACGGGGATCCAGGTGCCGATCGCGCGGTCGGCCCGATGCAGTTCATCCCGAGCACCTGGGCGGCGTACGGCACGGACGCCGACGGCGACGGGGTGGCCAATCCGCAGGACATCGACGACGCCGCCCTCTCGGCGGCCCGCTACCTGTGCGCGGGCGGTGGCGACCTTGCCAACCAGGACGACAGGTTCCGCGCCGTGTTCCGGTACAACGGGTCGACGAGCTACGTCCGGCTCGTTCTCGCCCTGGCCGACAGCTACGCGCGCGGCGAGCCGGTGCCCGTATCCGCCGAGCCCATGGTCCCGGTGACACGGAGCGGCCAGACGGCGACCGGTGACAGCCCGCCGGCCGTCAATCCTGGCCCCGCGGTCCCCTCGCAAGGGCAGCCGTCGCCGGGCTCGTCGCCGAGCGCCCTCCCGTCGCCCGGTCCATCCCCGAGCCCGTCGCCGAGCCCGTCGCCGAGCCCATCGCCGTCCGCGAGCCCGAGTCCGTCCCCGAGTCCGAGCCCGTCCCCGAGCGCGGTCCCGTCGCCCTCGCCGTCCCCGTCGCCGAGCCCCACGCCGACCCCGGACCCGAGCCCGTCGGCCCCCTCGCCCAGCCCGGCACCCAGTCCGGACCCGGCACCCAGCCCGGCAGCGGCGTCCAGCCCCGACCCCTCGCCCAGCCCCGCGCCGGCGTCCAGTCCCGACCCCTCGCCCAGCCCGACGACGGCCTCGGCGTCGTCCGCGACCACGGCGAGCTCCTCGCCGACCGGGTCGGGCGGTGCGTCGTCGGCGTCCGCGACCGCCTCGCCCAGCCCGTCGAGCACCTGACCGCCCCGAACCTGACCGCCCCGAACCTGGCGAACCCGCCAGCGCTCAGAGCGATGCCAGGGCGACCTCCACGCTGGTCCAGCGACGCAATCGTGACCCGGACCAGCCCAAAGTGATCATCTTTTCCATGGTGGACGGCATCCCGGCGATGCCGACCTGGATGCCGGCCTGCCCGGCCTGCCCGGCCGCGGCCAACAGCGCGCGGGCCGTCGCGACGTCGCAGAAGGCCAGGTGTCCCGCGTCGACGACGAGGGCGGCGGGGCGATCCTCCACGATGGCCTCGAGCAGGCGGGTCAGCCCGCGCAGGGTGGACAGGTCCGCCTCGCCGGCCAGTCCCACGACCACGGCGCGACCCGCGGCGACGGCGTGCTCCCGGACGGTGGTCCGGAGCGGGGCCGCCTCCAGCGCGCCGTGGAGCTCGGTGTGCAGGGAGCTCGTCGCCCGCCGCAACAGGGAGTCCGGTGAGTCATCCTGCCGCGCGACGGTCACGCTGACCTGGGGCTGCATCCCGGACGAGCCCCCGGTGAGCTGCGCCGCCCGGCGCAGCCGGTCCCCGATGGCGGCCACGGTCCAGGGCGCCGGCAACGACGGGCAGAGCAGCGCGAGGTAGGAGCGGCCGGTTGCGTCGTCGACGTCCAGGGTCACGATGTCGGTGGTCCGCACGACTCCCTGCAGCACGGCCGCCCGGTCGGCCAGTCCGCTGTGCCCCGGCCCGCCACGTACCGGCTGGCCGAGGTCGACGAGCAGCACGCCGGAGGATCCGCCACTCTCACGGAGCGTGTCCGCGACGCGGTGCCGGAACGTCGGCCGGTCCAGGACGGCCGGCCCGGTCGCAAGGCTGCCCAGCACTGAGAGCACCCGACCGCCAGCAACCCCCGGTACACCTTCGACGCGGTGCAGGGCGAGTCGCCATCGACGGCGGTCCGGCCGTCCTGGTGGCCCGGGCCGTCCCGGTGTCGTGCTCGTGACATCGACCGCTCCTACGGGCGTCCCGCTGGCCGCGACGGCCTCCACGACGGCCTGCTGGCTCGCCGACAAGCCGGGGAACAGCGCCGACCAGGTGCGTCCCGTGACCTCGCCGGGGTCGAGGCCGGTGATCTCGGAGAAGGGGGAGTTGGCAAAGGTGCAGACGAGCTCGGCATCGAACGTCGCCATGGCGACGTTCTCGTTCGCCGACGGGAGCGCGTGGAGCAAGGAGGTGTGGGGTGCGGGCATGGCTCCTCGTCACGGCGGGGTGAGGCCCGGCAAGCGGCGCGCCCGTAACGCTCCGCTCCTCCGCCGTCACACGGTAGAGGGACGTCCCTCTCCCGGGGAGTCGTCTCCCGCGAAATCCCCCGACCGGCCCGGGGGAGGCTCGGCTGATGAGTCGGCCCGCGAACACGCCACGTGGGCGTACGCGCCGGTCAGACGCTGCGGGCCGGCGGGAACGGTCCGGCGCGGCCGAGGAGCGCGGGGGCGGTGATGTCGAGCCTGCCCGCGATCCAGGTCCCGGTCTGCGCGAGAGCCGCCAGATCCAGCCCGGTGTCATACCCCGAGCGTTGCAGGAGGTAGTCGAGGTCCTCGGTCGCGATGTTCCCCGTGGCGTTCGGGGCGAACGGGCAGCCTCCGATGCCGCCCAGACTCGAGTCCAGGGCCGTCACGCCGGACTCGAGGGCGGTCAGCGCGTTGGCGTACCCGGTGTTCCGGGTGTTGTGGAAATGGGCACGCAGTCGGGCGCCGTCCCCTCCGGGCAGGGCGCGGACGCCGGCCGCCAGCGCGCGGACCTGCGCGGGGACCCCGACCCCGATGGTGTCGGCGACGGCCACCTCCGTGTAGCCGGCGCGCAGACAGCGATCGGCGATGGCGAACACGGCCTCCGGGTCCACCTCGCCCTCGAAGGGGCAGCCGAAGGCGGTCGCGATGACGACGCTCCGCCGTACGCCGGCCTCGGCCGCGCGGGCCGCGATCTCGTCCGCGGCGTCCAGCATGCGCGGCACGCTGACGTTCTGGTTGCGCTCGGAGAACGTCTCGCTCGCGCAGACGACGACGTTGACCTCGTCGACGCCGGCGGCGAGGGCGCGCTCCAGGCCGCGGGGGTTGAGGACCAGGCCGATGTAGGTGACGTCGGCCCGGTCGACGCCCTCGGGCAGGAAGCCGTCCGCACTGACCCCGGCCATGACCGCCTCGGCGTCGGCCATCTGCGGGACGAGCCGGGGGTGGACGAAGCTCGTGACCTCGACGCGGCGGATCCCGGCGTGCAGGGCCCGCCGGACCAGCTCCACCTTGACCTCGGTCGGCAAAACGGTCTTCTCGTTCTGGAGGCCGTCCCGAGGTCCCACCTCGACGATGTCCACACGCGCGCGCATCTGACCAGCCTGCCTCATGCCGCCGGCGCGCTGGAGTCGTCGCTCGCCTGCACCCGCCCGCCGAGGTGCTCGGCGAGGAACGCCTCGGCCTTGGCGTAGAACACCTCGCGGTTCTGCGGCTTGGCGAGGCCGTGACCCTCGTCCCGGAACAGCAGGTACTCGTGCGGCAGCCCCTTGGCGCGCAGCGCCGCGACGATCTGTTCGGCCTCGGCCTGCTTGACCCGCGGGTCGTTGGCGCCCTGCACGACGAGGAGCGGGATCCGGATCCGGTCGACCGAGAACAGCGGTGAGCGCTCGCGCAGCAATTCGGGCTCGGTCTGCGGGTTCCCGACCCTGCGGTACATCATCGCGATCACGGGACGCCAGTACTCCGGCACCGAGGCGAGCAGCGTCAGCAGGTTCGACGGGCCGACGATGTCGACCCCGCATCGGTATACCTCGGGTGTGAACGCCGCTCCCGCGAGGACCGCGTATCCGCCGTACGAGCCGCCATAGATGCCGACCCGGTCGTGCGCCACCCATCCCCGCCGGACCACGTGCTCGACGGCGTCAGTCAGGTCCTCCTGCATGCCAGTTCCCCACTGCCGGTCCCCCGCGTTGAGGAAGGCCTTGCCGTAGCCGGTGGAACCGCGGAAGTTCACCTGCACGCAGACGTATCCGCGGTTCGCGAGCCACTGCGCCTCGGGGTCGAAGCCCCACGTGTTGCGGGCCCATGGCCCCCCGTGAACGTCGAGCACGGCGGGCAGGCCCCGGCGTTCGAGCCCGGGTGGGAACGTCAGGTAGCCGCGTATGACCACGCCGTCCCGCGCAGTGAACGAGAACGCCTCCATAGGTGCCAGGGGCAGTCCCTCGAGCTCGGCCCGGTGCGCGAAGAGGAAGCGGGACCCGCCGGTCGACCTGTCGTAGATCCAGAACCGGATGGGCCCGTCACTGGGCGAGATCGAGACCACCCAGAGGCGGTCCCCGCGCTCGCGGCGGCCGACGCTGACGTCCCCGTCGCCGAGCGCGCGGATGCGCTCGAGGTCCCCGCGCAGCGACTCGTCCAGCAGCATGATCTCCTGGCGCTCCTTGGCGAACTCGACGGCCTGGGGCTCCAGCGTGGCGGGGTCGAGCCAGAGGCCGCTCACGTCGTACGCCTGGTCCTCCGCCACGACGGTGCGTTCGCCGGCAACGAGGTCGTGCCGCTCCAGCCGGGTGGCGTTGACCCCGATGCTGGACAGCACGAGCAGGGCCGAGCCGTCGCGGGTGAAGCCCGAGACGCCGGTGGACTCGGCGTCCTCGGGCGGCACCTCCAGGTAGGGCTCGTAGGTGCCGTCCTCGCCCAGATGGATCACGAGTCCGCCGTCGGGGTTCATCGTCGTGCCGCCACGGATCCGCAGATCGGTGTCCACCAGCCAGTCGACGAACCCGGGATTCTTCCGCACCAGCCGCAGGTCGCCGGCGCGCAGATCGAGCAGGTGCAGGTCGTGCAGTTGCGGGTCGCGGTCGTTCAGGGCGACCAGCACCTCGTGCGGGTGCCACCGGTTGTGGGCGACGATCCGGGCCTGCACGCCCTCACCCGGAGTCACCAACCGGGCCTCGTCGGTCGCCAGATCGAGCACGTAGAGTCGCCAGCTCTCGTCGCCGTCCTTGTCCTGGACGTACAGCAGGTGCTGATCATCGTGACAGAACGCGAACGACCTGACGCCGCGATCGGTGTCGTGCGTCACCGCGCGTGCGGGCCGGGAGCCGTCGAGGGGCTCGACCCACACGTTGAGGACGCCGTCGAGTGGTGCGACGTAGCCGAGCAGGCGCGCATCCGGTGAGACGGAGGGGCTCGTGTGGTCAGGATTGCCGAAGAGCACGGACCGTGGGATGAGCGGCGGGAGGGTCACGTGCAGACGGTAGCCCGCCGGCGACGGACGGCGCGTACCGGTCACGGTCCGGAGCGTCCGGCCGTGGAAGGACCACGACAAGGCGGTCGTCGCCGCCGGTCGCGCACCTCGTCGTCGACACCTCGACCGGTGCGCCGCCGGTCGCTGATCAGCTCGCCGCGCAGCTCCGAGCGCATCCGCGGCGACGGCCGTCTAGGGTTGAGGCCAGCGACGTCGACGCGTCCGGAGGATCATGATGTTCCGCCCCGTCCCGACCGTGGCCGCGGCCGAGGTCGCGCCGAACGCCGTCGTCCTCGACGTCCGCGAGGTCGACGAATGGGACGCCGGGCACATCCATGGCGCGCGGCACATCCCCATGGGTGACCTGCCGATCCGGTTCGCCGAGGTCGACGACCTCGCCGCCCGATCGGCGGCGGGGGACCTCGTGGTGGTGTGCCGTTCCGGCAACCGCTCCGCGCGCGTGGTCGCCTGGCTGACGGAGAACGGCGTCGACGCGGTGAACCTCGCGGGCGGGATGTCGGCGTGGGTCGCGGCAGGGCGCCCCATGGTGAGCGAGACCGGTGGCGAGCCGTTCGTCCGCTGAGACGCAGCGCCGGATCGGGCTCGACGGTCCCGGGCCCGGCGCGGAGCTCGTCGCGCACCTGCGGGCGGTTCTCGACGAGCTGACCACCGTCCCCACGACGACGGGACGGCGTGACCGCTGGTCGCCGGGCGCGCCCCGCCGGGATGACGGCAACCCGGACGGCGACGACCCCGATCCGCCCGCCGCTGTCGACGGCGCGGACTCCGCCCAGCTCCTGCACCTGCTCGAGGCGCAGCTGGCCAGCCGATGGCTGGACGTCGCGGCCCGCCGGATGCGGGCCCTGGACGTGGGCTTCCACACGATCGGTTCGGCCGGCCACGAGGCGAACGCCGCGGTGGCGTTGGCGACCTGCCCGACCGACCCCGCCCTGCTGCACTACCGCTCCGGGGCGTTCTACCTGGCTCGCAGCGCCCAGGCGGGCCGCCCTCCCGGCGCGGGCGTGCTCGACGTCGCCCTCGGTCTGGCCACGGCCCGCGACGAGCCGATCGCCGGTGGCCGACACAAGGTCTTCGGCCATGCCGGCCTCGCCGTGCTGCCGCAGACCTCGACGATCGCCAGTCACCTGCCCCGGGCGCTGGGGATCGCCTGGGCGATCGGCCGGCAGGGCCGCCTGCCCGCCCGGCTGCGCACCCCTCTGAGGTGGCCGGACGACGCCCTCGTCGTGGCGAGCTTCGGGGACGCCTCGGCGAACCACTCGACGGCGACGGGCGCCGTCAACGCCGCCTGCTGGAGCGCCCGCCAGGGGATCGCGTTGCCGTTGCTGCTCGTCTGCGAGGACAACGGCCTCGGGATCTCGGTACCCACCCCGCCCGGATGGATCGCAGCGATGTTCGACCGGCGCAGCGGGCTGGAGTACCGCCGCGACGAGGGGCGCGATCCGCTCGCCACGCTGGCCGCCGCACACTCCGCCGCCACATACGCGCGCGAGCGCCGCCTGCCGGTCCTGCTACACCTGTCGTGCGTGCGGATCGGCGGGCATGCCGGCTCCGATCTTGAGACCGCCTACCGGTCGCCGGGGGAGATCGCGGCGGATCTCGAGCGCGACCCGCTCGCGGCCACGCTGCGGGCGGTCGTCGCGCACGGGGTCCTGACGCCGCAGGAGATCCGGCACCGCTGGGACCGTGCCCGGGAGGCCGTCGCGGCTGCGGTCGACGAGGCCGTCCTTCGTCCACGGCTCTCCACCGCGCGGGAGGTGATGGCTCCGCTCGCGCCGCGCACACCCGGCGCGGTCGCCGCCCGCGCCGCCCGCACGGCCCCGGACGACGAGCGCCGCCGGGTGCACGGGACGCAGCTGCCGGAGTCGAACGGGCCGCTGACGCTCGCTCAGTCGATCACCAGGACGCTCGCGGACGCCGCGGCCGCCGAGCCGGGGCTCGTCCTGCTCGGGGAGGACGTCGGCCGCAAGGGCGGGATCTACGGCGTGACCCGGGGGCTGCACCGCAGGCTGGGGCCCTCGCGCGTGGTGGACACGGTGCTGGACGAGCAGACCGTCCTCGGGCTCGCCCTCGGGGCGGGCGTCGCCGGGCTGCTGCCCGTGCCCGAGATCCAGTACCTGGCGTACCTGCACAACGCCGAGGACCAGCTGCGCGGCGAGGCCGCCACACTGCAGTTCTTCTCCCGCGGGGCCTTCCGCAACCCGCTCGTGGTCCGGGTGCAGGGGCTCGCCTACCAGAAGGGGTTCGGCGGCCACTTCCACAACGACAACGGCCTGGCCGTCCTCCGGGACATCCCCGGCCTCGTGGTCGCCTGCCCCGCCCATCCCCGGGACGCCCCCGCCCTGCTGCGGACATGTCTGGCGGCGGCCTCGGTCGACGGCACGGTCAGCGTCGTCATCGAGCCGATCGCCCTCTACCACGAGCGCGACCTCGCGGTCGTCGGCGACGGAGGTTGGACCGCCCCCTACCGCGAACCCGCAGGATGGTCCGACGACCACGTGCCGATCGGCCGCGCGCGGACCTGGGGGGGCGGTACGGATCTGACCATGGCGACCTTCGGCAACGGCCTGCGGATGGCCCTGCGCGTCGCCGTCCGACTGCGCGGGGAGGGGGTGGGCGTCCGGGTGGTGGACTTGCGCTGGCTCGCGCCGTTGCCCATCGAGGACGTGCTGCGGGAGGGCCGCGTCACCGGCCGGCTGCTGATCGTCGACGAGACGCGGGCGACGGGCGGTGTCTCCGAGGGCTTGATCACCGGCCTGCTGGAGGCCGGTTTCGACGGCCGGCTGGCCCGGATCGCCTCCGAGGACAGCCTGGTGCCGCTCGGTGACGCGGCCTCCTTGGTGCTCGTCAGCGAGCAGGACGTCGAGGCCGCCGCCCGGCTCCTACTGTCCTGACGGGCACCCACCGGTGATCGTGCACCTCCCGATGGGTGGGTACGCGCAGCGGGGCGAACTCCGGTCGAATCCCTCGACGCTGGGTCGCGGGTGTTCACGCGCCTCGCAGACGTCCTCGACAGACGCCGGGCGCCTCGGCTGTGGACTGGGCGGGCACGTGTCGATAGCGGGCGTACCGCGTGGCCGTCGACACCGCGAGTCCCGGCGAGGCGCCCGACTGTCGACGACCTGAGCACGGCGGCCGGGACGAGACGCGCACCTGTCGACGACCTGCGCACCGCGGGCCCCGGCACGACGAACAGCGCGACGGCGCTGGCGCACCGCCCGGCACCGCCCGGGATCCGTGGTGCCCGGCCCGGCCCGATGCCCGGCCACCGGCGGGTACCGTCCGGGCATGCACACCGTCGACCGCACCACCGAGCAGATGATCAGGTCCGTCCTCGCCTACGCCGAGAACCGGCTGCGGCTCGACCCGGTCCCGCTCGATCGTGGAGCCCGGCCGCCGGAGGACTTCGAGGCCGTGTTCGGCGGTCTGCTCGGGGAACAGGGCACCGACCCCGATCAGGTGCTCGGGATCTACACCTCGACGATCGCGCCGGCCGTCATCTCCGCGGACAGCCCGCGCTTTCTCGGCTTCATCCCGTCGGCGCCGACGAAGGCCGCTCTGCTGTTCGACATGCTGGTGTCCTGCGCCTCCATCCAGGGGATCTCCTGGCTCGAGGCCGCCGGTGCGGTACACGCCGAGAACCAGGTGCTCCGCCTGCTCGCCGATCACGCCGGGCTCCCACCCACCGCAGGCGGCGCGTTCGTCAGCGGCGGCTCGGCGGGCAACCTCTCGGCGCTCGCCGTCGCCAGGGAGGCCGCCAAGACCCGCAGCGGAACCGGCGTCCCGGACGTCGCGGGCCGCCGGCCCCGGCTGCGCGTCGCCGTGGGGTCGGACGCGCACTCCTCGGTGGTGAACACCCTGCGCCTGCTCGAGCTCGAGGCCTTCGTCGTCCGGACCCCCGACCACCGGCTGACGGGACCGGCCCTGCGGGAGGCGATCGACATGGACGGGAACCCCGGGAGCGTCGTGGCAGTCGTCGCCACCGCCGGCACGACGAACGCGGGCATCGTCGATGACCTCCACGGCGTGGGCGAGGTCGCCCGCGAGCTCGGCTGGTGGTTCCACGTGGACGGCGCCTACGGGGGCGCCGCCCTGCTCTCACCGGCGTTGCGGCACCTCTTCGCGGGCATCGAGCTCGCCGACTCGCTGATCGTCGACCCGCACAAGTGGCTGTTCACGCCGTTCGACTGCTGCGCCCTGGTCTACCGGGACCCGGGGCGCGCCCGTTCCGTGCACACGCAGGACGCCTCCTACCTCGACGTCATTCACGAGGGCCAGCACGCGGCGGAGTGGAACCCGACTGATTACGCCTACCACCTCACCCGCCGAGCCCGGGGCCTCCCGTTGTGGTTCAGCCTGGCCGTGCACGGGACGGCGGCCTACGCCGAGGCGATCGACAGGGCCGTGACCCTGGCCCGGTTGACCGCCGAGGAGATCCACCGGCGCCCCCACCTGGAGCTCATCCGCGAGCCCGACCTGTCGATCGTCCTGTTCCGCCGCCTCGGCTGGGATTCCGGGGACTACGCCCGATGGGCCGAGGACCTGCACCGGGACGACGTCGCGTTCATCCCGCCCACCTCCTGGGAAGGCGAGGTCGTGGGCCGGTTCGCCTTCCTGCATCCGCACACGACGATGGACCTCGTCTGCG
>DATKNA010000110.1:0-4802 GCA_035541595.1 Kineosporiaceae bacterium | reverse complement strand
TCCTCGACGGGCTCTATCAGCAGTTCCAGGCCGTTCTGCTGGCACCGGACGTGTTCGTCAGCGAGCGATTCGGGGAGCGCTCCGCGCGTGTCATCCACGACACCCTCGCCGGCCGCGCTGGTATCGCCGTCTCCGAGTGGGACCCGGGGCTGGCGCGCGTCGAGGAGGCGGCCGCAGCCGCCACGGCGGCCCACGCCTGCCTCGTCCGCCTCCCGATCATCGAGGCTCGTGACTTCGTCGGGCTCGGGCTGGCCGAGCACGTCCAGCAGAAGATCTTCGATAATCTGGTCCTTCGCGGCTTCCTGGAGGCCGACGGATCGGTGGTCGAGGGCGCGTTGCCTCAGTCCGCCGCGGGGTTCGTGGTGACCGGCGACTTCGGGGCCGTCCGCGAGCGACTGTTCCAGCTGATCAACGGCCTCTGCCTCGACCCCGGGCGGACCGCCGGGGACGAGCCCGCCGGCGATGAGAGCGCCCCCGATCAGGACGGGACCGTCGTAACACAGGACGAGACGGCTGCCGGCGTGCCGCCGGACAGCCTCGACCCCCTGGCCGTCTTCCCTTCCGATCTGGACGACCTGCTGGACGACGTCGCGGAACTGTCCTCGGACGACACCGCCGAGCTCTACGACAACCTGGTCTTCAACCGCTACCTCGACCCGGACGGAACAGTCCTGTGGGTGGATTTCTTCGCCGATCCGGCGAACACCTCCGAGTTTTGGGTCAATGTCGACCTCGGCCCGGTCGGGCCGGCGGTCTGGCAGCGGCTGCGCGACCAGGTCGCCCGCTTCGACAGCGAACCGCTCGCCCTCGACCCCGCGGTGCTCGCCGACCTCGGGCTGACGCCCGACGGGATCGAGCGCCTGCAGGAGAGCCTGCGGTTCAACGGCTACGTCGACGGTGACGGCCACTACGTGGACAAGCGCGCGCTGCTCGGGCTGCGGCGCGACGAGCTCACCCTCGCGCTGGAGTTCTACCCCTCCCGCCAGCGCATCCTCGACGCCGTGCAGGGCCAGATCGGCGCCTTCCAGGCCGAGGTCTGCACGGTCTCGCCCGAGACGTTCCAGGACATCGCGGACGACGCCCTCGCCCGTCGGGTCGTCGCCGCCCTCGAGGGTCCGTGCCTGACCCTCGGGCGCGTGCGCGACGACGTCCGGGCGTTCTTCCTCCAGGGCGGCGGCCAGCTGGGGCTCTGGCTCGATCTGGACGCGGGCGCCGAAGCCAGCGTCTGCCATCGCATCGCCTCCGTGCTGCTGGACCAGCAGCCCTACCACCTCGACCCGCAGGCGCTCGCCGACCTCGGCCTCGACCCGGACGAGGTGACCGAGCTGGTCGGCGAGCTCGCGCTGGCCGGGGACGTGAGCGCGGACCTGACCGTGCCCGAGGACCGGGTCGCCTACTTCCTCAAGATCGGTCACGCGCTCGACTTCGGCATCGAGGGGTACGAGGACTACGCCAAGGACGTCTTCTTCCTGCTGAACGGCGTCGCCACCCAGCTCTCGCTCGGAATCGCCGAGATCCTCGCCCGGCTCGACGAGCAGGCCGACAAGCAATGGCGCGCGCTGGTCGGTGCGCTTCAGGACGGCTTCGGGATCCCGGCGGACACGGTCGAGGCGATCTGCCGCGCGCTGTGCTGCAGCACGGCCGACGCACTCCAGGCACTGGTACCGCCGGTGCTCGCCGCCGGGCGCAAGACCGGCCAGGTCGCCGCCGCACCCGGCGACAGCCGGTTCCGCCTCACCTTCCGACGGTTGGCGCAGTTCGCCGTGCTGGCTGCGAAGCTCGGGCTGAGCGGCGTGGAGACCGAGGTCGCGTTCCGGGACCAGGACCTGGTCGGCAAGTTCCCGGAGCGGCTGGCGCTCCCACCCGGGCTGACGACCTTCGACGCCCTCCTGCCCAGCTCCGACGGGCACGTCTACGTGTTCAACGGGGACACCTGCTGGCGGTACTCGGCGACGAGCTACGCCCTCGAGGACACCACGGCGCAGCCGCTGACCGTTGTGTCGACCGGGCTCGCCGGGCTCGCGAGTGTCAACGCGGCGTTCGTCGACACCACCGGCGCCGAGTGGCTGGTCGGGTGCGACCGCGCCGGTCACGCACTGACTCTGCGCAAGGAGTCGGCCACCTCCCCGTGGACGCCGACGGCGCGGGCCTGGGGGAAGATCCGGAACAACTTCACGGACCCCGTCCGCATCGACACCGCCTTCCGTGACGCGGACGGCAAGACGTACCTGTTCGCCGGCGACCAGTACATCCGGTACTCCACCGACGACTTCCGCGAGGTGGACGAGGGCTTCCCCCGCTCGATCGCGGCCAACTGGGCGGCCGAGGGGATCACCGGCGCGCTGCCGTCCGGTTTCGAGACCGGCGTCGACGCGTCCTTCCAGGGCCTGGACGGCCGGACATATGTCTTCAAGGACACCCGGTACGCCGCATCGTCGGACGCCGCCGCACAATCCACCGCGGACCGGTGGGGCCGGGTCCGCAACGCGTTCACCGGCGCCGGCCGGATCGATGCCGCATACGCCGACGGCGCAGCTGTCTACCTGATGCGAGCCGATCAGATCATCCGCTACGTCGACTCCATCGAGAACTGCGGCGTGCGGGTGGACGAGGGCTATCCGCGGCGCCTGGAGCAGCACTTCGACGACCTGCCCGCGGAGTTCGAGGCCGGCATCGAGGCGGCCTTCGTCGGCGCCGGGCTCGGCATCACCCTGTTCAAGGACGGCCGCACCATGAGCCCCGCGCCGGGGGACCGGATCGTGCGACGGGTCGACAGGCGCTGGGGCCAGCTCGACCCGGTGCTGCCCAACGGTGCCGTGGACGCGGCCTTCGTCGGCCTCGACGGCAGGACCTACCTCTTCAGCGGCACCCGGTACCTGCGCTACTCGGGCGCCGACTACTCCTATGTGGACACGGGCTACCCCCGCCTGGTCTCCCGCGACTGGGGCGGGATGGAGACCGTCGATGCCGCCTTCGTGCTCGACGGCAGGACGTACCTGTTCGGCACCGCCGGGCTGCTGTTCCGCCTCCCGGTCGTCGAGGAGGCCGACTGGTCCGGCTACGAGCGCGACCTCGATGCCGGCGAGGTTCCACCCGAGGTGCGGGAGCAGCTGGCGGCGCACGGCATCGAGCTCACCGCGGACGGCCGGGTGGCGGGGCAGAGTCCCCGATGGACGGTGCCGACCGAGCACGGCCTCGTCGAGGTCCGACGGGAGCCGGGGTGGCTGAACGTCCGGAGCGTCGCGGACAACGCCGGGCAGTTCTGGGTCCGCTATTCCGGCCGGTCCTACGCCGAACCGGACGACGGTTACCCGCGCTCGCTGACCGAGGACTGGTGGAACCTCCCCGACACCGATACCGATGCCCACGCCGATGCCCACGCCGATGCCCATGCCGAACCGCCGTTCAGCAGCGTCGACGCGGTCCTCCCCGGCAAGGACGGGCGGACCTACCTGTTCTCCGGCGGCCGGTTCGTCGTCTCCGACAACCGGCACCGCTGGTGGTCGGCCCCCAAGCGCCTCAGCACGGACTGGGACAGCATTCCCTTCGACCAGGTCGACGCCGCGTTCCTCGGCAGCGACGGCAAGACCTACGTCTTCGGCGCCGGGAAGTACGTGCGCTACTCCACCGACGACTACACCCGCGTGGACGACCGCTACCCCAAGCTCGTCACGGCCTTCTGGGGCAACGTCGTCAACAACATCACCCGGACGGGGATCGTCGACGCCGCACTGGTGGTGCAATCGCCCCCCGAGGTCGTGGGAGGGCCGGAGCGCAGGCACACCTACCTGTTCTCGGGTCAGCAGTATGTGCGGTATGAGGGCACGGCCTACTCGACCGTCGACGACGGCTATCCCAAGAACATCGCCACGTCGCTGGCGACCGAACCCCGGTTCACCAACCTGATGGCTGGCCTGGACGGCGGGGTGGACGCCGCCTTCGCCGACCAGCGCAACGTCTATCTGTTCACCGGCGCGCGCTGTCACGTCGTGTCCAGTTCGCTCTACCGCAGCTACAACCACCTCGCGCTGCGCCGCGCGGGGTGCGCCTTTCTCGAGGACGGCGCCGTCCTCATCGAGGACGACGAGGGGTGGTGCCGGTACACCGCGCTCGAGGCCGAGGTGATCGAGAAGACCGAGGTGCGGCCGCGCGTGCTGGGGTCGGTGCCGGCGAGCTTCCGCACGGGGCTGGACGCCGTCCTGGCCGGGGTCGACGGGAACACCTACCTGTTCAAGGGCCGCGCCTGCTATGACGTCGGGCTGGGGCGGGAGTTCGCGACCGAGGAGGACTGGGGCCGCCCGCGCAACACCATCGCCGATGGTGGCGGCGTGGACGCGGCGTTCGTGGGCCGCGACGGGAAGACCTACGTGTTCAGCGGCGACCAGTTCGTCACCTACCGCGGACCCTCGTATCTCGACGCGGAGATCGAGGGTCAGCCCCGCCTCGTCAGCGAGCACTGGGGCGGGCTGACCGAGGTCGCCCTGGCGTATGTGCGGGACGGCGTCACCTATCTCTTCGGGCGGCCGGACGCGAGCGGGAACCGCCACTACGTCGTCTACTCCGGCCCGGACTACACACGGCCGGACCCGGGCTACCCCGCGCTCACCGGCCCCGACTTCTGGGGCATCCCTGAGCAGTACCGCCGCGAGGGCTTCAACGACCCTCAGGCGGTGCTGTTCGACCGGGAAAGAACGTTCTACCTCGCCGGCTCGCAGTACGTACAGTACAGCGCGTCGTCCGGGGCGTGGTCCTACCCCCGGCCGCTGACCCGGGTGTGGCCGGCCCTACCCGTGGGCACGAGC
>DATKNA010000109.1:0-2492 GCA_035541595.1 Kineosporiaceae bacterium | reverse complement strand
GGTCGGGTCGGCGGCCTGGTCCGCGCCGGCCGGCTGCGTGGCGGCCTGGTCCGTGCCGGCCGGCTCGCCACCGGCCGGCACGGGGGCGCCGCCCTCCTGCTCCTGCTTGATCCGCAGGGCGTCGATCGTGCGCGCCGCCTGCGACAGCGGCGCGGCGAACAGGTAGGCGGCCCGGGTCAGCGATGCCTTCATCGCGCCGGCCAGCTTGGCCAGCAGCACCTCGCGGGACTCCAGGTCCGCCAGACGGCGCACCTCGTCCCCGGACAGCGGACGGCCCTCGAGCACGCCGCCCTTGATGACGAGCGCCGGATTCGTACGGGCGAAGTCCCGCAGGCCCCTCGCCGCCTCGACCGGATCGCCGGTGACGAACGCGATGGCGGTCGGACCGGCGAGCTGCTTGTCGTCGATGGCCGTCACGCCGGCGTCCCTCGCCGCGATGGCGGTCAGGGTGTTCTTGACCACGGCGTACTGCGCGTGGCTGCCAAGACTCCTGCGCAGCTGCGTCAGTTGCGCCACCGTGAGGCCGCGGTACTCGGTCAACACTGCGGCGTTCGACGTCCGGAACTTGTCCGAGAGCTCGGTGACGGTCGCTTCCTTGTCGGCTCTGGCCATGGCCCTCCTTCCCTCGCTCCTCGTGCCGGGCACGGGCCCGGACACGACGAACGCCCCGGCGCAGGCGCACGGGGCGTGAGCGGACCGGCCGAGCTGGGCCGGTCGCCGGACCTGTCCCGGCCTCGGGGCCGAGGAAGGCTGCTTCCGTCATCACCTGCGCGGGCCGCCCGCGGGTGCGGGACCTTCGACCACCCTCGCGGGTGGTGACCGGCGGTCACTGGCTGACGACGAGGGTACGTGACGGGCGGCGGGCCTCCAAATCGGCGTCCGGGTGGCCCGCAGAGGTCTCCGGGTCCCCCGCGGACGGGAGGTCTCCGGGTCGCCCGCGGACGGGATGGGCGGATCAGCGGGGCAGCGCCGCCAGATCGGTGACCTGGGAGGCCGGCGGTGCGGCGATCGACACCGGCTCACCCCAGCCTGCGTAGCTGACCGCCGATGTGGACGGGCCGGAGGACAGCTCGATCGAGCTCTCGATGCGCAGAGGGAGGTCGGCGTCGTCCAGGTAGAGCGTCGTGGAGCCGTGCGCTCCCTTGAACTGCGGCCCGAGGGACGACCTGAGCGAGGCGGGGAGCTCGGCGACGAGTGCCTTCTCGTCCAGGTCGGCGACGTATCGGTGCGTGGCCTTCCCGCCCACGTGAGCAGTGCCGCCGTCGGTGAACTTCGCGTTCTTCAGCGCGGCGACGGTCGTCGAGACGTCGGTGTTCGCAGTGACGGAGTCGAAGAGCTGGCTGAACGAGCGCGACAGCGGGTCGGTCCCGGCGCGTGAGATCTTGAGCCAGTTCTTGCCCCGGACCTTCTCCGGACTGTGGACGTACAAGGCGTCAGACAGGACGATCATCGCCAGTCGCTGGCCGGCCGCCGTCATGTCGAACCGCATCTCGGCGCCCTTGTCGAGGTAGCGGACGGCGCCCGACCCCGTGCTCTGGCCGCTGGCCGCGTCGCTGGTGAAGGTGATCGTGGCGGTGCTCTCGGCGCGCACGGCCTCGTCCACGCGGCGGACGAGGTCGGCCGTGTCGACCGGCCGGCCCGACGAGCCGGTCCCGGACGCCGCGGCGCGTGCCGCGGCGGCGCCCGACGGCGGCGTCGAGGACGCGTCCGACCCGCCGCAGCCGGGCAGGCCGAGCAAGATCGCGACGGCCAGCATCGCCGGCGCCGCACCCGAGGTCCCCGCCCGCACGGACGCCCGTGGCCGCATGACCTGCCCCCGTTCCCGCCGGACCGCCCGACCCGGCGCCCCCCGTTGTGATCGCAACTTTCCCCGGGGCAGGTTAGCACCGCGCCGCCGGCCACCAGCCGTGATTCGCAACCTCACGCACCGTCGATGAATCCCGGGTCACCGTGCCGCGGCGCATCCCCTCCCTGTGGCGTCCCTGGTCCTGTGGAGTCCCTGGTCCTGTGGAGACCCGAAGGAGTTCGGTCGGGCTCAGGCCTCGACCGCCTCCTCCTCGAGGTTGCGGGTCTTGCTGACGTCGAGCGGGATGCCGGGGCCCATCGTGGTGGTGATGAACCCCTTCTGCAGGTACCGGCCCTTCGCGGCGGACGGTTTGAGTCTCAGCACCTCATCGAGCGCGGCGGCGTAGTTCTGCACCAGCGCGCCGTCATCGAAGGAGGTCTTGCCGATGATGAAGTGGAGGTTCGAGTGCTTGTCGACGCGGAACTCGATCTTCCCGCCCTTGATCTCCTGGACGGCGCGGCCGACGTCCATCGTCACCGTGCCGGTCTTCGGGTTCGGCATGAGCCCCCGAGGGCCGAGGATCTTGCCCAGGCGCCCGACCTTGCCCATGAGGTCCGGGGTCGCGACCACCGCGTCGAAATCGAGCCAGCCGCCCTGGATGCGCTCGATGAGGTCGTCGGAGCCGACGTAGTCGGCGCCGGCCGCC
>DATKNA010000108.1:0-17831 GCA_035541595.1 Kineosporiaceae bacterium | reverse complement strand
GAACCACTGCGGGTTCTCCAGGAGCAGGCCGCCCAGGACCGGGCCCAGCGCGACCGCACCGCCGACGGCACCGGCCCAGGCGCCGATGGCCCGCCCACGCTCGCGGGGCGGGAACACGACGGTGATGATCGCCAACGTGACGGGGATGACGGCGGCCCCGCCGATGCCCATGATCGCGCGGAAGGTGATGAGCTGGCCCGGGCTGGCGGCGACGGCGGACAGGGCCGAGCCCGCGGCGAAGATCGCCAGACCGATGAGCAGGATCCGCTTGCGCCCGTACCGGTCACCGAGCACGCCCCAGGTGAACAGCAGCGCGGCGAAGACCAGCACGTAGGCGTCGATCGCCCAGACGAGCTCGCTCTGGGTGGCGTCGAGGTCGCGCTGGATGGTCGGCAGCGCGATGTTGAGGACGGTGTTGTCGAGGACGACGATGAGCAGGCTCACCACGAGGACGGCCAGGATGGCCCAGCGGCGGGGGTGGCCGTCGGGGCCGAAGGGACCGGGCGGCGGACCGCCCTGCGACGTGGGCTGCCCGGTGGGGTGCGGGCCGCTCGGGGCGGGGGTGCGCTCTGTGGAGCCGTGCGGTGTGGTCGCGTCAGACATGAAGACTCCGCTCACGGCGCCCGATCGAGGCCCGGGCGCCCAGAGGTGTTTGGAGCGGGCGCGATGCGCCCCGGCCAGTCTCCTGGCCGAGTGTCGAGCCCGCCAGTCGCAGGTTAGGCGCAGCCACCGACACACGCCGTCGGTCGCCGCACGCCAGGTGTGGACGACCTATCCGTGGACGGCGGCGTGGCCGGCCAGGCAGTCGACCAGCGGAGTCCCCGGCGTCGTCGTGGAGGACTGCGCGACGAGGTCCACCGAGTCCATGGCGAGCGCGGAACGGAACTGTCGCCCCAGCTCGGGCCGGGCGAGGCCGACCGTCCAGGCGCCGAGCCGGAGCGCGGCGGGCGGCACGTGCCGGGGTGGCGCCGACCGGCCGGCACCGGCCTGCACGAGCTCGGCCAGCTCGGTCATCGTCAGCGTGTCCGGACCCGCGACCTGCAGCAGGCTGCCGCGGTAGCCCCCGTCGAGGGCGGCGTCCGCGACCACCGCGGCGACGTCCCGCACGCAGACGAACGTCACCGGGTTGGCGCCGCGGCCGAGGACCATCGGACGACCCGCAGGCGTCGCCGAGCGCTCGAACAGCTCGATCCAGGTCTCGGCGAACGCGGGTGCCCGCACGATCGTCCACGACGGCAGCGCGTGGCGGAGGTGTCGCTCGGCGGCGGCCTTCGCCCGGTGGAGCTCCAGCGGGGAGTCGTCGGCGGCGCCGGCGACGGACACGAGGACGACGTCCGCGCCCACCTCGGCCGCGGCGTCGACGAGGTGCACGTTCCCCTCGTGGTCGACGGTCTGCGGGATCACCCCGCCGACACCCACGAGGCCCTGCACCGCCGAGACGACGGTCCTCGCCCCGCGAACGGCGCCCGCCAGCGTGGCGGGGTCGCGGACGTCGGCATAGACGACGTCGACGCCCCGGGCCGCGGGGTCACGGGCGCCGCCCGGATCACGGGTGAGGACCCGGACCGGAGCCTGCCGGTGCAGCAGGATCGCGACCACGAGGCGCCCGAGCCGGCCCGTGCCGCCGGCGATCACGAACACCGCGCCACCCCCTTGGCGACGGATGGAACTCAGAGTGCCGATCAGATTACGCCAGCCATTGTGGTGGTCATGCACGGCGCGGACGGCCGGGCAGGGTCCGGACGGCCGGCTCAGGCCCGCGGATCGACGTGGATCTTCGGTCCCGGGCCCGCGCCGGTCGGCGGCCGGCCGGCGAGCACGTCCGCGACGTCGTCCAGTCCGACCAGCGCCGCGACGAGCGGCCGGGGATCGACGACGCCGCCGGCGTAGGCGGCCACCGTCTCGCCGAGGCCGGGCGAGGCCGACAGGACGCCGACGGCCGTGACGTCCTTCAGCACGAGCTGCCGGGTGTCGAGGCGGCTCGGGGTCCCCGCCAGCCCGATGTACACCACCCGCCGGCCGGGCTCGACCAGCTCGACCGCGCGGGCGGGCAGCTCGGCCGCGGTCGAGGCGTCCACGACGGCATGGAAGGGCTCCTCGGGCAGGTCCTCCCAGGTCCAGACGCCGTCGAACCCGATCCCCCGGGCGAAGGCCAGCGAGCGCGGATCCACGCCGACCAGGTGCACCTGCGCGCCGGCGGCGCGGGCGAACAACGCCACCAGCGTGCCGATCGTGCCGGGACCGAGGACGAGCAGCCGCTCGCCGGAGGCGACCTGGGCGGCCCGGGCCGCCCGGAGCGCGGTGCCGCCGGGCTCGACCAGGGCGCCCAACGCGGCGTCGACGGCGTCCGGCAGCGCGTGCAAGGACGAGGCGGGCACGGCGAGCTGCTCGGCCAGAGCGCCCGGGCGATCACCCCGGATGCCGACCTCCTGGCGGTCCGCGCACACGTGCTGGTACCCGGCCCGGCAGCGCCGGCACCGACCGCAACCGATCATGGTGTCCCCGGTGACGCGGCGGCCGAGCCAGGCGTCGTCCACCCCGGGCCCCAGTGCGCTGACCCGGCCGCACCATTCGTGGCCCAGGCGCAGCGGATAGCGGGAGTGCCCGTCGTGGAGGTACTGCATCTCCCCGGTGAAGAACTCGACGTCGGTGCCACAGACGCCGACGCGCTCGACGTCGACGACGACCTCGCCCGAGGCGGCCGTCGGCACGGGGACCTGCTGCACACCCGCCTCGCCGGGAGCGGTGACGACGAACGCACGCATCAGAGGCATGGGGTGAGTGACGGGACTCGAACCCGCGACGTCCTGGACCACAACCAGGTGCTCTACCAGCTGAGCTACACCCACCGAGGGCCGGGGGGCCGGCCGAGGATCGAGTGTAGCGGCTGCCCGGCGAGGTGCTCCAGGGCCGTTGCGGATCAGCGCGCCGTTCCTGACCGGGTCAGCTCTCGGTGACGGGCGTGTACTTCGCCGCGATCGCCCGGGCGGTCTCGGTGTCCGGGCCGGGCTGCGGCACGAAGACCGCCTCGCGGTAGTACCTGAGCTCCTCGATGCTCTCCCGGATGTCCGCCAACGCCCGGTGACCGCCCCGCTTCTCGGGGGATGCGAAGTAGACGCGCGGGTACCACCGCCGCGCAAGTTCCTTGATCGACGAGACGTCGACGATCCGGTAGTGCAGGTGGGCCTCGAGCTCGGGCATGTCCCGGGCCAGGAAGCCGCGGTCCGTGGCCACCGAGTTGCCGGCGAGCGGCGCACGGCGCGACTCCGGCACGTACGAGCGGACGTGGTCGAGGACCATCGTCTGCGCCTCGGCCAGGGTCACCCCGTGGTCCAACTCGGCCAGCAGGCCGGAGGCGGTGTGCATCTCCCGGACGACGTCGTGCATCTGCGCCAGCGCCGCGGCCGGTGGTTTGATCACGACGTCGACGCCGTCGCCGAGCACCGTGAGCTCGGAGTCGGTGACCAGCGCCGCGACCTCGACCAGGGCGTCCGTGACGAGGTCGAGCCCGGTCATCTCGCAGTCGATCCAGACGATGCGGTCCTGCGAACGCACGGTGTCAACGGCTGTCACGGCGTCACTGTACGCGCCGGTACCGCGGCTCATCGGTCGGGCATGGCCGAGGACGTCGCGCGGCCGGGGGTTCGTCCGGCGCCGCGGTGCACTGCACCGCATCCGGCGCAGTGCGCAGCGGCCGGACCAGATCGAGCTCCGCCCCGGGGTGGTGCCGCCGAGCCGTACCGGGTGATGCGTGGCGGGACCGTATCGGGACTGCTTGACTGGCCGAAGGAGCATCTTGAGTGGCCGAACGAGCCTTGGGCGAGGAGGAGAGCCATGCCCCCGACGAGCTTCCGACGGCTGTTCGGCGGGGCGGAGCGCGATCCCCGGCTCCCACCGGGCCAGTACGACGCCGGCAACACCTTCCCCGTCCTGACCGCGGAGGTCAGCCCGAGGCTGCAGGCCCGGGACTGGACGCTGCGCGTCGACGGCCTCGTCGAGACGGCTCGGACGTGGACCTGGGACGAGATCCACAAGCTGCCGCCGTCCACGTACAACGGCGACATCCACTGCGTCACGACGTGGTCCAAGCTGGGCACGTCCTTCGGGGGCGTCAGCGTCGACGGCCTGTTCGCCGCGGTCGGCGTGCGGCCCGAGGCGACCCACGTACTGGCCTGGAGCGTCACCGGCTACACGACCAACCTGCCGATCGAGCACGTGACCGGCGGCCGGGCCTGGATCGTCTGGGAGCACGAGGGCAAGCCGCTCCCGCCGGAGCACGGCGGCCCGGTGCGGATGCTCGTGCCGCACCTGTACTTCTGGAAGAGCGCGAAGTGGATCGGCGGGATCCGGCTGCTCGACCACGACGAGCCCGGCTTCTGGGAGCAGCGCGGCTATCACATGCTCGGCGACCCGTGGCTGGAGCAGAGGTACGACGGTGACTGAGGGGTCGGTCGGCGACCTCCCGCCGATCCCGACGATCGGCCCCGTCTCCCGACGCGTCCCGCCCGGCGGCGCGCGCCGCGACTGGCAGGCGGGCGAGGTCGTCGGCGTCCGCGACGAGACGGCCCGGGCCCGCACGCTACGGCTGTGGCTGCCGACCGGCCACCCGCACGTGCCGGGGCAGCACTACGTCGTCCGGGTCGCCGACGACGAGGGCATCCGGATGCAGCGCTCGTACAGCGTGGCCTCGGCGCCGGAGCCCGTGCCGCTCGGGTCGAGCAGCCGGTCGAGCAGCCAGGGCACCCACGTCGAGCTGACCGTCGACCGCCTCGACGACGGCTTCGTCTCGCCGATCCTGCACGACGACGTCCGGGTCGGGGACTCCCTCGAGGTGCGTGGGCCCTTCGGCGGGTGGTTCATCTGGCACGGCGACACGCCGGCGCTCCTCGTCGGGGGCGGCTCCGGCGTCGTGCCGCTGATGTCGATGGTCCGGAACTGGCGCAACCGGGGCTCGGACGTCCCGCTGGCCCTGGTCGTGTCGGTCCGCTCGCCCGGGGACCTCTTCTACTCCGATGAATACGGGCCCGAGTCGACGATCGTCTACACCCGCTCGGCGCCGGCCGGGTGGCCCCGGCCGCCGGCCCACCTGGACGCCGCCACGCTCGCGCCGCTGGTCGAGCGGTTGGCGCCCGCCGGGGCGGTCGCCTACGTCTGCGGCTCGGCCGGGTTCGCGGAGGCCGCCTCACAGCTCGTGGTGGAGGTCGGCATGCCGGCCGTGTCGGTGCGGGTGGAGCGGTTCGGCCCGAGCGGGTAGCGGGGTTCGCTCGCCGGGTCGCTCGCCGGGTCGCTCACGCCTCGACCGGGAGCTGGACGACGCCGTCGGGGCCCTCGACGACGAGGCGGGGATCGTCGGTGCTCGGGGCGCTCAGCCAGAGCAGCAGCTTGGTCCCCGGCAGCGAGAAGACCTGGCCCTCGCAGCCGCCCGGCCCGTGCTGCACGCACCACGGCGCATGCTCGGTGGTGGCCCCGCGACGCGGGGGGGCGGAGCGGCGGACCTCGTCGTGCGGCTGGCGTCGGGCCTCGGCGTGTCGGGAACCGAGCGAGCGGGAACCGAGCGAGCGGGAACCGAGCGGGCGGGAACCGAGCGAGCGGGAACCGAGCGAGCGGGAACCGAGCGAGAAGGTGAAGGCCACGGCGAAGGTCCTCCTTGTCACGGCTCGACGAGATCCGGCCCGGGTGCGTCGGTGTCGACGGGTCCGGCTCGGTCGGGAGGACCCCAGTCCTAACGCCTCGCAGGGCTCGGCTCGGTGCCGTCCGGCGCGGATGGACCGAACGTTCGACGGTGCCTTCCTGCGCACGGAGCGTGGTGATCAGCCGCACGAGGGTTGCCCGCGGGCCGCCCGCCCGGCCCTGCGGACCCTGACGGGGGCCCGGCGGGCCGGGACGGCTCAGTCGTCCGACCAGCGCCGGCTCACCTGGTCGGCGCGGATCCAGTCGCGGCGTCGGTCCATCCACGGAGTAGTCCACTCGATCTCGACCTCGGTCGTCGTCCAGGCGACCGCGAGCGCCTCGACGTCGCTCGTCGCGCCGTCGTGCCAGACGAGCCGGGCGATCACCGGGATCGCGCGTTGCGGCTGCGTCGCCGGACCGGACGGCTCGACGCGCCGGATGCGGGGGATCTGGGCCATGGGTGCCTCCTGCGACGGGGCCTCGACCCGTTCTCGACGGTAACGCCATTCGAACGTCAGTTCGAGCCCACTCACCCGAACGGGCACCGGCTCGGGTCCGATGAGCAGCGACCCGCCGGCCGAACAGGCACGTCACCTCGGCGCCGGCCCCGCGTCCCCGCGCTGCGACCGGAGAGGATGTGGGGTGGAATGGCTCGACCCGGGACGGCGCGGACCATCGGGAGGACCTCGGATGACAGAGCCTGCGCGCAAGGGCGAGACCGACCTCGTCCCGCTCGGCCTGCGGGCCTCGGCCGCGTGGACCTGGCGCATCCTCGTCGTCGCCGCCGGGGTCTACCTGCTGCTGCTCCTGCTCGCCGAGTTCAAGGTGCTGGTCGTCCCGGTGCTCGTGGCCCTGCTCGTGGTGGCCCTGGTCAAACCGCTGGCCGACGTCGGGGAGCGCCGCCTGCATCTGCGGCCCTCTCTCGCCGCGCTGGCGACGATCTTCGTGGTGCTGCTGGTCATCGCCGGCCTCATCGCCCTGGTCGGGCAGCAGGTGGCCACCGGGTTCCCGGACTTGCAGCGGCAGTCCACGGCGGGGCTTCAGCGCCTGCGGGACGACCTGGCGAACGGCCCGCTGCACATCACGGCCGACCAAATCGACACCGCGGTCGACCAGGCGCAGCAGAGCGTCAGCGCGAACAGCGGGCGGCTGCTCACCGGCGCCTTCGGCGTCGCCTCCACCGCCGCGGACGTCGTCAGCGGGCTGTTCATCGCCTTGTTCAGCACCTTCTTCTTCCTCTCCACCGGCCGCAGCATCTGGGCCTTCGTCGTCCGGCTCTTCCCCCGCGGTGCGCGGCCGCGGGTCGAGGGCGCGGCGGTGCGTGCGTGGGCGACCTTGACGGCCTACGTGCGGGCGACGGTGGTCGTCGCTGCGGTGGACGCGATCGGGATCGGCCTGGCCGCGCTGATCCTCGGCGTCCCGCTCGCCGTGCCCATCGCCGTCCTGGTCTTCCTCGGCGCGTTCGTGCCGATCGTCGGCGCCTTCGTCACCGGCGTCGTCGCCGTGCTCGTCGCGCTGGTGAGCAAGGGCGCGTTCGTCGCGGTGCTGATGCTGGCCGCCGTGATCGTCGTGCAGCAGGTGGAGGCGCACGTGCTGCAGCCGTTCCTGCTGGGCCGGGCGGTCGAGGTCCACCCGCTGGCGGTGATCCTCGCGATCGGCGCGGGGGTGCTCGTGGCGGGCATCATCGGGGCGCTGTTCGCCGTCCCGCTGCTCGCGGTGGGCAATGTGGTCGCGGGATACCTGCGCGAGCAGCCGCCCCGTGACGATGCGGCCGAGGTCGGCAGCGATGCCGGCCGGCTCGGGGACGTGCTGAGCACGCACGCCCCGAACCCCGACGGGCGGCTGGACGCCGACGAGCCCGGGCCGCAGCGGCCCGTGGACGCCGCCGCCCCGGTGACCGATCGCCCCGGCTGAGCCTGCGGCAGACTGTCGAGTCGTCCGGCGGCGAGTCACGCCCCGGGAGAAGGACGACACCGGAGGCCACGACATGGAGATCTCGGACTCGGTCGCGCTGGTCACGGGGGGTGCCTCGGGGCTCGGCTTCGCGGCGGCGCGTCGCCTGTCGCACGCCGGCGCCCGGCTCGTCCTGGTCGACCTGCCGGGCAGCGACGGCGAGCGGGCCGCCCAGGAGCTGGGGGAGGACACGGTGTTCGCGCCGGCCGACGTCGCCGACGAGGCCGGCGTCACGGCGGCGCTGGACGCCGCTGATCGGCTCGGGCCGCTGCGGATCGTCGTCAACTGCGCCGGGATCGGCACCGCGGGCAAGGTCCTCGGGCGCGAGGGCGTGCTGCCCCTGGCGGCGTTCGAGCGCGTCGTCCGGGTCAACCTCGTCGGCACGTTCAACGTGCTCCGGCTCGCGGCCGAACGCATCGCCCGGACCGAACCGGTCGGCGAGGAGCGCGGCGTCATCGTCTGCACGTCGTCCGTCGCCGCGTTCGAGGGGCAGATCGGGCAGGCGGCGTACTCGGCATCCAAGGCCGGGGTGGCCGGGATGACCTTGCCCATCGCCCGGGAGCTGGCGTCGACCTGGATCCGCGTCGTGTCCATCGCGCCCGGGCTCTTCGACACCCCGATGCTCGCCGCGCTGCCGCAGGAGGCCAAGGACTCCCTCGGCCGGCAGGTGCCGCACCCGAACCGCCTCGGCCGTCCCGAGGAGTACGCCCATCTGGTCGAGCATGTGGTGACGAATCCGATGCTCAACGGCGAGACGATCCGCCTCGACGGCGCGATCCGGATGGCCCCTCGCTGACTCGCCGACGGTTTCCCTTCCGGGCTACGCCCGGCCGGCGAGGAGCGCCCGGGCTTCCTCCTCGCCGAGTCCCCACGCGGTGAGCGCCCTCGCCGGGTCGGCCGGGATCTGGCCCGGGGGGCCGGCGGCGCCTGGCGTCCGGGAGAACCGCGGGGCCACCCCGGGGGCGGGCATGCCGGACGACGCCGTCACGCTGCCCCGCCCGCCGAGCTGCGGGTGCGCCACGGTCTCGGCGAGCGTCAGAACCGGCGTCACGCAGGCGTCGACGCCGGCGAAGAGCTCCGCCCAGTCGTCCCGGTCTCGGGTGGCGAACACGCCGGCCAGCCGGGCTCGCAGCTGGGGCCAGGCGGCCCGGTCGTGCCGCGGCGGGAGGTGGTCCTCGTCGAGGCCGAGCACGTCCAGGAGCGAGAGCCAGAAGCGTTCCTCCAGTGCGCCGACGGCCACGTAGCCGCCGTCGGCGCAGACATAGGTCGTGTAGAAGGGGGCGGCACCGTCGAGCAGGTTGCTGCCCCGCTCGAGGTGCCAGCTCCCGGCGCCGAGGAGTCCGTAGGTCAGCGCGAGGAGGGAGGTCACGCCGTCGACCATGGCGGCGTCGACGACCTGCCCCCGTCCGCTGACCGTCCGCTCGAGCAGGGCGGCGAGGATGCCGACCAGCAGCAGCATGCTCCCGCCGCCGTAGTCACCGACGAGGTTGAGCGGGGGGAGGGGGTTGCGGTCGGGGTAACCCATGGCGGCGAGGGCGCCGGTGAGACCGAGGTAGTTGATGTCGTGGCCGACGCGGGGGGCGAACGGCCCGTCCTGGCCCCAGCCGGTCATCCGGGCGTAGACCAGGCGCGGGTTGCGTTCCAGGCAGATCTCCGGACCGAGGCCGCGCCGCTCCATCACCCCGGGCCGGAACCCCTCGACGAGCACGTCGGCGGCAGTGGTCAGGCGGAGCGTGGCGGCGACCTCGTCCGGCCGGGCGAGATCGAGGACGACGGTGGTCCGGCCGCGGTCGACCGGCCCGGGCGGTGCCTCGTCAACGGCGCCGGGCCGATCGACCCGCAGCACCTGCGCGCCGAGGTCGGCGAGCACCATGCATGCGTGCGGAACCGGTCCGAGCCCGGCGAACTCCAGGACGCGGACGCCGGCCAGAGGCCCGGTCGAGGTCATGCTGCGCAGTCTCTCTCAGTCTCACTCCCACCTCACTCCCACCTCACTCCTGCGCAGAGCTGCGATCATGCGCTGAGACCGGGGCGGTGCCGCGTCGTCCGGGGCGTCCCCGGCGGGGCGGCCGTCGGTGGCCGGATGCAGACTGGTCTCCCGGGCCAGGCCACCGAGGAGGGGACAGTATGCGCCGCCACCTGTTCGACGACGAGCACGAGGCGTTCCGCGACAGCATCCGCCGCTTCCTCGACAAGGAGGTGCTCCCTCACTACAGCCAGTGGGAGCGAAACGGCATCGTTCCGCGGGAGGTGTTCCTCGCCGCGGGCGCCGACGGCTTCCTCGGCATGGCCGTCCCGCAGGAGTACGGCGGCGGGGGCGTGGCGGACTTCCGGTTCAACGTCGTCATCGCCGAGGAGACGGCGCGAGCCGGCGTCACCGGCTTCGGCCTCGGCATCAGCCTGCACAACGACATCGTGTTGCCGTACCTGCTGTCGTTCACCACCGAGGAGCAGAAGGCCCGCTGGCTGCCCGGCGCCGCCTCCGGCGAGTTGATCACGGCGGTGGCGATGACCGAGCCCGGGATGGGGTCGGACCTCGCGTCGATGCGGACGACGGCGGTCCGCGACGGCGACGTCTATGTCGTGGACGGCTCGAAGACGTTCATCACCAACGGGATCAACGCCGACCTCGTCGTCACGGCGGTGAAGACCGATCCGGCGCAGCGACATCGCGGGGTGAGCCTGCTCGTCGTCGAGCGCGGCACACCCGGGTTCGAGCGTGGGCGCAACCTCGACAAGATCGGCCAACACGCGCAGGACACAGCCGAGTTGTTCTTCGGCGGTGCCCGCGTGCCCACCCGGAACCTGCTGGGGGAGGAGGGGCAGGGGTTCGGCCAACTCGTCACCAAGCTTCCGCAGGAGCGACTGTCGATCGCGGTGGGCGCGGCCGCCGCCGCCCGTGTCGCCCTCGACTGGACGGTGGAGTACGCCAAGGACCGTACGGCGTTCGGGCAGTCGATCGGGTCGTTCCAGAACTCCAGGTTCCGGTTGGCCGAGATGGCGACCGAGATCGACATCGCGCAGCACTACCTGGACGACTGCGTGCGGGCGCTCGACTCCGGCGAGCTGGCCCCGGAGGACGCCGCGAAGGCCAAGTGGTGGACGACGGAGCTGCAGGGGCGTGTCGTCGATACCTGCGTCCAGCTGCACGGTGGTTACGGCTACATGGTCGAGTACCCCATCGCGCGGGCTTACGCGGATGCCCGCGTGACCCGGATCTACGGTGGCACGACAGAGATCATGAAAGAGATCGTGGGGAGGTCGCTCGGGGTCTGAGCCTGGGACATGGATCAGGCGGAGAAGGCCGACGGATCGGTGGGAAGCCGACAGATCAGCAGCAGGCCGGCGGATCAGGAGGCCGGCGGATCAGGAGGCCGGCACCGAGACGCCGATGCCGCCGCGCGTGGATCCGCCGTAACGGGCGATCTCGGCCTCCAGGTCGAGCGACTCGATGGTCACCTCGCGGGGTTCGTCGCCGAGCAGGTCGGCCGGCACGAGCCAGCTGACCTCGAACTCGAGCCCGTCGGGGTCCTGCGCGTAGAGCGCCTTCGTCGACCCATGATCGCTGGCGCCCACGAGAGCGCCCGCGTTCCGCAACGCGCCGCGCAAGCGGGCGAGTTCGTCGAGGGTGTCGACCTCCCACGCCAGGTGATACAGGCCGACCGTGGTCCGGCCGGCGGTGCTGTCGCCCGCGGCCGGACCGAGGGCGAACAAGCCCAGGTCGTGATCGTTGGTGCTGCCCTCAGCCTGGAGGAACGCGGCTCGACCGGGGATCTCCGCCACGACCCGGAACCCCAGCACCGAGCGGTAGAAGGCCACGCTGCGCTCGACGTCCCGGACGTAGAGGACGGCGTGGTTGAGCCGCTGCACAGGCACGGCACCCCTCCTCTCCCGGCCGTCGGCGCAAGCTCCGGCACAGGGCAGGGCCGATGGGGCCCACTGCGGGGGACCCACTGACGCAGGCTCCCGCCGTGACGGGCACCCATGAGACCCAGGCCCGGTGGCGCAGGCCCGCTGACGGCCAGGTGACGGGCCTCCTGAGGGAGGGTATGCGGTGTCGCCGCTGCGCGCGTGTCCAGATCCCGCGGCGCTCGTACGGCACGATCCGGCCGGCGTGCCCGAGCCGGTCGTGCAACAGCTGTACGAGGCGGCCCGTCCCTGGCGCGACCGGGGCCCTCAGGGCGCCGTGACCGCGGCGCCGACGGTCCTGGCGGCCCCGGCGCTCCGAGAGCACCGGGGCCACCCCCACGACCTCATGACGAAGGATTGACCTTCGCTTGGGCGAGCGCACGACGGCGCCGGGCGAGTGGGCGCCGGGCCTCGGCGCGGCCGTACCCGACCGTGGTCGCCTGCTTCGACGTCGCCAGGCGGCGGTAGAGACGCTCGTGGTCACGGGCCATCCGGTCGAGGGTGAACCGCTGCTCCACGGCCTCGCGGCAGGTGGCGCGGTCGAACTCGCGGACCCGGGTGAGGGCCCGGGAAAGGTCGGCCTCGTCCGCGCCGAGCCAACCGGTGACGCCGTGGTGGATGATCTCGGGCGCCGCGCCCCGCGCGAACGCCAGCACCGGCGTCCCGCTGGACATCGCCTCGGGCATCACCAGACCGAAGGGCTCGTGCCAGCTGATCGGGTTGATGAGCGCCTCGGCGTGGCGCAGCAACTCGACCGTCTGCTCGCGCGTGCTCGTGAGCCGCAGGTCGATGTCCGGCCCCAGCATGGGCTCGACGACGTCCTTGAAGAACGCCTTCTCGCCGGGCTCCCACATCTTCGCGACCATGATCAGGGGCATGCCGGCGGCGCGAGCGATGCGGATGGCCCGCTCCGGCCCCTTGTCGGGGTTCATCCGGCCGATGAACATCGCATAGCCTCCGCCGCCGGGGCCGAACGGGTACCGGCCGACGTCGATGCCGTGGTGGATGACCGCGGAGATCTCGATGTCGGGGTCACGGGAGTACTGGTCGCGGGAGATCGCGACGAGGGATCCGACTGCCGCGGCGACGTGCAGCAGCGGGCGGGTCTGCGGCGTGACCAGGTTGTGGTTCGTGAACACGACCGGGATGTCCGGGTGCTTGTGGCCGGCCGCCAGCGCGGGGCCGAGAACGGTGTGGTCGTGGATGACGTCGACGTCGTCGAAGGCCTTGTAGGCCGCCAGGACGTGCTGCGCCTCCGGCACCGTGAAGCCCATCGGCTCGGCGGCCTTGGGCAGGACCCAGTCCCTGTCCACCGGGCAGGTGGACTCGGGGACGGTGAACAGCCGGACGTCGTGCCCTCGCGCCACCAGCCCCCGCGCGATGTGGTCGACGATCAGCTCGGTTCCGCCGTAGTTCGGCGGTGGTACGGGAATCCAGGGTGCTGCGATCAGACCGATGCGCATGCGCTCTCCCAGTTAGGGCCACGGAGCACCATCTCGGCCCGGTCGTTGCCGTTGGCCCCCCGCCTGTCGGCCGGAACGCGAACCTTGCTCCTTGGTCGCGAACGTACCCCCGAGATACGCAAAGAACACATCAAGCGACCGATAGTTGCTCTACGTACAAAGGGTCGCGCGGATGTGCTCCCTTCGGGTGGCATCCGGCTGTGTGCGGAGAGTGACGCTCCGGGCCAGCTCGTGGCGTACACATTTCAGTTCTACCCCACGATCGGTGGAGGTAGTCATGACGAGTAGTGACCAGTCAGCGAACAGCCGTCGCCGAGTCGGCGTCGGGAGGTCGCTCGATCGTCACCAAGGGTGATCGCCAGAGAGGATTCTCGCACACGCACCGTCACCTCGGCGCCTCGGGGCGCCGCTCGTCCACCTCCTCTCATCGACGACGTCGGACCAGGTCAGGGGGGGACGTCCCGCCGGCGGTCCGAGCGTCCAATAGTGATCGGCGGATGCGTGCCGCAGCCAAAGGCCTTTGTTCATTCCGTGTGCGGACGGCTACCCCGGGCCTTCGGCGATGACCGCCTCGAACGTGGCGAGACTCACAGGATCGCTCACCCGTGATCATGCAATCCGTGTCGATCAAGTAACCACACAGTCACGTGATCGACACGGATTGCATGATCACGGGGGGTTGCATGATCACGGTAGGGAGGGTCGGGGGTGGGGAGAGGGCGGTGCGTGGTAGGAGTGCGTCGTGAACCTGCCCATCGTCACCGTGCCCGACGAGAGCTGGCTGGGGCTCTGGCCGAGCGGTGAGGAGCCTGTCGACGTCCGGGTCTGGGACATGACCGCTCCGACGACGCTCGATCCCGGTGTCGTCGTCCTGCCCTACATGGGCGCCTCGGCCGTGCTCGGCCGACTCGCGGAGCTGCCGTCGCTGCGCGTGGTCCAGACCCTGACCGCCGGCTACGAGAACGTCCTGCCCCATGTCCCCGCCGGGGTCACCCTCGCTACGGCCGCCGGCGTGCACGACACCTCGACCGCCGAGCTCGCCGTCGGCCTCGCGATCGCCGTCCTGCGCGGGTTCCCCGACTTCGTGCGTGCCGCCGAGCGTGGCGTGTGGGCCCCGGGCACCCGTCCGGCGCTCGCGGACCGTCGGGTGCTGCTCGTGGGGACCGGCCGCGTGGGAGGGGCGATCGCGGCCCGGCTCGCGCCGTTCGAGGTATCGCTCACCCGGGTGGGCACCCGGGCCCGGGACGACTCCCACGGCACCGTCCACGCCGTCCACGAGCTGCCCACCCTGCTCCCGCAGCACGATGTCGTCGTCCTCGCCGTCCCGCTCACCGACGCGACGCGCGGCATGGTCGACGCCGACTTCCTGGCCGCGATGCCCGACGGCGCGCTGCTCGTCAACGTGGCGCGCGGGCCGGTGGTCGTCACCGACGCCCTCCTCGCCGAGCTCGCGTCCGGCCGGTTGCTGGCCGCGCTCGACGTCACCGACCCCGAACCTCTGCCGGCGGACCACCCGCTGTGGCACGTCCCGAACGTGCTCGTCAGCCCGCACGTGGGGGGCGACACGACGGCGTTCCCGCCGCGCGCCCGGGCGCTGCTGCGGGACCAGCTGGAGCGGTACGCCGGCGGACGGCCGCTGCGCAACGTCGTCCGCAGCTGACGAGGTCGTCGGGAGCATGACGAGCCAGCCCGACCTCACGGGGCAACACAGCACCGGGTGAGCACCACAGCACCGGCTGGGCACGGCGTCCCGGCCGGGCGGCGTGAAGACCGCGTCAAAGAGGACCGCCGCCGCGTAGGGGTTTCGTGAAGACGCCTTCCGTCCCCGCGACGGGTGACGTTGGCTGCCCCGCGACGGGGACGAGCCCGTCACGAAGCCTGGACGGTGACCATGGCGCGCGGGGTGCCCCTCGGCATCACGATGACCACGGGCACGCTGGCGGCCGTCATCTGCTGCGCCGTCCCGTCGGCCGTGACCGGGCCCGGCATCGATGCCCGCCTCGGCGTCCTCGCGGTCGGGCTCGCGGCGTTCGCCGCATGGGTCGTCGACACGGCCGCCGTGGCCGTCAGCGTCGGTGTCGGCTCCCTGCTGTTCGACGGGTTCGTCGAGGGCCACCGTGGCGACCTCGTCTGGCACGGCCGCGCGGATCTGGTCCGGCTCGGTGTGCTGTGCCTGGCGGCGGCGCTCGGTCTGCTCCTCGGCGGCGTACGCCGCTGGCGCGAGCGCCGGTGTCTCGAGCGCCGGCGGGGGGCGATGGACCCCACGGCGTCCGTCGACCGGCGTGCCGGCGCGACCGCCGGCGTCGCGACCGGTGTCGCCGCGACCGCCGACGTCCAGGACGGGCCCGCGCCCGGCCCGAGCCACGCGCCGGCCCCCCCGCTCGTCCCGCGTCAGCGCGTCCCCCAGCCGTCCGGTTCCACCCGCCCGCTGGACTGAGGCGCGCCGCGAACCGGTCCGGCCCGCAGGGGTGACCATGCGGGAGGTGCGACCGGCCTGCGGGCCGCGTGGCAAGGTGTCCGCGTGGAGCGTGCGTGGCGCGGCGGCCCGCCCGATCGGCACGCCGAGGCCGCTGCGGGAAGGCCGCGGTGACCGGGCAGCTGCGCGTCTACCTGGGGGCGGCCCCCGGGGTCGGCAAGACGTACAGGATGCTGGAGGAAGGCCGCCTCCGGCTGGCGCACGGCACGGACGTCGTCATCGGCTACGTCGAGCCCCACGACCGCCGGCACACCGAGGAGCTGGTCACCGGCTTCGAGGTCGTCCCGCGGCGCGTCGTCGCCCATCGCGGCGCGAACCTGCAGGAGATGGACGTCGACGCCGTCCTGGCCCGGCGCCCCCAGGTGGCCCTCGTCGACGAGTTGGCGCACACGAACGCCCCCGGCTCCCGCCACGAGAAGCGCTGGCAGGACGTTCAGGAGCTGCTCGACGGCGGCATCACCGTGATCACCACCCTGAACGTGCAGCACCTGGACTCCCTCGGCGACGTGGTTCAGAAGATCACCGGGGTCGAGCAGCGCGAGACCCTGCCCGACGAGGTCGTGCGCCGCGCCGACCAGATCGAGCTGGTCGACCTGGCGCCGGAGGCGCTGCGGAGCCCGCTCGCGGACGGCCATGCCTTCCCGCCGGAGACGATCGACCCAGCGCTCGGCAACGACGTCCCGATCGGGACGCTGAACGCGCTGCGCGAGCTGGCCCTGCTCTGGCTGGCCGGCTACGTGGACGAGCGGATCGACCGGTACCGCGCCGACCACGGCATCGCCTCCACCTGGGACATCCGGGAGCGAGTGGTGGTCGCACTGACCGGCGGCCCGGAGGGGGACACGCTGATCCGGCGGGCGGCGCGGATCGCCGCTCGGAGCAAGGGCGCGGATCTCATGGCCGTGCACGTGTCCCACAACGACGGACTGGGCGGAGGCGACCCCGCGCACCTGGCCCGGCAGCGGGCCCTGGTCGAGAGCCTCGGCGGCACCTACCACCTGGTCGCCGGCCACGACGTGGCCCGCGCGCTGCTCGAGTTCGCCCGCGGCGTCAACGCCACCCAGCTCGTCCTGGGCGTCAGCCGGCGGGGGCGGCTGGCGCGGATGCTCGCCCCCGGCGTCGGCGCCACCACGTCCGCGGACTCCGGCTCCATCGACGTCCACCTCGTCACCCACGAGGCGGTGTCCCGGCGCCGTGGGCCGCGCCGCATCGAGCGCGGGCTCTCCGCCCGGCGCCGGGCAGCGGGCTTCGTGCTCGCCGTCGCCGGTCCGTCGCTGCTCGCGCTGGTCCTGATCGGCGTCCAGGCGCAGCTGTCGTTGCCGACCGACATCCTGGCCTTCCTGCTCGTGGTGGTGGCGGTCGCGATCGTCGGCGGTCTGGCCCCGGCCCTGGTCGCCGCCGTCGTCGGGTTCCTCCTGCTCAACTACTCGTTCACCCCGCCCCTGCACCAGTTCGCCGTGGCGGCCCGGCAGAACCTCTTCGCCCTGCTGGCATTCCTCGTCGTGGCGACGGCGGTGAGCACGGTCGTCGACCTGGCCGCCCGGCGGACCCGGGAGGCATCGCGTGCCAGGGCCGAGGCGGCCACCCTGTTCACCCTGGCCGGCAGCGTGGTGCGCGGGCGGCGGCCGCTGACCGCGCTGCTCGGCCAACTGCGCGAGACCTTCGCTCTCGAGGACGTCACGCTCCTGGAGCGCGTCGGCGCCGCGGACGGCGACCGTGACAGCGAGCGCTGGCAGGTGGCCGCGAGCGTCGGGGGGCTGGCGGCGGCGTCGCCATCCGAGGGTGACGCGCAGGTCATGGTGGACGGCCGAACGGCCCTGGTGCTGCGAGGACATGCCGTGGAGGCCGCCGACCGCCGGGTGGTCGAGGCGTTCGCGGCGCAGGCGGCGGTAGCGCTGCGCCAGGAACGGCTGGCCGAGCAGGCGGCCGCAGCCGAGACCCTGGCGGAGGTCGACCAGCTCCGCACCGCACTCCTGAACGCCGTCAGCCACGACCTGCGCACGCCCCTGGCCTCCGCCACGGCCGCGGTGAGCAGCCTGCGCAGCCGAGATGTCGACTTCAGCGAAGGGGACCGGCTGGAGTTGCTGGCCACGGCTGAGGAGTCGCTGGACCGGCTCCGCGCCCTGGTGGAGAACCTGCTGGACATGAGCCGGCTGCAGGCCGGGGCGCTGGCCCTGTCGCTGCAGGCGATCGGCGTCGCCGAGGTCGTGCCGGCCGTCGTCGACGCCGTCGGGCCCGCGGCCCGGGACGTGGTGATCCGGGTCCCGGACGACGTCCCGGACGTGCTGGCCGACCCGGCCCTGCTCGAGCGTGCCCTGGCGAACCTGGTGGCCAACGCCGTCCGGTTCAGCCCCCCGGAC
>DATKNA010000107.1:0-3309 GCA_035541595.1 Kineosporiaceae bacterium | reverse complement strand
AGCCACGGCATGCGGCAGCGCCTCGCCATCGCCCAGGCGATGCTCGGACTGCCCGACCTGCTGGTCCTCGACGAGCCGACCAACGGGCTGGACCCGCCGCAGATCCGGGAGATGCGGGAAGTCCTGGCCAGGTACGCCGCGACGGGTCGCACTGTCGTCATCTCCAGCCATCTGCTGGCGGAGGTCGAGCAGACGTCCACGCACGTGGTCGTCATGCACCAGGGGCGGCTGGTGGCGCAGGGCCCGGTGGCGGAGCTGGTGGGCTCGGCGACATCCCTGGTGGTGGACGTCGACGATCCCCAGCGAGCCGCCGAGGTGGCAGCGTCGCTCGACGGGGCGCGCGAGGTGGCGACCACGCCCAGCGGGATCACCCTCAAGCTCGTCGGGACGCCCCGCAGCGAGCTCGTGCGGCTGCTCGTCGCCGACGGACTCGCCGTCGACCGGATCACGCCGCAGCGAGGCCTCGAAGAGGCGTTCCTCGCGCTGGTGGGGGAGGACTGATGCCCACGCGGGGCACGCACCACGGGATCGACCACCTGGTCGGCGGCGAGGCCGCGGCGGGGCCGGACGGGGCAGCCGCGGGGTACTCGCCCGGCCGGACACTGCCCCTGCGGGTGGAGACCCGGCGTCAGTGGACGCGCCGCCGAACCCGGCTCACCCTCGGATTCCTCATCGTGCTGCCGTTCCTGCTCGTCGCCGCCTTCCAGCTCGGCAGCGGCAGCAACCGGCGCGGCGCCCCCGGCTTCGTCGACCTGGCGACGAGCGGCGCGGCGAACTTCACGATGTTCACCCTGTTCGCGGCCACCGGCTTCCTGCTGGTGGTGGTCTTCGCGCTGTTCGCGGGTGACACGGTGGCCAGCGAGGCGAGCTGGTCGAGCCTGCGGTACCTGCTCGCGGCGCCGGTCCCGCGCAGCCGGCTGCTCCGGCAGAAGCTGCTGGTGGCGCTGGCGTTCTCCCTCGTCGCCATGGTCCTCCTGACGGCCGTGGCGTACCTGGCCGGCGGACTCTTCTACGGCTGGAACCCGGCCCGGACGCCGCTCGGCACGACCTTCGACACGGGCGAGGGGTTGATCAGGCTCGGGCTCGTGGTGGCCTACCTCGCCGTCACGCTGCTCTTCGTCTCGGCACTGGCGTTCCTGCTCGGGGTGTGGACCGACGCCCCCCTCGGCGCCGTCGGCGGCGCGGTGCTGCTCGTCATCGTCTCCAACATCCTGGACGCCGTCACCGCGCTCGGCGACTGGCGGCAGGCCCTGCCGACGCACTACCAGTACGCATGGACGGACCTGCTCGGCCCGACCATCGTCTGGGACCAGGTCGCCCGCGGCGCTCTGTGGTCGCTCACGTACTCACTGGTCCTCTTCGCCGCCGCCTGGTGGCACTTCCTCCACAAGGACGTCGTCAGCTGAGCGCTCGCCCGGTGGTCTGCCCCGGCCGGTCAGGTGAGCCCGTCATGATCAACCGAACGTCGGCTGACGGGGCTCGCATGATCAGCTGAGACCCGCGTCCGATCCAGCCGCCATGATCAGCCGAAATACATCCGATCCGCCCGACACGCCGCCGCCCGTGCGGCGTGTCGGGCTGTCCGGCCGTCGACCCGTCGATCACGCCTGGGCCGGCGAGCGCCCATGTCGTGGGCACGGTATCGGCGCTCGGGGGCGTCGGAGCATCTACGACCACATGCCCTCAGATCGCGTCCGGAGAAACTTCACTCGAAGGCATCAAGCTCCGGGCGAGTGCGGCCGAAGCGTGATCCCGACGAGCACTCCAGTGCTCGATCGGAGCCCACCGGCGGCCGCAGCGCGCGTCCGCCCCGATCTGGAGGCATTCGTGCCCGCGAAGTTCACCCTGAGCAAGGACAGCGCCGGCAAGTTCCGGTTCACTCTGCACGCGCCCAACGGTCAGATCGTCGCGTCGTCGCAGGCGTACGGTTCTAAGGCCGCGGCCCTGAGCGGCGTCGCCTCGGTCCGCCGCAGCGCCGTCGGTGCCGCCCTCGAGGACAGCACGGCCGCCCAGGCGAGGCCCACCAAGAGCACCAAGCCGGTCAGGCGCGTGACGACCATGGCCAAGCCCGCGGCGAAGGGCACGTCCGGGACCGCGACGAAGACCGCGTCGACGACGACCCGGGCCGCCAAGGCGGGTTCACGCGCGGCCACCACCCGGCGCGCGAAGCCGGCCGCGACGAGCACTCGCACCCGGGCGGCCGCAGCCACGACGGCCGGGCGCACCTCCACCCCCTCGCGTACGGCGTCCACACGGCGGACGTCGGCCACGGTCACGCCGGCCGCCAAGAGGACGACGGTCAAGCTCGCCGCCAAGCGGACCACGGTCACGCCGGCCGCCAAGCGGACCACGGCCACGGTCAAGCCGGCCGCCAAGCGGGTCCACGCTCCGAAGCCCGCGGTCGCGAAGGCCGCCTCCGTGTCCCCGCGGAGGCCGGTCGCGCCCGCGATCGTCAAGCCGGCCCCCGTCGCGCCGATCGCCTCGAGCCGTTCGGCCGTCACGCCGGCTCAGCCGAAGGCTTCGGTCATCCGGCCGATCGTCCCGCAGCAGAAGCAGCCGGTCCGTTCGGTGCCCGCCGGAATCTGACGCCGCTTCCAGACAGGGGCGCATCCGCCGCGGCGGGTGCGCCCCTGCTCCTGTCCTCCGTGCGACTCCTGGAGGGCAGGGCATCGCGCGTCGGGTCGGGCGACCACGGGTGCCTGGCGGAGCCCGGGCCGGCAGGTCACGGCCGCGCGACGGCCCAGCGAACTGGGCGACGCCGAGCCCGGGTGCGACGATGGGGCCCGTGACCCCGGACAGACCCTCGGCCCGGCGGCCCCGCCGGCCGACCTTGCTCGGCCCTGTCGCCGCCGACACGTTCGCCGGTGGCCCCGACCCTGCCCAGCGCGTGGAGGCCGCGCACGTGACGGCCGAGGCGCTGGTCCGGCACGGCCGCAGCGGAGACGACGCCGTGACCGCGCGGCTGGTCGCGCTGACCGACGAGCACGGGATCGACGAGGTCGCGGTCCTGTGGGCCGGTCGACCTGCGGACACGCTGCCCGGCGCCCTGTGGCGGCTGTACGCCCTGCGGGCGGGGATCCGGCGGGATCCCGGCGACGTCGCCCGCGGCTACGACACCGGTCGCTGGCGAGCCCAGGTGCACGAGGTGGTCGCAGGCGTGGCCGAGCCGCCCGGCGCCGATGAGGTGATGGCGATGGCGGACGCCGTCCTCGCCGGCGCGTTCACCGGCGATTTCGCGGTCGCGCTGGAGCGTGCCGCCGCCTTCTGCCGCGTGGTCTCCACCGGCTGGGCCATCCTCGCGGACGACGA
>DATKNA010000106.1:0-2677 GCA_035541595.1 Kineosporiaceae bacterium | reverse complement strand
CCGTCCCACGCGGCCAGGACGACCGCGCCGATCCCGAAGAGCGTGGCGATGAGCGAGACGAGGGGCAGGAGCCCGGCGACGGCGAGGACGA
The DNA here is from genome assembly GCA_035541595.1 of Kineosporiaceae bacterium. Lineage (GTDB taxonomy): Bacteria > Actinomycetota > Actinomycetes > Actinomycetales > Kineosporiaceae > DATKNA01. Next base: position 2,586 of record DATKNA010000106.1, on the reverse strand, counting down.
CAACCCCGAGGACGGCCGCCCGGTACGGGTGGTGCGCCTCGACCGGGCCGCGCTTGCCGAGGAGCCAGTCGCCGACCCAGATCGCGGCCACGAGCCAGCCGATGAAGGCGAGCAGCGGCAGGCCGACGAGCAGCATCGCGAGGCCGATCGGTGCGCCGATGACGGTCAGCGTCAGCACCCCGAAGAGCACCGGCAGGGCGATCGTGGCGATGAGGCCCGCGACGAGGCTTTGACCCGGCCTGCGGGTGATCAGCTGCTCGGCCGTGCGGACCTGGCGAGCGCCGAAGGCGGCAAGCGCCAGCCCGGCGACGACCATCGCGACATACACACCGACCCAGACGACGATGAGGATCGGGATGAGGGCCACGGCGAGAGCCGCGAGGTTCGCGTCGAGCGCGGTCGTTCGACCCATGACGACGGCTGTCGCGTCGCGCACGACGTCGCCGCGGAGGGTGGTCACCTGGCCGGTCACCGTCGTCCCCGGGCCGAGGCTGGCGGTGCTGTCCACCACCAGCACGTTGCGGGCCGTCGCTCCGGTGAGCGTCGCGGTGCTCCGCACGAGCACGATCGAGTCGACATTGCCCTCGATCGTGGCGGTGCCGTTGATCACGACCAGCCCGTCGACCGTCTGTCCCGCCGGCACGTCCACCGTGCCGTCGTACGAGACGATCGCACCGCGCCCAGTCCAGCTGACCGTGTCGGCCGCGAGGGCGGCGGGGGCGAAGGCGAGGATGAGGATCGCGACCGTGGCCGCGACCGCGAGCAGGCGTCGCATGGTGGGCTCCTTCCCTCCCGGGGCAGGTGCGGGTTCGTTGATGCTGTCAACGTAGCCGTCGCGGGCGGCGCGTCCCAGCCGGGCAGCGGGCATCTTGGCAGTGGGGCTAGCCCCACCACGGCGGAGGATCGACGGTTCGCGGCCTTGCTCCTGCCTCGCCGAGGGTGCCCGGCGACGCGCTCGCCTGTAAAGGAGACTTGACAACGTGGCCTTGTCAAGTTAGCTTTACAGGCATGACGAACGACGTCCGCCGACTGCGCGAGGACCAGGGCATCAGCCAGGGCCAGCTCGCAGCTGCCCTGGGCGTCTCGCGCCAGACGGTCAATGCCATCGAGACGGGGCGCTACCTGCCGTCGCTGCCACTGGCCTTCGCGGTCGCCCGGTTCTTCCGGCGACCCATCGAGGAGATCTTCCATGACGACGAGGCTCGAGATGACTAGATGGATGGTTCTCGCGCTGAGCCTCGTGCTCGGCGTGCTGATCGCGATCGCGCTGATGGGGCAGCACGCCGCCCCATGGCAGGTCGCCGTCAGCGTCCTCGTCGTCGTCGGCTACGGAGCCGCGGTGCAGCTGCTCCAGCGACGCTCCGACGTGGCGCAGTTGCTGGCCGGCAGGTCCGTTGATGAGCGCTGGTCGATGATCAACGAGCGCGCGCTCTCGCTGGCGGCGCAGGCGACAGCCGTCGTCCTGGTGGTCGCGTTCCTCGTGGCGACGTTCGTAGGCGGCGACGCCATGCCTTACGCCTGGGTCGGCGCGGTCCTCGCGCTGTCGTACCTCGGCGGGATCGCCTGGTACCGCGCCAGGATGTGACCAGGCCCTGACGGCCCGCGCCGACGGTCCGTCCGCGCTCTTCTGGACGGGCCGCCCCCGTCAGTGCCTGTACTGGCTGCAGACCATCGTGCCGGTCGCGATCATCGAGTAGGTGCCGTCGGTCGCCCAGACCCACGCCGGCACGTCGGCCCGCTGCTGGTTGCCGTCGCCGTCGATGCAGTTGTCCTCCCAGTTCACCGTGAAGGCGCCGGAGTTCGAGGATGTGGGGTTGAGGCCGAACGGGGCGAGGGCCATCTGCGTCTGCGAGTTGAACGCGTAGGTGATCGTGACGACCACCTTCGGGGTCCAGCCGGTCCCGGCCACCGTGACCGCGATGTACCCGTCAGCGGCTGCCCTGCTGCTGAAGGTGAGGGTCGGCGTGGTGACCATGATGGACACGGGGTTGCTCGTGGCCGTCCAGCCCTGGTAGACCGCGGTCACCGTGTAGGCGTGGGAGCCGCTCGAGAGCCATTGGTCCGTGCAGCCAAGGACGGCCGCCGGTGCCGCAGCGGTGGGGCAGTTGCCGCTGGGTGCGCCGCCGTCGCGCGTGACGGAGTACTGCACCGACCCGGACGCGGGAACCGCGGTCCACGAGACGACAACGGAGTTGCCGGCACCCCTGGCCAGCGTGACCGTGGGCTTGCCGAGCGTTCCCGTCGCGAACGACGCGGTCGAGGTCCTTGAGGCGGTGTAGACCGCGAGCGTGACGCTGGCGCTGCTGCTCGCGAGCACCGCGATCACCAGCGCTGTGAGCGCGAATGCCCAGCGTCGGTGTCTCCGTATGCCACCAGAAGGCATCATGTCGTCGCGTCCCCTGCTCGCTCGTCGTCCGGCACGCCCGCGGGCGCTGCCCGGACCGGTGAGACGTCGTGACGGACGTTCTCACCGCGTGGTGACAGGAGACCGGCAGCGGTGCCCTTTGGCAACGGTACGGGCGGGGTCCTCGGCTAGTACCTTCGGCGGGCGATTGGGCTGGTCGCGAGCCCGGCGCCCTTCAGAGG
>DATKNA010000105.1:0-6128 GCA_035541595.1 Kineosporiaceae bacterium | reverse complement strand
GTCGGGGTGCGGCACTGCCTGGGCGTCGGCGGCCGGGACCTCTCGGCCGCGGTGGGTGCCGCCTCGGCGCGGCGGGCGCTCACCATGCTCGACGCCGACCCCGGCACCGAGCGCATCGTGCTCGTCAGCAAGCCGCCCGCGCCCGAGGTCGAGGCCGAACTCGGGGGTTTGATCGCAGGGCTCCGGACGCCGGTGTGCACGGCGTTGCTCGGTCCGGGCCGGCCCGACCTCACGGCTGCCGTCGAAGGCGTGGTCCGTGCGCTGGGCCTGCCCTGGCGCGAGCCGCGCTGGTGGCGAGCGCCGGTCGAACGCACCGGCCGCTACACCCGGTTGCTCGGCGCGTTCAGCGGCGGGACGCTGTGCGACGAGGCGATGATCATCGCGGCCGACGCGCTCGGACCCATCCCATCGAACATCCCCCTCCCCGGGGCACCGACGACGAGCCCGGAACCGACCGCCACCGGCGGGCACGTGATGATCGACTTCGGGGACGACGAGCTGACCCGGGGCCGGCCGCACCCCATGATCGACGGGTCGCTGCGGGCAGAGTGGATCATGCGCCGGGCCGAGGAGGCGACGGCACGCGGCGAGGGTGTCGTCCTGCTCCTCGACGTGGTCCTCGGCCACGCCGCCAGCCCCGACCCGGCCCGGGAGCTGACCCCGGCGCTCGAGACCGCCGCCGCGCTCGCCGACGTCGCGATCGTGGTGTCGCTGTGCGGAACGGAGGGTGACCCGCAGAACCTCGACGGCCAGGCCGAGCGCCTGCGCGCGACCGGCGCGTCAGTGCACCTGTCGAACGCGGACGCCGCCCGCACGGCGGTCCGGCTGCTGGCCGGCGACGTCCAGGGAGCGCGCGGATGAGCCGGCTGCTCGAGGGGGAGCCGACGGTCGTCGCGACCGGCGTCGCGCTGTTCGCCGAGGCCCTGCGAGCTCAGGCGGTCGAGGTGGCGACGGTCGACTGGGGGCCGCCGCTGGGCGCCGGCCACGGCGTGGAGGACCCCCTCGACCGGGTCCTGGGCGACCCCCGCCGCGCCGACGCCAACGCCACCGCCGTCGGCCGCATGCTGGCCGCCGGGGCCCGACTGGTCGACGTCCGGCCCGCCCGGGAGGCGCTGGGGCTGGAGCGCGGCACGTTCCTGCACGCGGGCCCGCCGATCGACTGGCACCGGGCGTCCGGACCGCTGCGCGGGGCGCTGCAGGGGGCGATGGTCTTCGAAGGGCTGGCGGCGGACCCCGACGAGGCCGCCGCGACGCTGTCGGCGGGGGAGGGGATCACGCTGGAGCCCTGCCACCATCGGCACGCCGTGGGGCCGATGGCCGGCGTCGTCTCCCCCTCCATGTGGGTCTTCGAACTCGAGGACCCGGTGCACGACGGCCGGGCCTGGTGCCCGCTCAACGAGGGTCTCGGCGCGGTGCTGCGATACGGGGCCTACGGCCCGGAGGTCCTCGACCGGTTGCGGTGGATGGCCGACGTCCTCGGGCCGTTGCTGGCCTCCGCGGTGCGCACGGTTCGCGACGCCGCCGGCGGCGTCGACGTCAAGGCGATCGTCGCGCAGATGCTCCAGATGGGGGACGAGGGGCACAACCGGAACCGCGCCGGGACGCTCATGCTGCTCCGGGAGCTCCTGCCGGCGATGATCGACTCGCCGTTCCCCCGGACGGACATCGCCCGCGCAGCGGCCTTCGTCGCCGGCAACGACCACTTCTTCCTCAACCTCGCCATGCCCGCCTGCAAGCTCGCCGCGGACGCCGCCCGCGACGTCCCGGGGTCGTCGGTGGTCGTCGCCATGGCGCGCAACGGCACGGACTTCGGGATCCAGGTCTCCGGCACGGGCGAGGAGTGGTTCACCCGTCCGGCGACCGTCCCGGAGGGGCTGTACCTGGGCGACTACGGGCCCGACGACGCCAACCCCGACATCGGCGACTCCGCCATCACCGAGACCGCGGGCATCGGCGGCTTCGCGATGGCCGCCGCACCGGCCATCGTCCGGTTCGTCGGCGGCGACGTGCCGTTCGCGCTCGCCACCACCCGGCGAATGTACGAGATCACTCTCGCGGAGAACCCCGCGTTCGGCATACCCGTCCTGGAGTTCCGGGGAACTCCGACCGGCATCGACGTCGCCGCCGTCGTCCGGACCGGCGTGCTGCCGCAGATCAACACCGGGATGGCCGGACGCGTCGCCGGGACCGGCCAGGTGGGCGCCGGCCTCGTCACGCCACCCGCCCAGGTGTTCACCGCCGCGCTCGCCGCCCTCGCCGAGTCGGCTCCCCCGCTGGTGCCGGCATGACGGCGGGCGCGCCCGGGCCTGGTGCCGGCCGCACCGTCGGGCACGGCACGGGCGACCCCGTCACGGGTGTCGGCTGGCCGACCGCCGGCCACGAGGACCTGCGGAGCCTGCTCCGCGACGCGCCGCTGGTCGACGGGCACAACGACCTGTTGTGGCTGCTGCGGCTGCGGGTCGGTTACGACTTCGACCGCCTGGATCTCGCCCGGCCCGCGCCGGGGCTGCACACCGACCTGCGCCGGCTGCACGCCGGCGGCGTCGGCGCTCAGTTCTGGTCGCTCTACGTGCCGTCCGACCTCCCCGGGCACGAGGCCGTGACGGCCACGCTCGAGCAACTCGACGCCTTCCACCGGCTCGTCGCCCGCTACCCGGCCGACCTCGGCCTGGCGCTCACGGCCGAGGCGGTGGTCCGGGTCGCGGGCTCCGGGCGCGTCGCCTCGCTGGCCGGGATCGAGGGCGGGCACTCGATCGGGGACTCGCTCGGCGCGCTGCGGATGATGTACGCGCTCGGGGCGCGGTACATGACGCTGACCCACAACCACGCGACGTCCTGGGCGGACTCGGCGATGGACGAGCCGCGACACGGCGGGCTCACCGCGTTCGGCGTCGAGGTCGTGCAGGAGATGAACCGGTTGGGCATGCTCGTCGACCTGTCGCACGTCGCGCCGTCGACCATGCGGGACGCCCTGGCGGCCACGGTCGCTCCCGTGATCTTCAGCCATTCCGGCGCCCGCGCGCTGTGCGACCACCCGCGCAACGTGCCGGACGACGTGCTGCAGCGGCTGCGCGTCAACGGGGGCGTGTGCATGGTGACGTTCGTGCCCGGGTTCGTCTCGCAGCCGGTCGCCGAGGTGTGGCTCGAGCTCGCCGAGGCCGAGCGCGCCTGGCGGGCGGAGTACCCGGACTCCCCGGGCGAGGTCGACCTCCTGCGGGCCGCGTGGCGCGAGGCGCATCCCGCCCCGACGGCCACCCTGGTGGACGTCGCGGACCATGTCGACCACGTCCGCGAGGTCGCCGGTGTCGACCACGTCGGCATCGGCGGTGACTTCGACGGCGTGGACGTGCTCCCGGTCGGGCTCGAGGACGTGGCGGCCTATCCCGCGCTGTTCGCCGAGCTGCGCGCCCGCCGGTGGAGCGACGACGAGCTGCGCCGCCTCGCCGGACGCAACGTGCTGCGTGCCCTGCGTGAGGCCGAGGAGGTGGCTGTCGGTGGCCCGCAGGAGCGCGCCTGGTTCGACGACGGAGGGTAGACGACGGAGGGTAACGGAGGGGTAGGCGCGCCGGCGTTGGGAACGCGCGGTCGGGTCGAGGGTGACATCCTGCGGCGTCGGCCGGCGTCGGCCGCGACGCGCCGGGCCCGACCTGCGTCCTCGACCTGATGGTCATAGCGTGCGGGGTGGCGGCGGGCCCTGCCGGGGGCAGGCCGCCCCAGCTCTGATCGACGTCTTGGGCGAGCCGCCGGGAGCGGCCACGAAGGAGTGGACATGGACGACAGCCAGTTCGACACCGAAGGATCTGCGGACGGCGGCGTGAGCGGCGATCACGATCGTGGCGCTGACGACGGGGCCGACGGTGGCGCGGACGGTGGCGCCGACGGGGGCGCGGACGGTGGCGCGGACGGCGGGGCCGACGGGGGCGCGGACGGCGGGGCCGACGGGGGCGCGGACGGTGGCGCCGACGGCGGGGCCGACCGTGGCGCAGCTCGCTGAGGTGGACGTGACGGGTGCCCGGGGCGAGGCCGGTGCCGACCGGCCCACCCTCCGGCGCTGCACGCACCTCGCGCCTGACGTCTTCGCCGAGCGCGTCTGGGGCCGTGAGTGCTCGCTCAGCACCAGGGAGCAGCTCCGCACGGGGTTCGATGACCTGCTCGACCTCGACACCGTCGACCACCTCATCTCCCGGCAGGGCCTGCGAACGCCCTTCCTCCGAGTCGCCCGCGACGGGCAGACGTTCTCGGCGTCCCGGTTCACCCGCAGCGGAGGTGTCGGCGCCACCATCGCCGACCAGGTGGACGACGCCGCACTCGCCCGGCTGTTCGCGGACGGCGCGACGATCGTGCTGCAGGGCCTGCACCGCACGCACCCGCCGCTGATCGACTTCGCCCAGGCGCTGACCCGCGACCTCGGCCACCCGGTGCAGGTCAACGCCTACGTCACGCCGGCGCAGGCGCGGGGCTTCGGGGACCACTACGATGTGCACGACGTCTTCGTCCTGCAGGTGGCGGGCCAGAAGCGGTGGATCGTGCACGAGCCGGTCCTGCGCCACCCCACCCGCGACCAGCCGTGGGGCGACCGCAGGGCGGCGGTCGAGGCCGCCGCACGAACCGACCCTGTGCTCGACGTCGTGCTGCGGCCCGGGGACGCCCTCTACCTGCCGGCCGGCTTCGTGCACGCGGCCCAGGCGCTCGGCGAGACCAGCGCGCACCTCACGGTCGGCGTCCACGTCTGGAGCAGGACTCACCTGCTCGCAGGCCTGCTCCACGCGCTCGAGGACGTGGAGGCGTTGCGCGTGCCGCTCCCGCTCGGCATCGACGTCACCGACCCCGGCGCGGTCGGGCTGGAGCTGCAGGAGACCATCGACTCGCTGCGGGCGGCCCTGCAGGAGGACGCGCACGTCGGGCCCGTCGTTCGCCGCCTGCGCCGGCTCGCCGAGGACGCCTCCCGCGCCGAGCCCGTCGGCCCCGTCGCGCTGGCGCGGGCGCTCTCGGTCGTCGATCTCGGGACCCGGCTGCGCTGGCGCCGATCGCTCGCCGCGGACGTCGAGGTGAGCGGGGGCGAGATCGTCGTGGCGACCGCGGAGACCACGCTCACCCTGCCCACCTCGGTCGAGCGAGGCCTGCGTCGGCTGCTGGCCGGGGACGTGCTCAGCGTGTCCGAGCTGGCCTCCGGCGATGACGACGCCATGGACGACGCCGCCCGGCTGGACGTGGCCCGGACCTTGCTACGCTCCGCCGTCGTCACGACCGAGTGATTCCGGCGACGTGATTCCCGACCCGGCGGCGCGACCGCGCTGCTCCGACGGTGCCCGTGCGCGCCGCGATCCGATGTTCGCCACGGCGCCCCCGGCCGTCCGCTTCCTGCTCGTGGAGGTGCCCGGGCCCTGGGGCCGCGTCGGGCCCACGGACAGTCGCCTCGACCGCTACGCCAGCGGCCGGCTCGCGGACGTCGCCGAACGTGCCGGCGTCCGGGTCCTGCTCGTGCGCCGGCCGGGCCGGCACTCCCAGCCGCCGGAGGACTCCCCGCGCGCCTGGGCGCTGGTCGACACCCGGCCGGGGCGGGAGGCGACCCGTTGGGGCCGGTGGCGGCACGAGCACGAGCTGCTCGAGGTCGACCTGGCCCCCTCCGGCGCCCGCGACGCCGCACCGGACGCTCCAGGCCCGTCCCGGTTGGCCCTGGTCTGCACCCAGGGGCGGCACGACCTGTGCTGCGCGGTGCGGGGCCGGCCCGTCGCCCTGGCGGTCGCCGCGCGCGCCACGGGATGGGACGTGTGGGAGTGCTCGCACGTCGGCGGCGACCGGTTCGCCGCGAACCTGCTGGTCCTGCCCCGGGGCGAGATGTTCGGCGGGCTCGACCCGGACACCGCGGTGGCCACCCTGCGCCGGTACGACGCCGGCCGGCTGGACCTCGAGCATTCGCGGGGGCGGGCGGGCCGGCCGCTGGTCGAGCAGGCGGCGCTGCACCACGTCGCGGTGGCGACGGGCGAGGACGGGCTGGGAGCGCTCCATGTGGTGCGCGCGCGGGGGGAGGACCCCCGGTGGACCGTGGACGTCGCCGTCGCCGGGCGACGGTACCGGGTCAGGCTCGAGGCGCGCTGGTCCGAGCCCGCCTGGCTGACCTGCTCAGT